>JACWEI010000001.1 GCA_014653625.1 Pelagibacterales bacterium SAG-MED39
TTTTTTACCACTACCATTTACAATAGTACTATTATCTTTATCAACCTTAACTTTTTTACATGAACCAAGGTCATCAAGTTTAACATTCTCAAGCTTAATACCTAAGTCTTCAGAAATAACTTGGCCTCCTGTCAAAATTGCAATATCTTCAAGCATTGCTTTTCTTCTATCCCCAAATCCTGGAGCTTTCACAGCAACAACTTTTAGACCACCTCTTAATTTATTAACTACTAAAGTTGCTAAAGCTTCACCTTCAACATCCTCAGAAATTATCATTAGCGGTCTACCAGCTTGAACAACGGCCTCCAAAAGTGGAACCATTGGTTGTAAGTTTGTTAATTTTTTTTCATGTAAAAAAGTTAAGGTTGATAAAGATAATAGTACTATTGTAAATGGTAGTGGTAAAAAACCTGATATAGAAGCAAGATGCTCATCTATTAAACAACAAATTGATGAAACAACTTCTGATTACGATAAAGAAAAACTTCAAGAAAGATTAGCTAAATTAGCAGGTGGTGTTGCTGTAATTAAAGTTGGAGGTGCTACTGAAGTTGAAGTTAAGGAAAGAAAAGATAGAGTTGAAGATGCATTAAATGCAACTAGAGCAGCTGTTGAAGAGGGGATTGTAACAGGTGGTGGATGTGCATTATTATATGCTGCTCAAGATCTTGAAAAAGTTAAAGCTAAAGGCGAGGATCAAAAAGCAGGAGTGGATCTTGTAAAAAGAGCTTTAGAAGCCCCCATAAGACAAATTACTAAAAATGCTGGAGTAGATGGTTCAGTAGTGGTTGGTAAATTATTAGAACAAAATAAAAAATCTCATGGCTATGATGCGCAAAATGAAGAATATTGTGACATGTTTGCTAAAGGTATAATTGATCCTGTAAAAGTTGTTAGAACGGCTCTACAAGATGCAGCCTCTATTTCTGGATTATTAGTAACAACAGAAGCAATGATAGCTGACAAACCAGATGAAAAAGATGCTGGTGGTGCTCCTGCAATGCCTGGAGGAATGGGCGGTATGGGTGGCATGGGAGGAATGGGTGGCATGGGAATGTAAACCCTGTAATTTTAAAATATAAAAATTCTAAAAGGCCATTTTTTGATGGCCTTTTTTTTTGTAAGTATTAAATTGATGCTATGTCTAAGCGATATAGTGGTAAATCTTTTAAAGACTCAAGTGTAAGTAAAAGAGCAAAATTGACCTTAAAAGAAAAGAGAAGGTTAAAAAGAGAAAAATCTAAAAAATCTTAAAATTTTCTTCTCTTCTTATTATGCTTTTTAAACGTAAACTGTTTAGGTCTATTTTTTCTACTTTTAAATTTCTTTTTTCCCTTAAAATCAAAACTTTTTTTTCCCCCATCTGAATTTGAAATTTCTGAGGGTATTTTTTCAAAATACTTAGGGTTATTAGTAAATCCTGATGGTTTTGTATGTTTCTTTTTAAAAAATTTTTTCTTTACTTTAAAACCAAAATCTTTTTTTTCATTAATACTCCCTCTTTTGTCTTCTGTTCCTTTTACATAAAATTTTTTTTTATATTTGAAATTTAATTTTTTCTTTTCTCTAAATTTTCTTTTTTTTTTGTAGGGTCCATCTCCTCTTCTCTTATTTTTTAAGTTTCTTCTTAGATCATTTTGTACTAGTTTAAAATTTGGGTCTATTAACTTATTGATAGAATTCCACATTGATCTGTCATCTGAAGTTATAAAAGTTAAAGCGGATCCCTCTGATCCAGCTCTAGCAGTTCTTCCAATCCTATGTATATAATCCTCCGGAACTTGTGGTAAGTCATAATTAATTACATGTTGAATTAATGGAATATCGAGACCTCTTGCGGCTACATCTGTTGCAATTAAAATTCTTTTCAAACCTTTTCTAAAAGAGTTTATAACACGATCCCTTTTACTTTGACGAAGGTCCCCATGAATTGCGTCTGCGGAATGCCCTTCTTCTTTAAGACGCTTAACCATCTTGTCTGCACTTCTTTTAGTTTTAACAAAAACCAAGATTGATCCTTTTCTTGCTAAAAATTGATCAATTAATTCATCATATTTATTTTCTTTGAAAACTTGAAGCGTTTCCTGTTTAATTTTTTTAATTGGAACTGAAATAGCACCAGTAGATATTCTCTCAGGTTTATTTAAATATTTTTCTGAAATTTTTAAAATATTTTGAGGTAGAGTTGCTGAAAATAATAATGTTTGATGATTTTTCGGTACAAATTTTAAAACCATTTCAATTTGTGGAGTAAAGCCCATATCAAGCATTCTGTCAGTTTCATCTAAAACTAAATACTTTGTTGCTGTTAAGTTTAAACTTTTTCTCTTTAAGTGATCATTAATTCTACCAGGTGTACCAACTATAATTCTAGACCTATTACCCAGTTGTCTAAGTTGCTTTTGCATAGACTCACCACCAATTAATAAAGCTGTTCTGATATTGATTTTATCACTAATAATACTTTTAATTGCTTCCATTACTTGTGAGGCTAATTCTCTTGTTGGGCACATCACTAACGCAAAAGCATTTTTGTCTAAAATTAATTTATTAATTAGAGGTATACTGAAAGCTAATGTTTTGCCTGTACCCGTTTGTGCAGTACCTAGAATATCTTTGCCTTCTAATGCAACTGGAATAGCCATGCCTTGAATGGGTGTTGGTTTAATAAAATTCATTTTAGATAAAGAATTTTTTAATGAGTCCTCTATTTTTATTGATCTAAAATCTTCCATTTGATGGTTAAAAAATATATTTTGAAATTTAATTCTTGATTATTTATTGCCTTTAATTTTATTGCGATATCTATATGTTTTTAAAACAATCACAAGAAATGAATTTTTTATAAAACCTTATTTATCTTATAAATACTGACTTTTTTTTAAGTTTTCAAATCAAAGAATTAATGTATAAGAGCCACAAATTATGAGTAACAATATCAGAAACATCACTATCATTGCTCACGTTGACCACGGGAAAACTACTTTAATTGATAATCTAATGAAACAAAGTGGATCATTTAGAGAAAATGAAATTATTGATGAAAGATTAATGGACTCGGGTGAACTTGAGAAAGAAAGAGGAATTACAATCTTAGCAAAACCAGCCTCAATTAATTGGAAAGATTCTAGGGTTAATATTATCGACACTCCAGGTCACAGAGATTTTGCAGCAGAAGTTGAAAGAGTATTGGGTATGGCTGATGGAGCTTTGTTGCTAATTGACTCAGCTGAAGGTGTAATGCCTCAAACAAAATTTGTATTATCAAAAGCTTTAAAACAAGGTTTAAAACCAATTGTTGTAATTAACAAACTTGATAAGTCAGATCAAAGAGCTGATGAGGTATTGGATGAAACATTTGATTTATTCGTAAGTTTAG
The DNA here is from genome assembly GCA_014653625.1 of Pelagibacterales bacterium SAG-MED39. Lineage (GTDB taxonomy): Bacteria > Pseudomonadota > Alphaproteobacteria > Pelagibacterales > Pelagibacteraceae > Pelagibacter. The sequence goes on from JACWEI010000001.1 coordinate 3,380, forward strand.
ATGCAAATGAAGAACAATTAGATTTCCCAGTTTTATATGCTAGTGGAAGATCTGGGTGGGCTGATAAGGAAGTAGAAGGTCCAAGACAAAATTTAAATCCTCTTTTAGATCAAATAATTGAACATGTTAAACCTGCAGAATTGGATAAAACAAAACCTTTTGCAATGTTGTCAACACTCCTTTATGCAGATAGTTTTTTAGGGAGAAGTTTGGTGGGAAGAATTACTCAAGGAACTGCCAAAGCTAATCAAGCTATAAAGGCAATAAATTTAAAAGGTGAAAAGGTTGATGAAGGTAGGCTTACAAAAATTTTTAGATATGAAGGAACAAAAAAAGTTCCTATTGAGGTTGGAGAGGCAGGAGATATTGTAGTTGTTGCAGGTTTAGAAAAAGCAAGTGTCGCAGATACAATATGTGATTTAGAGGTTAATGAGCCAATTACTGCTACTCCTATTGATCCTCCTACTATGTCTATTACTATTACAGTTAATACATCTCCTTTGGCTGGCACTGAAGGCAAGAAACTTACCAGTACACAAATTAGAGAAAGATTAATCACAGAAGCACAGAACAATGTTGGAATTACATTCTCAGAAAATGATGGAAATGATTCTTTTGTAGTAAGTGGTAGAGGAGAATTAATGTTAGAAATATTGTTAACTCAGATGAGAAGAGAAGGTTTTGAAATGACAGTTAGCCCACCAAAAGTTTTATACAGAAAAGATAATGATGGAAAAAAACTTGAGCCTATTGAAGAAATTACTATGGATCTTGATGAAGAGTATTCTTCAAAAATAATTGACTCAATGAATAGAAGAAAGGGTAAATTAATTGAATTAAAAGATACAGGAAAAGATAAAAAGCGATTAATATTCCATGCTCCTACAAGAGGTTTGATGGGTTATACAAGTCGATTTCTTACTCTTACAAAGGGAAACGGTGTTATTAATAGAATCTTTCATGATTATGGTAAATTTGAAGGTGAAATGGAAGGTAGAAGAAATGGTGCTTTAATTTCGATGGAACAAGGAAAAGCTGTTGCGTTTGCAATATTTAATTTACAGGCTAGAGGTGAAATGTTTGTAACACATAACGATCCGGTTTATCCAGGTATGATTGTTGGATTATCACCAAAACCAGGAGATATGATAATTAATGTTATGAAAGGTAAAAAACTAACTAACATGAGAACTCAAGGTACAGATGAAAATGTAATTCTTACTCCTGTTAGAAAAATGTCGATAGCTGAACAATTAAGTATGTTAAATACAGATGAAGCTTTAGAGATTACTCCAGAGTCGTGCAGATTAAGAAAAGCTATTCTTGACCCACATGAGAGAAAAAGAAGTGAAAAATCTAGCTCAGCAGCTTAATCAAAAATTTTATCAGTTAAATAAAGTCCCAATGCAACACAGGGTCCTATGCCAAAAGCAAATAACAAAGTGCCAACTCCAACAATTCCACCTAAATACCAACCAACACAGACAACTGTAATTTCTAGAGTTGCTCTTACCGCTGCTATTGGTAAATTTGTTACTTTTTGTAATCCTATCATCAAACCATCCCTTGGACCTGCTCCTAAATTAGAAACTAAATAAATACCCCCACCTATCCCAACCATCATTACAGAAATAACTGCTAAAATTAATTGATGAAGATAAGTAGATGGAGTTGGTACAAATTTTATACAAAGATCAATCATAAATGCAATTATTAAAGCATTAAATATAGTTCCTAAACCAGGTTTTTGACCAAGGGGAATCCATAAGGTTAAAACTGCTATACTAATTAAAAGAGTAATAGTCCCAATACTCAAATTTACATTTAGAGAAATACCTTGAGCTAAAATACTCCAAGGAGAAGCTCCAGTAAAAGAGACAATTAATAAACCCTCTCCTAAACCAAATAATGCTAAACCAATACATAAAAAAAAGAATGTAGAAAATTTAGGCCTAAAATTATAAGGCTTTTCAGAGCTCCAATTTACTTTTGGTATATTCTTTATTTTTAAAAACATTTTTTGATAAATTACTTCTATTATAGAAAAAGTCTATTATTGTAATTATCAAATGAAAAAATTTTTAGTCCTTATAATCATATTATTCTCCACAAATGTTATTGCTCATATGGATCACTACAAAAAATACAATAAAATTGAAATGGATATTTTTAGAAATGGAGAATTAATAGGGTATAATTATTATTTCTTCACAAGAAAAGGTGATGAAACAAAGGTTACTAATCAAATAAAGTTTTCTGTAAAAATTTTAGGAGCTACAATTTTTCAAGTGGAGGGATATGGTGAAGAAAAGTATCTAAAAGATCAATTAATTTCTTATTACTCAAAAACTTTACAAAATGATAAAGAAAAATTTGTAAATTTAGTTTTTAATAAAGATAAAAATAAATTTAATATAAAGGGCTCTTCTTATTCAGGTGAAGCATCTATTGATAATGTTATAGGTAATTGGTGGAGCCATAAAATTTTGCAGACTGATAGTCAAGTTAGTCCAATTTCTGGAAGTATAAAAAAACAAGTTGTTACTTTTATAGGTAAAGAAAAAATTGAACAATACGGAAAAACCTTTGAAGTTGATCATTTTAAAATAAATTCTGAAGATATGTCTCTACCAAAAGATAAACGTCTAGATTTTGATATTTGGTTCGATAAAAAAAATTCTACAATTATTAGAGTTTCGTATTCAAGAATGGGTGATTGGGAATATCGTCTTAAGAATTTTGAATAAATCTATTATTTGCCTGCAACAACCATGCCTTCAATCATCATGGTTGGTGAATTGGTTGAATATTTAAATTCCAAATCATTTGCCAAAGTTATATTTTGAAACATGTCTTTAAAATTTCCAGCTATAGTAATTTCATTAATAGGATATTTGAATTCACCATTTTCCACTAAAAAGCCAGTTGCTCCTACAGAATAATCCCCAGTTATAATGTTACTTCCATGACCAATGGTTTCTGTGATGTAAAGACATTTTGAATGACAATTTAAAAGATTTTTAAAAGACATCTCTCCGTTATCAAAATAAAGATTGCTGGTTCCCCCGCACCTTCCATTTGACTTAAGATTTAGCTTTTTTCCATTGTAGGTATCTACCAAATAATGCTTTAAAATACCCTCCTCTACTAATTTTAAGGTTTCTGTAATAACCCCCTCGGAGTCAAAGCTCTTAGATCCTAAACCTTTTATAATATCAGGTTTATCAAAAATATTAATTGAGTCTGAAAATATTTTTTGGTTGATCTTATCTTTTAAAAATGAAGTTCCCCTCGAAATAGAAGAAGACAATATTGCACTTGTAAAGGCACTTAACATTCCTTTGGCAATTCTTTTATCAAAAATTATAGCAATCTTTTCACTACCAATTTTTTTTGGACTTAATTTTCTAATAGTATTCTCAGAAGCTGCTTTTCCTAATTCCTCTGCACTTTTTATGTCATCTAGGTGACATTTAAGAGTATATTCATAATCTCTCTCCATACTTTTATCGTCTTTAGCAACCGTTACACTGGATGCTACAAACGATGAAGTTTTAAAGCCTTTACAAAAACCGTCACTATTAGCTAAAATGAAATTTGATTTATCTTCAGTGAAACTAGACTCAGTATTTACTATTTTTTTGTCAATTGAAGCATAATCTTCTAATCTTGTTAAATATTCTATTTTACCATCATTCTCTATGTGATTATCGTCATATAGATTTAAGTCTTTAACTTCTTTTGCAAGTAAATCTTTATCGGGAAGTGAATTAAATTCATCTGCTGGAGTATTTTTTGTAGTTTCAATGCATTTTTCAATTAATATATTTAAGTTATCTTTTAATAAATTTGATGAAGATATAGATGATTTTTTCTTTCCTATATAAGTAGTAATATCAATACTTAAGTTATCTGATCTGTTAGATTCATCTAGCTTTTTTTTTCTAAAATTTACAGTCTCAGAAATAGAGCTACCTACATTTACCTCAACACCTGTAGCCCCAAATTTTTTTGCAAGATCTAAGCAGTAAGAGGCTTTTTTTTCTAAATATTCTTGATCTTTAACCATTTATAATTTCGTACCACCAACTGTCATCTTATTAATTAATATTGAGGGTTGAGCAACTCCAACTGGAACTCCCTGGCCAGCTTTTCCACAAGTTCCAATACCAGGGTCTATCATCATATCATTACCTACCATTGAAACTTCTTTTAAAATTGAAGGACCATCTCCAATTAAAGTTGCACCTTTAATGGGTGAACCAATTTTACCATTAATTATTTCATACGCCTCAGTACAATTGAATACAAATTTTCCTGATGTAATATCAACTTGACCACCACCAAAGCTAACTGCAAAAATACCTTTATCTACAGATTTGATCATTTCATCTTGAGTTTGCTTACCGCTTAACATCATAGTATTTCTCATTCTAGGCAAAACAATGTGTCGGAAATTTTCTCTTCTACCACTACCAGTGGATCTAGTTTTCATCAAACGTGCATTTAGTCTATCCTGCATAAAGTTTTTTAAAATTCCATTCTCAATTAATACTGTTTTTTCTGTAGGTGTACCTTCATCATCGATCGTAAGACTTCCTCTTCTATTATCTAAGGTTCCATCATCAACAATTGTTACTCCTTCACTTGCAACTTTTTGGCCCATCAAATTATGGAAAGCAGAAGTTTTTTTTCTATTAAAATCACCTTCTAAACCATGCCCAATTGCCTCATGAATTAAAATTGCAGGCCATCCTGGGCCAAGTACAACCTTCATCTCACCAGCTGGCGCTGGTTTGCTCTCCAAATTTACAGAAGCTATTCTTAAAGCTTCATCACAAACGTTTTTCCAGTTGTCTTCTTTGAGGTAGGTTTCATAAGACTGTCTTCCACCAATCCCATAAACACCAGTTTCTTTTCTTCCTTTTTTCTCAAGCATTACAGATACATTGAATCTTACTAAAGGACGAACATCTGTTAGAGTTTCACCACCTGATCTAATTATTTCTATAGATTTTTGTTCTCCACTAAAATTACTAGTCACCTGCTTAACGTCACTATTTTTAGACCTAAGATATTCATTTACTTTATTCAGAATTTCAATTTTTTTATTAAGTGTTTTTTGTTCTATTGGATTAATATTCTCATAATACTTTTTATTAGATTTAGGAATTAAGTAATTGTAGTTACCTTTTGAGGATTTAAGTGTTGATTTTAGGTTGTCCGAAGATTGTTTTAATGAATTTTTAGATATTTCATTTGAATGGGAATACGCAACTACTTCACCCGATACAGCTCTAAATCCAAAACCTAAATCTGAATTATAATTAGAATTTTTTATTTTGTTATCATCTAGTAATATGGACTCTGATTTAGAATTTTCTAGATATAATTCTCCATCGTCACATTTTTTTAATGTATCAGAGATTATGTTGTCCGCTTCATTTCTAGATAAATCTGAATTTTTGAAGAAATCACTCATTACCCTCAATACATAGGATGTTTAGGATAATTTTCAATAAGTGTATTTTACGCATGTACATAACTTTAGTTAATTAGTAATTATTATAATTATGAAAGTATATTTTAATAATTCTTGTAAAATTTGTAAGGCAGAAATTGATTTATATAAAAAAGAAAAAATTCAAGAAATTGATTGGGTAGATATAACAAATAATGATTTAGCAGAAAAAGAAACCTCCAAAAATAGTAAAGAGCTATTACGAAGACTCCACGTTAAAGAAGGTGAAGAAATCATTCAAGGTGCTGCAGCATTTCTTCTTGTATGGAAGAACATACCTAAGTATAAATTTCTGTATAATTTTTTAAGATTACCTATAATTTTTAATTTGTTTTCTCTTGTCTATGAGATAGTTGCTTTTTTTCTATATTTAAAGAATAAAAAACAATTAAAGGGTTAATCAAAAAAAAATAACAAAAATTTACTTAATAACGACATAGAAGAAATAAACATAATAAGAACTACTGAATACATTAATAGAACAATCTTATTTTTTTTCCTTCTAAGTCTAACAAAATCTTTATCATCTAGATCAGAGATATCTCTTTCTCCTATAACTGGATAATCATAACTAAATCGCCAAGTACTATCTCCTAGTCTTGTGTCTAAATTATTGAAATATTTTATCCATTCTAAAATATATTTTAAAATTAGATAAAGCGTAATGAGAAATATAGTACCTAAGATCATTTCTAAAAATTTTTAATTGTTAATAAATATTTAATTATTATTTTTTGTTCTTTTTCTTCCAATAAGTTGTGTCAATGAGTCTACCATTGTGTCAGAGGCTTTAAATATATCTATGCTTTTAAACTCATGGGAAATATTTTTTTCTGGATTTGTTTTATCTTCTACTACAATACCTTTATCAGGTGAATTATCTTTTATATAAATTAATATCAACCATTCTTCATCTTCTGACTCATCCCATTTAATAAAAATTTCACCCGTCTCGAACCTTCTATCTATGCATCTGAAAATAGACATGTTTCTTGTAATGTGTCTTTTATTTAATTGAAATACTAAGCTACTAGCACTTCTATAAAAACTTTCTAAGGCAAATTCAATTTTTTGTCTTGCTAAGGTATATTCTTTTTCTTTAGATAGTAAGGTTTCTCTGTCTTCATCCCCTTGAAGTTTCACTCCAAGAGCCTCCACTCTCTCTTTAATTTTTTGATCCCTTATAATTCTATATTTTTCTTTAAGTTTATCAATTCTCTCCTGAAGCCCTGAATAATCTTCTCTTCTTTCTCTTAAAGAAATCTTTTCAAGTCTTTCTAATTCTTTAACTTCCCTAATTCTAAATTTTTCTATTTGCTTATCTAATTTTAATTGCTGTAAAAATTGCTTTTGTTTTTCTGCTTGCTCTATTCTTAAAATAGCCTGCTCCTTTCTTAAAAAAAGTTTTATATCTTTTGTTCTTTGTTTTTCTAATCTAGCTTCATCTTTTAAAGCTTGTTCTTTTAATCTTAATCTCAAATCCTCATCTTGTCTTTTTTTCTTTTCGATCTCAATTTTTTCTTTTCTTTCAGTCTCAATCTTTTCTAATTTCAATCTTCTTTTTTCATCATCTTTTAAAATTTTATAATTTGAAATTGTTTCAGAAATTTTATCAAAAAAACTCTGAATATATCTTTCTAAATTAAAATTAATTTGAAAATTTAATCGAGGTTTTAAAGATAATTGTAGTTTTACTAATTTTAAAACAAAACTTTCATTTTGCTTTTTTTTGATATTTGAATAAATATTTATCCTTTTATTATCTCTAAGATTATTATTTTTTATTTTTTTAAGTTTCTTTTTTAAAAATTTTTTCTTTTTTTTTGTAGTTTTTTTATACCTATTTTTGTATTTTTTTTTTAAAACTTTTTTTTTAAAACTTTTTGATTTTTTTGTTTTTTTTGATTTTTTTGATTTTTTTTTCATTTTAAAGAAGCTTAATACTATCAATAATTTATTGATAAATATAGTCTCTAGTCACAGGAGTTGATTTATAATTTTTTGTAAGTTGAAATTGATATACAACTTGGTCTCCCCATTTGAATGCCATTTCACATCCTGCAAGATAAAATTCCCACATTCTAAAAAATTTTTCATCAAACATTTTAATAATTTTGTGCTTATTTTTTAAGCAATTTTCCTTCCAGTGTCTCAAAGTATGAGAGTAATGTAGTCTCAGAACCTCAATATCAGTAACGATTAAGCCTGCTTTTTCTATGGGAGTTGTTACCTCGCTTAAGCTAGGTGTATATCCTCCTGGAAAAATATATTTTGTTATCCATGGATGTGGGTCTCTAGGTGGATTTACTGAACCTATAGTATGTATTAATGAAATACCATCTTCTTTTAATAGATTTTCCACTTGTTTGAAAAATTTTTTGTAAAATTTTCTTCCAACATGTTCAAACATACCAACACTTACAATTCTATCAAATTTTTCATTGAGCTCTCTATAATCCATTAATTTGAATTTTACCTGATTTTCCAAATTCAAATCTTTGGCTTTTCGTTTACAATGACTTAATTGGTTTTCAGACAATGTAATTCCTGTAACTTCACACTTTGCACTTTTTGCTATATCTATTGCCAATGATCCCCAGCCACACCCTATATCTAAAACTTTTTGATTAGGTTTAATATCTAATTTTTTTATAATGTGTTGGATCTTATTATTTTGAGCTGTTTCTAAACTATCATTTTCATTTTTAAAGTAAGCGCAAGAGTATTGTCTTTTTGGATCCAGGAATAAATCATATAAATCATCAGATATATCATAATGATGAGATACATTCATTTTAGATTTTTTTATAAAATTAAAGTTTGTTAAATACCTATATGAACCTCTAAGTCTGTTCATTAAATAACTTAAAAAATTTAAATCACTTCTTCCAAAATTCATTAATGCTAAATCCAAAAAATCTGTAAGAGTTCCATTTTCGATAATTATTTGTCCATCTGTGTACGCTTCACCAAAATACAAATCAGGGTGAAATAATAATTTATAATGTAGTTTTTTATTTAAAATTTTTAATTTTATAGGATTGTTACCAGGGTTTCCTATAATATAATCTTTTAAATTTGCATCTGTAAGTATGAACCCACCTTTTTTAAAAACTTTGTTTAAAAAACTTGCTAATTGCATTTTAAGCTGCCATTGGTGACTTTGTTGTAAATTTAAGATCTTTTAAATTTTTCATTAAATCTTTTTCTTCGTCAAAATTTAACAGTTTAAGAGGTGGTAAAATATTTTTGTAAATTTTATTTTCTTGTGAATAGAATGTGTGTAATCCAGAAATCAAATTATATTTATCAAAAACACTTCTTACATTACATAATTTTTGGTTAAATGATTGAGGATTGTGAGAAAAAAAATCATCGTAAACCTTTCGAGATAATTGTGCCGTAACATTACATGTGGCCGTGATTATTCCCGAGCAACCCATCTCTAAACCCTTCAATAATTTTAACTCTGATCCTGGTAAAATTGAAAAATTATCTAGATCTAAATTTTCAAATAAATTATATGAGCTATCTTTCACGCCAACTATTTGATTGGGAAATTTTTTTACAAGTTTTTGAACACAATCTACACTAAATTTGTAGCCACAAAGTTTTTCAAAATTATAAAGAATAATTTCAGACTCAGGTATAGACTCTACAATTTTAGTATAAAATTCAATTACTTCGCTATCCCCATAAATATAATAAGCTGGTGGCATTATTAAAAATTTTTTGAAACCTAATGAAGATGCTATTTTCATTAAATTTATAGTTTCAGCCAAAGAATTCAATCCCGTACCTACAATAAAGTTTTTTTTAAATTTACTTAACGAAAGCTGGTTTAATAATTTGATTTTTTCAACCACTGGAATAAGTTGAGCTTGGCCTGTGCTTCCAAAAATAGCCACACCATGACATCCCTGATCAATAATATTTTCAGAGTGTAAAATCGTTTTTTCAACATTAAGACTTAAATCCTCATTTAAGATTGACAGTCCTGCCGCATATATACCTTTAATTTTTGACATAAATTTTTATTAAATAAGTATAATAGAAAAGTTATTTTTATGAAAACAGGAATTTTCTTAAGTTATAAGGGCCTAGGTGCAAATCTATTGCATTTAAGTTACTGTCACGAAATAGCTAAAAAATTCGGACCAGTTAGCTTAATTACATTAAATCCAAAGTTAAATGAGATATTAAAAGACGACCCAAATTTTAATGAGGTAATATATTTAAATAAATTTCATAAAAAAATTACAGATATTTTTCATTTATCAAAATTTCTGAGAACATTAAATTTAAAGAATTTTTTTATATTTTATCCAAGCTTAAGATATTTATTGTCTAGCAAAATCGCTGGGATAGAAAATATATATCATTACCCTTTGTTTAAAAAAAAAAGTTTACATTTAGTTAAGACAGCCAAGATCTTTACTGAAAAAAGTTTAGGTATTAAAGAATGTCCTACCGAAACAAAAATTTTTATTAATGATGAAAAAATTAAAGACCTAAAAAAAAATGATTTAAAAAAAGTTATCCTTGGTATTGGTTCTTCTGGTCCTACTACAAAATGGGGATATAAAAATTATTCTGCTCTAATAAGAAAGCTAAACAATATTAGAAGGACATATTTTTATTTACTTTGTGGCTCTAACGAAAGTGAAGATGCCCAAAAAATAATTCAAGAAGTTGGAAAAGAAACATGTGAGTCATTGAGCAACAAAAGTATATCTGAAGTAAAACATTATATTGCACAAAGTAAAATTTATATTGGAAATGACTCATTTGGCCATCACATATCTTGTCAGCTAGGCAAACCAAGTTTTATTATTTTACTTGATACACCTAGAGCTTATTCAGATTATAGTGTTAATCAAAAAAGAATTATTCCACCAGGTATAGATCTTGATAACATTACTCATGACTCTAGACTAGATCCAAATACAATTTCTGTAGATAAAGTTTTAGATAAAGTAAAGGAATTTATTTAATTTCCTCCATCAAAACATCTCTAGCCTCATTTACAATAGATGATAGTCTAGAAGTTTCTGGAGATACATCGGGGTGTATTTTTTTTTGGATTTTAAGATAAGCTTTATTAATGTCCTGTTTATTTAATTTTTTTTTTTCATCTAAATTTAATATCTTACAAGACTCCGAAACAGACAGGTTGGAAAAATTTTTATTTTGAGTATTATTGAATGAAAATCTTCCACTTCTTCTTAGTGTTTGAATTAATCTAAAAAGAGATATCAATTGGAAAATAGATAATCCTTTTAATTTTAATAGTGCCAAACTTGCTAGAGTAAGAGGTAAGCTTAACAAGAATCTTCCACCAATAGCAAATAAAATTGCTAAAACAATTAAACCTAAAATTATTACAAATCTGAGACTTTTTGATATCTTTTTTGATGAAATATTGGTTATAAATTTTAGTAGAAAATAAAGAATGGTTAATATAACTAATGTATAAATTATAATATTCATATATCTCTCAGTACAATGAAAGTACCACAACTTAGAAAAAAGTCAGAAATAAAATCTTGTCACAATGTAACATGGGAAGATAACTATAGTTGGATACATCAAAAAGATATTTTAGAAGTTTTAAAGGATAAAAATAAATTAAATAGTGAGGTTAAAAGATATCTTGAACAAGAGAATTCTTTTGCAGATTATCATTTAAAGGATACTCGGGATCTTCAAAAAAAATTATTTGATGAAATAAAAGGAAGAATTAAACTTGATGATGAATCTCTTCCTTACAAAGATCATACGTATGAATATTGGACCAAAACTACAACTAAAGGTAATTATTCAATAAAACTTAGAAAAAAAAATAATACTAATAAAGTAGAGGAAATTTGGAATGGTGACAAAGAAAAAGAAAAATTAGGTGTTGAGTATTTTGGTGTAGGCGATTTAGAAGTTAGTCATAACGATAAATTACTTGGATACTCTTTAGATACTAAAGGTTCTGAGTATTACACTATTTTTATTAAAGACATAAGTACTAATAAAACAATCACAAAAGAGATACCAGATACTTCAGGAAGCATCACTTTTAGTTTAGATGATAAATATATTTTTTATTCCAAACTAGATAAAAATCACCGAGCGAGACAAATTTTTAGGCATAGGATAGGAAATTTAGATGATGGAGATGAATTAATCTTCGAGGAAAAAAGTGAAGCATTCACTGTAAGTATAAGTCTTAGTTCAGATGAAAAATATTATTTTATTTCAACCTCAGATCACAATACCTCTGAACAATATTATTTTAAAGTTGAAGAAAAAAAGCCTAATCCAAAATTAATTTTAAAAAGAGAAAAAGGAATTTTATATTCAATAAATTCCTGGGATAAAAAATTTTACAATCATACAAACAAAGGTGCTGAGGATTTTAAAATTGATATTTCAAATAGTCTTGAAAAACAAAATTGGCAAACTTTTATTCCAGCAAAAAATGAGGTTTTGATTGGAGGTTGTATTTTTTTAAAAAATTGGATAATTCGCTCTGAAACCTCAAATGCTTTAGATAAATTATTTGTAAGAAATATTTCTAATAATATAGAAGAGGAATTGGTTATTTCTGATGAGATCGTTTGTGTGCCAAATATTTCATTGAGACAAAAAGATAAAAATACAGATGAAATTTATGTTGGATATTCATCTCCAAAAACACCCTCAAGGGTTTATCTGTATAATCTTGCGCAAAAATCAAAAAAACTAGTTAAAGAACAAGAAATTCCCTCAGGTCATAATTCTAATAATTATATCGTAGAAAGAGTTGACTTTAAATCACACGATGGAAGAATTGTTCCTCTAACAATCACAAGACACAAAAAAACTAAATTAGATGGATCTGCTAATTTACTTTTATATGGTTATGGTTCTTATGGAAGTTCAATGAGTCCAAATTTTTCTACAATAAGATTAAGTCTTATTGACAGAAATATAATTTGGGCAACTGCACATATAAGAGGTGGGATGGAAAAAGGCATGAAGTGGTGGAAAGAAGGTAAACTTACTAATAAAAAAAATACTTTTAAAGACTACATTAGTGCAGCAAAATATTTAATTGATAATAAATATTCCTCAAAAGGAAAAATAATTGGAATGGGTGGATCAGCTGGAGGATTATTAATGGGGGCTGTGGTTAATCAAGCCCCCGAGTTGTTTTTAGGAATAATAATGGCAGTACCGTTTGTTGACTCTTTGACAACTAATCTTGATCATTCTCTACCTTTAACTATTGGTGAATTTGATGAATTTGGTAATGCAAAAGAGAACAAGGAACATTTTGATTATATATTTTCATACGCTCCATATAATAATATCAAAAAAATGGATTATCCTCATATTTTAATTACAACTAGCTTAAGCGACAATAGAGTATTATTTGATGAACCAACAAAATTTACAGCTAAACTAAGAGATTATAAAACCGATAATAATTTATTATTATTAAAAACCGAAATGAATGCTGGTCATGGTGGAAAATCTGGAAGAGATGGAGCTATCGAAGAAATAGCTCTTGATTATGCTTTTGCACTCAAAATTTCAAAAAAAAATTAAATATATAATATTGAAAATATTAATTTAGTTCCTACATACTAAATGCAAGTTGCCTAATGGAACTTGCAAAAATAAACTTGCTTAACAAAGGAGAATATTATGACAAGTAAGGACCTATCTATATTTAATTCACTTAGGCCTTTTTCAATTGGTTTTGATGATATGTTTGATCAATTTGAAAATATGCTAGGAAACGGGGCTTTGACAATGCAGTCAAACTACCCGCCCTACAATATCAGAAAGACTGGCAAAGATAATTATGCAATTGAAATTGCTTTAGCTGGTTTTAATAGAAAGGATGTTGAAGTTGAATTTGAAGATAATTTATTGACAGTAAAAACAAAACAAGTCAATAAGTCTGAGGATAAGAATGCCGATGGAGAAATTATTCATAAAGGTATTTCTCAAAGACAATTCGCAAGATCGTTTACTATTGCAGATGACGTAAAAGTTGATGGTGCTCAACTTAAAGATGGTTTATTAACAATATCTTGTGAAAGAATTATTCCTGAGCATAAAAAGAAAAAACTTATTGAAATTAAATAAGCAAACCCTTGCTTGCGGAGATTAATTCTCCGCAGGTAAATTTAGAAACACCCTTTTGTAACGAAGCCAATTACTATTCCATTGGTATTTATTTCAAATTTTCTTTCACAGGAAATACCATATTTTTTTGTTTTATATATTATTTCCATATTCCCTTTCTCATTTTTATAATCCTCGGTAGGTTTTCCAAGGTCTATTTTGAGCTCACTTAATGATTTGCCGATATATTTGCTTAATTTTTGATTTTCTTTTTCCACAATAGAATCAGTTTTATTTTTAATTGTTTGACAGTTCGATAAGATAAAACTTAAAGAAAGAATTAGGATAATTATTTTGAATTTTTTCACATTTTTATATTAACAGTGAAATTGTAGCGTAAATATAAACTTTTAAGTTGTATATTGTGAATAAAGCAACATTTTACAAAGTATTTTTAAAAAGAATCGAATACCAACATATCAATAGGAGGAAAAATGTTAGAAAAATATTTTGAATATAAAAAACATAAAACAAACTTTAAAACTGAGGTAATTGCTGGAGTTACAACTTTTTTAACAATGGCATACATCATGTTTTTAAACCCTTTCATACTTTCTGGTGAGTTTGCTGGACCCGAAAAAGGTTTTTTTGATTTTGGAGCAGTTTTTACAGCCACAATTGTAGCAACTGCATTAGCTTGTTTCATAATGGCTTTTTATGGAAAAACTTGGCCAATTGGTCTCGCCCCTGGGATGGGAATCAATGCATTTGTGGCATTTGGAGTCGTAGCAGGTATGGGCTATACACCTCAAGCGGCATTAGGAGCTGTTTTAGTTGCAGGTATATTATTTTTAATTATCTCTCTTACTCCAATTAGAGCATGGTTAATTAATTCAATTCCTAGAAGTTTAAAACTTGGTATTGGAGCTGGAATTGGTTTGTTCTTAGCTATAATTGGCCTAGAAATAATGGGAGTAGTTGCTGATCATCCAGTAACCCTAGTGACTTTAGGAGATATAAAAAATCCATTAATAATCTTAGGCTGTTTAGCGTTTGTGTCTATGATTGTTATGGAAAAACTAAACATAAAAGGAAATATAATTATTGGTATTATTGCTTTTAGTATTATTGCTTGGGGATCAGGGCTAGCAAAATTTAATGGTGTTGTGGGAAGTATTCCTCCAATGACATATTTAATGGATTTTGATTTGACAGCCGCATTCACTGCTGGAATGTCAACAGTAATATTTACTCTTTTGTTTATAGATTTTTTTGATACTGCCGGAACTTTAACGTCAGTAGCCAATGTTGCCGGAAAAGTTGATAAAAATGGGAAAGTTCAAGATATAGAAAAAGCTATGATGTCTGATAGTGTTGGAACAGTTGCAGGTGCTCTAATGGGTACTACTACAGTAACAAGTTACGTAGAATCTGGTGCTGGAGTTAAAGCTGGTGGCAGAACCGGAATGACTTCTTTAGTTATTGGAGTATTATTTTTAGCTTGTTTGTTTCTTTCGCCACTTGCTACAAGTCTACCAAAAGAAATAGATGGGGCAGCGCTTCTCTATGTGGCTGTATTATTTGTAAGAAATATTACTGATATAGAATGGGATGACATTGGAGAGTCTGCACCGGCTGTCTTAGCTATGATTGCAATGCCCTTAACATACAGTATAAGTAATGGTATTGCGCTGGCATTTATTTCTTACGCTTTAATCAAAATATTTACTGGAAAGTTTTCTTCAACTTCCCCTGCAATTTGGGTTATCGCTATTTTAAGTTTTATAAGTTTTGTTGTTGCTTAAATAAATTTATTAATAGGGCTAGTTTAATCTAGCCCTATTTATTTTTTTCAATAATTTCTTTAATTGATAATTCTTCATAGTGTTCGGTAGGTTGAACTATCCATGGATCTGAGCTTAATCTTACTGGGCAAAAATCCGGTTCAAATTTAGAGGATTTCTTTTTCCATAAACAAGCTGTTTTAACTTCTTTTATAAATTCTTTAGTGGGTCCATAACTTTTTAACCATTCAATACTTTTATTGAGTGTCAAACCAGTATCTGATAAATCATCAATCAACAAAACTTTATTAAAATCTTTTTCATTAGCCAATGAACTTATTTCTCTAGCAAACATAAGTTGTCCTTGTTTATCTTCCATGCCCTTTCCCGTATAACTCTGAATAACTATATAGGCTATTGGTAATTTTAAAATTCTTGATAAAATATCTATAATAGGTGCAGCCCCTCTCATAATACCTACTAGAACAGTAGGTTTATAGTTGTTATGAATTTGTATTGCTAACTTTTCAACAATTTGGGTATACTCTTTAAAATTGATAATTAATTTTTCTGCCATGGAGTTTTTTATCATATTGAAATAATTAAAAAAGATTAAAAATAATTATGAAAATATTTGATTGTTTTATGTATTTTGATGAAGACTTAGTTCTTGATTTAAGATTAAATACTTTAAATAAATTTGTTGATCAATTTGTTATTGTGGAGTCAGCTTTCAATCATAATGGTGAGAAACGAAGGCCATTATTCGATATTGGAAAATTTAAAAAGTTCAAAGATAAAATAAATTATATACTTGTAGAGGAGGAACCAACAAATTTAAAAGAAGTGCTCAATTATGATAAGCCAAAGAAAAAAATAAATAAACAAATTATGAATGCCTTAAAAAGGGAGAACCATCAAAGAAATTTGATAGTTAAAGGTTTAGAAGATGCTGATGATGAAGATTGGATAATCGTATCTGATTTAGATGAAATACCAAATTTAGAAACACATAATTTAAAAAAAAAAAGAAATAAATTTGTATTTTTTAGACAATTGATGATTTACTATAAACTTAATTTGGCTCTTAAAGATTTTCCTTGGATAGGTTCCAAAGCCTGTAGAAAAAAAGATCTTATGTCACCTCAGTGGTTAAGAAACATTAAAGATAGAAATTACTCTTGGTGGCGATTTGATACAATATTTTCTAATACAAAATACTCAGATATTGAGATGATCAATGAAGGTGGATGGCATTTTTCATATATCAAAAGTCCGGAAAATATTGAAAAAAAATTAAAATCTTATTTACACCATTTAGAATACGAACAAAGCCCTTTAGGAATAACAAAAATAAAAGAATTAATTAAAAAAAAACGAACTGTATATAATCTTAAAGCTGACTCTAGATCTAATAAATTCAATCAAGAAAACACTCTCGAAAAACTAGATATTAATTATTTACCTAGATATGTTAAAGATAATTTAATCAAATTTAACGATTGGATAGAAAAATGAGCAAAGGTTATATTGTTTGTGTTTATGAAAGTATAAATGATGATAATGCTTTAAAGAATTATGCAATAAAAGCCAAAGAAGCAGTCAAAAAATATAATGGAAAGTTCCTAATAAGAGGAGGACAAAATATTGTTACTGAAGGTCGAGAATTTATAAGAACTGCAGTATTAGAATTTTCTTCTTTCGAAAAAGCAAAAGAATTTTTTTATTCTTCAGAATATCAAGCAGCACACGAATTACTAAAAGATACTGTTATTAGAAATCATCAAATTGTAGAGGGAAATTAATATTGAATAGGTTCTGGATCAATACTTCTCCATAAATACCATGTAGCAACAGAACAATATGGGGAGAATCTTTTTTGTAAAATTTTGACAAATCTATCTGGTGGTAAATATTTTTTTTTGTAATTTTTTGATATAGCTCTTAAAAGTCCAATATCTTGTATCGGCCAGATATCTGACCTATTATAAGTAAACAACAGTATCATTTCTGCTGACCATCTTCCTATTTGTTTCAAATTAGATAAATACAGAATCGCTTGCTCATCATTCATTTTACTAATCAATTTTGGATTAAAAGATTTATTTAATATTTGTTTAGATAAATTTTTAATTCCTGATATTTTTTGTCTACTTAAACCACAACTTTTCAATTGTGCTGTTGTCAATTTTAAAACTACTTTTGCTTTTATCTTATTCTTACATTTTTTTTTAAATTTAAGAAAAACAGAATTAGCAGCGATAACACTTATTTGTTGTCCAATGATACTTTTACATAATGAATAAAATATATCTTTTCGAGTTGTTAGTATAGTTTCAGAAGGACTTTTATATCTTGCAATCAAATTTGATAATATTGTATCTTTCTTTGAAAGATATTTTTTAGCCTTATTCCAATATTTTGGTACCTTAGTCATTTATTGATTTTGAAGTAATTATGCTTTTCTTGTAAATTTCCCTTCTGAAAATTATTAATGTTGAAATTATAACTAAAAAAGAGCCTACCAATGTTTTAATTGTTGGTATTTCATTCCAAATAAAATAACCAAAAATTATTGCAAAGACTAAGGCTAAATATTTTAAAGGTGTAACCAAAGACACTTCGGCATATTTATAAGATTGACTTAACCATAAATTTGCAACCCCACCAAAAATACCAACTAATGATAATAATATAAAATCATAAAAATTAGGTAATACCCAACCTTGTGAGATAGTCAAAAGACTTAATAAAGTTATAGAAAGAGAAAAATAAAAAGAAATTAACCAAACAGGTTCTGTAGATGACAATTGCCTTATAGTTATAGCAACATAAGATAATCCTAAACAAAAAATTACAGGAAAAATATAATATATATTCAGCGCACTTATTCCTGGTTCAGTTATAATTAAAATACCAATAAAGCCTATTAGCACAGCCAACCACCTAAAAATACCAACTTTTTCGCTTAATAAAAATATTGATAAAATAGTTGTAAATATTGGAGCTGCAAAAGAAATACTTACTACTGTAGCAAGTGGTAGTTCTCTTAAAGCAATAAAAATTGAAACAAGGGCTATTAAACCTGATAAGCATCTCAGTAAATGTAGTCCAGGTCTATTTGTTTGGTAAAAATTATATAGCCTTTCTCTTGGTATTATGAAGAAATAAAAAACAATCCCAAAAAAACCTCTAAAAAATAATACTTGTCCAATCGGGTAGTCTATAGACCATTTTACTATAATATCCATTAAAGAAAATGCGCAAATGGATATAAACATGTACAAAAATCCTAATTGATTTTTACTTAGCATATGAATAATTTGTAAATTAATTTAAATCATAATCAATGGAAATAGCAGTTTTAGCATTAGGATGTTTTTGGGGGCCTGAAATAAAATTTAGTAAAATTGAAGGTATTATCAAAACTGAAGTCGGATATTGTGGGGGTAATAATCCCACAACAAATTATAAAGAAGTTTGTAGTGGTGACACAAACCATGCAGAAGTTGTAAAACTTGATTTTGATGAAAAAATTATAACTTATGAAAAAATCTTAAGGATCTTCTTTCGGATGCATGATCCAACAACTTTAAACTCTCAGGGACCAGATTTTGGAACTCAGTATAGAAGTGAGATATTCTATCTGAATGATAATCAAAAATTAGTGGCAGAAAAAGTATTAAATGATGTGAATGAAAGATTATCTGGAAAAGTCGTTACAAATATTTCTTTGTTAAAAAATTACTGTCCTGCAGAAGAATATCATCAAAAATATTTAGAAAAAAGATAAGATGTCATTAATAGAGACTGATTGGTTAGCTAAAAATCTTGAAAAAGTAAAAATTATTGATTGTTCCTGGCATATGCCTCAAGTTAGAAGAGATGGTTTTGAAGAGTATAAGAATGAACATATCCCAAATGCTATTTTTTTTGATTTAGATAATAATTCTAAAAAAGGTATTGATCTCCCTCATATGCTCGTTGAAATAGATGATTGGGAAAGGATCGTATCAAAAATGGGAATTAGCAAAAATGATAAAATAATCATTTATGATAACTCAGATGTAATCAGTTCTTGCCGGTGTTGGTTTAATTTTATTTATTTTGGACATGATCCAAAATTAGTGCATGTTTTAAATGGAGGACTAAAAAAATGGATTAATGAAAATAGAGAAATTACAAAAAATTTAACAAAAATTTCAATATCCAATTATAAAGGTATTGAGAAAAAAGAATATGTAAAAACAAAAAAATTAATCGATCAAAATATAGATGTTCAAAATTTTAAGTTAATCGATGCTAGAAGCAAAGAAAGATTTGAAGGAAAAGTCTTAGAACCAAGAAAAGGACTTCGAAGTGGAAATATAAAAAATTCTTTTTGTATACCTTTCAACCTATGCTTAAATAAAGATAAAACTTTTAAAAATAAAAAAGATCTTAAAAATATTTTTGAAAATTACATAAAAAATACAAATGAAAAAAATATTGTCTTTTCATGTGGATCTGGAGTTACTGCGTGTGTTTTGGCACTAGCTTATTCTCTAATAAATGATAAGTATCACCCATGTATTTATGATGGCTCTTGGGCTGAATACGGAATGATTTAAAAAATATATGAGTAGATCAAAAAAAATAATTTCCATAATATTGGTGTTTTTTTTAATCATAGCAATTGTGATTATTGGAAGAACTATGATTGGAAATCATTTTAAAAAAAAATTCAGTAAAATACCTCCACCAGGAATTATTGTTACAAAAGTTTTTAAAAAAGAATTTTCAGGAAAAATAGAAACTTTTGGTACAGCAATTTCAAAAAAATCAGAGACTTTTAAAATTAAAAAAAATGATCTTTTTGAAGAGTTAAAATTAAAAAATTTTATTGAAAAAGGAGAAATTTTAATAAAACTAAAAAGTGGAGATATAATAGCACCATTTAGTGGAGTGTTAGGATATACTGGTTTAACAGAAGACATACTGGTATCTAATAATATAGTTATTATTACACTTGATGATAACTCCACTATATATTCTGATATCAAAATTCCAGAAAATTACTCATCATATATAAAAAAAGGATTACCAGTAGATGTAAAAATAGCTAGCTATAGAGATAAAATATTTGAGGGTAAAGTGGACTTTGTTTCGAGTAGAATTAACGCTGACACTAGAAGTTTATTAGCTAGAATAAAAGTAAATAATAAAGACTTAGAATTAATTTCAGGATCATTGTTAGAAGTTAGTGTTAAATTTAACTTAAGAAATTCATTAAGTGTTCCTGACACAAGTATAATGATTGAAGGAGATAAGTCTTATGTTTATAAAATTAATGATCAAAATATTGCAAACAAAACTGAAATAAAAACAGGTCTTAGAAGTAACAAAAAAGTAGAAATAATCTCAGGCTTAATAGAGGGAGACGTCATTGTAGCTGAAGGATTAAAAAAAGTTAGACCAAGTGGAAAAATAAAACCTATTAAAAAATAAATGTTTATTACTGAATTGAGCATAAAAAGACCAACGGTATCTTGGGTTATGTCTCTTATTTTAATTATTTTTGGTTTATTTGTTTTTTGGAAATTACCAGTAAGAGAATTACCAAATGGAATACAGCCCCCTGTTGTACAGATCCAAGTAGATTATAAATCTGCATCAGCCTCAATTGTAGATCAAGAGGTAACTCAGGTTGTTGAGGATGTTATTGGAGGAGCGGCAGGAATAAAAAATATCGACTCAAAATCTGAAAATGGAAGGAGTACAATCAATATTGAATTCGACACAAGTATTAACTTAGATAACGGTGCTAATGATATAAGAGAAAGAGTTGCAAGAATTGTTGACAATTTACCCACTGAGTCTGATCCTCCACAAATACTTAAAAGAGCAGCTGGTTTTACTACAACTATGTGGTTATCTCTATCTTCGTCAACTTGGAGTGATCTTGAATTAGGGGATTATGCTGAAAGATTTTTAGTTGATCAATTTTCTAGTGTAAAAAACGTTGGAAGAATAAGAGTTGGTGGATTAAGGGAATTAAGTATCAGAGTCTGGATTGATCCTATTAGACTTGCTGCCAATAACTTGACTATTAAAGAAGTTGAAACTGCCATGAGAGGAGAAAACATAAGTCTTCCAGCTGGTACTCTTGAAGCAGATAATATTGATTTAACACTCAACTTAGATAAATCATATAATAATATCGAATCTATTAAACAACTACCAATAAAAAAGGCAGGTAATAAAATTATTTTACTATCTGATGTTGCAAAAATAGAATTTGGACCAGTTTCAGAAAAAACTTTATTTAAAGCTCAAACAAAAGATCAGATAAATTTAAAAACTGTTGGAATTGGTATCTATGCGAGAAGTGGTGCATCTACAGTTGAGCTTTCAAATGATATTAAGAAAAAAATTGTCCAAGTTAAAAAATCTTTGCCTGAGGAATTAGATTTAAGAGTTTCTTTCAATAGAGCAAACTATGTGGAAGCGGCTATTGAGGAGGTATATAAAACTTTATTAATAGCATTTATTTTAGTTGTTCTAATAATTTATCTATTTTTGGGAAATCTGAAGGCGGTTATTGTGCCTGCTATAGCTCTTCCAGTAAGTTTGATAGCATCTTTTTTAGGTTTATATATATTTGGATTATCGATAAATATTTTTGTTCTTTTGAGTTTTATTCTCGCTATAGGAATAATCACAGACGACTCTGTCATAATGACAGATGCTATATACAGAAGAATAGAAAATGGTGAAACACCACTAGTTGCAGCCTACAAGGGTTCTAAACAAATTTCTTTTGCAATTATAGCTACAACATTAATTTTAGTAGCGGTTTTTCTGCCATTAATTTTTGTTGACGGAATTTCTGGAACTTTATTCAAAGAAACAGCAATTGCATTATCTTTTTCAATAGTTATATCTTCTTTTGTAGCATTAACATTGTCTCCAATGCTTGCTAGTAAATTTTTATATAAAAAAACATCAAAAAAAGGTTTTATACAAAAGTTTGAAAAATTTTTCATAGGTTTTTCCAATTTCTACAAGGAAACATTGGATATCATTATAAGTAAAACAAAAGCTGTAGTTTTTTTCATAATTTTAATACTTGTTACATCTGTATTGCTATTTAACTTTTCAAAAAAAGAATTGTTGCCTATGGAAGACCGTGGGGCATATTTAATTATTGGTTCAACTGATGAGGGAAGTTCCTTCGAATATACTCAAAAACAAGCTCTTAAAGTAGAGTCAAGACTTATACCACTTCTACAAGCTAAGGATAGCCCATATGCAAGATTTATAATGAGAGTGCCTGGTTTTGGAAATTCAGCTAACTCATATAATAGTTTTATAATAATTGCTTTATTAGATGACTGGAAAAATCGGAAAAAAGGACAACAAGTTGTTCTAAGAGAAGCTATAGGAAAAATAGTAACTTTACCTCAAGCAGTAGCTTTCCCCATTTCTCCCCAGTCAATAAGGGTGTCTAATTATAATAAACCAGTACAAATGGTTGTATACGGAAGCACTTATGAGGAGCTTGAAAATATTCAAAAAAAAGTAATTCAAAAACTAAGAACAAATAAAAACCTTTCAAGAATCGGTTCTGATTACAATCGTAACAAACCAGAGGTAAAATTGATAATTAATAAAAATAAAGCTAAAGATTTAGGTGTTTCAACAAAGTCGATAGGTGAAACACTAGAAACTCTTTATGGGGGTAAAAAAATTACTACTTTTAACAAACTTGGTAAAGAATATCCAATAGTTGTTCAACAGTACTTGTCTGATAGAAGAAACAAAGAAGGAGTTTCAAAAATATTTGTACGTTCGGAAACAAATGGAAAACTAATTTCTTTAGCTAATCTAGTTAGTTTTAAAGAGGAAGGTTCAGCAAAAGAACTAGCTAGATACAATAGACAAAGAGCAGTAACTATATCTGCAAATATTAACGAAGGTTACACTCTTACTGAAGCAATAAAGTACTTTGAGAAAATAATGATTGATTTAGCGCCTGAAAATCAAATTGCGTGGAAAGGAAAGTCTGAGGAAATTAAAGAAACAAGTAATGAGTTATTTATAATTTTCGCTTTGGCTTTAATGACGGCATATTTGGTAATGGCAGCAACATTTAATTCTTTTATTCACCCATTTATAATTATTTTGACTGTGCCATTAGCTATTTTTGGTGGACTAGTATTT
The DNA here is from genome assembly GCA_014653625.1 of Pelagibacterales bacterium SAG-MED39. Classification (GTDB taxonomy): domain Bacteria; phylum Pseudomonadota; class Alphaproteobacteria; order Pelagibacterales; family Pelagibacteraceae; genus Pelagibacter. The sequence goes on from JACWEI010000001.1 coordinate 26,993, forward strand.
ATTTTATTTCTCAATAGTTCAGTAAATATTTTTTCACAGATTGCACTGATTATACTAATTGGTATTTCAACAAAAAATAGTATTTTGATTGTGGATTATGCTAATCAAATCAGAACCACAGGAAAAAATATTGAATTAGCTGTTAAGGAAGCTTGTGCAGTAAGATTCAGGCCCATCATAATGACATCACTAAGCACAATGATTGCAATGATGCCGCTAGTAATAGGAAATATTGGCCCTGGTGCTGGAGAAGGTTCAAGACTAGCTGTTGGATCAACGATTTTAGGAGGAATGATAATTTCAACTTTCTTTACTTTATATGTAACTCCATCAATGTATTTGGCATTGGCAAAAAATACTAAAAGAATAGATGTAGTAGATTTAGAATTAAAAAAAGAACTTACTAAAAAATGATATATTTTTTTATTTGAAGAGAATTTTTACATTTAAATAATTGTTGTTTATAAATTTTAGATTGTTTTTCTACTTTCCTTGCTAGTCTAATTACTTTTTTATTTTTTTTATAATGTTTATAATTTCCCCAACCCTCATGATAAGCAAGATATTGTCTAAAAGCATCTTTTTTAGAAATTTTAAGAATAGTTTCTGTTTTATTCGTATACCAACCAATAAAGTCAACACTATCCTTAAATCTTGCTCTTGTAGCTAGTTTGTTTCCTGTTTCTTTTTTATATTGTTCCCAGGTACCCTTGACCGCCTGTGAATAACCAAATGAGCTTGAAGGCCTTTTAAAAGGGATTATCTTAAAAATTTTTTTTCTTGCAGGCTTAGCCAACCAATCAAAATCAGACTCCATTTTTATTATTGCTAGTTGGATATAAATAGGTGTACCCCATTTTTGTTCAACTTTTTTAGAATGTTTATACCAAAGATATTTTTCATCAAAAATTAAACAACTATTACTAGTATTAGATGGAATTGAAGAACATCCAGTTAATAAAAAAAAAAATAAGATAATTAATTTATTTTTTAAAAACTCCATATTTATTTATAAGATTCCTAATTAAAATTACAACTGCCACTCCTATTAAATTTCCAAATATATCTGACCATTGAAAAGTTCTTTCAGGTATTATTAGATGTAAAAGCTCTAGAACTATCGATATTACAATCAAATAAATTATAAGAATTTTTATTTGGTTTATTTTATTAAAAGTTAAGAAACCAATTATAGAAATTAAAAAAAATACATAAAAATGATTCGACGATATTATAAAATCAGGGGTGATTTGAGGTTGTATTTTTTTATTACCATAAAAAACCTGACCTATTAAACTTCCTGGAAAAAGATATAAAAAGATCAAAGAAAAGTTTATAGAGATAAAAACTATTTTATATTTTGAAAAAAAATTCATTATTTAATTATGTAGTTTTATTTACAAATATATTTTAAGAATAACAATATGAGTTTTTTAATACTAGTGAGACATGGCCAAAGTACTTGGAATTTAGAAAAAAGATTCACTGGATGGGTTGATGTTGGGCTTACTGAAAAAGGACAATCTGAAGCTAATAAAGCTGGCCTTTTAATAAAAGAAAAAAATATTGAAATCAATTTTTATTATTCTTCTCTTCAATTGAGGGCAAATGATACACTTAAAATTATACAAAAGGTTTCAAATGATAAAAAAAATTTCTCTAGAGCTTGGCAATTAAATGAAAGGCATTACGGTGCTCTTACAGGTTTAAACAAGCTTGAAATGAATAAAAAAATTGGAGAAGACAAAGTTTTCGAATTTCGTCGATCATGGGATATAAAACCAGAACCTCTCAATAAAAAAAGTCCATACCATCCAATAAATATTGAAACATATAAAAATATGCCTAAAGAGATGATTCCAGATACTGAGTCTTTAAAAGACACATATGAAAGAGTTACAAAATATTTTGATGAAGAGATAAAAGATAAATTAGAGGATAAAAATATTCTTATATCAGCCCATGGAAATTCTATAAGAGCATTGTGTAAAAAGTTGTTTGCTCTTGACAATAATCAAATTTCCCACTTAGAAATACCTACTGGAAACCCATTAGTAATTAAACTAGGTAATAATTCAAAAATAATTAAATGTGAATATCTTGATAAAGATAGAGCTAAAAATCTTTTAGTTTTTTAAATATTTCTAAATTTGTTAAATGATGAAACTTATTTGAACTTTCAAAACCATTTAACTTATCTTTTTTTAACAATTCATTCCAAATCTCCGAAATTGAGAAATTACGTACATTGTATTTTTCAAACAAATTTCTATTTAAAATTTGACAGCCAATATAAATGAAATCATTATTCACATTCTTTTTTAATAAATTACTTTTTAAATCAAAGTCTCCTTTGAGATTTTTATCAAAGCTTAACTTTTTATTTACCAAAAAAAGAATATTATTTAATTTTTTTGAAAAGTAAAAATTCTTCATATCATTAATTTCATTGATATAGTATTTGTGCCATAAAGTGTCTGGATTGAAAATTATGAAATCGTTATCTTTCGAATTCTCAATCATGTTTAAAATTCCACCTCCTGTATCTAAAATTTCTTTTCCATCTTCAATTATTTGAATATCAATAGGGAATTTTTTAATTTCAATAAATTCTAAAATTTGGCTACTTAAATGAAACGTATTAAGAAAAATTTTTTTAATACCAAGCTTTATTATAATATTAATACATCTTTCTAATATTGTTATACCGTCCAACTCAAGCAGTGGCTTGGGTGTTGCCAATGTTAGAGGATTTAATCTTTTACCTAGTCCTGCACACAGTATTAATGCTGTATTAATTTTCATTTAATTTTATTTTTAAATTTTTTTTTAATAGTTTTTTCAAGTCTTGAAATTTTTCATTTTCATTGATCCGCGTTTTAATTAATTTCCATGTATAAGGTATCATTTTTAAATAATTCTTTTTCCCATCCCTTAATGCAAGTCGTGTAAATATCCCAATCACTTTTAAATTTCTCAAAATTGATAATATTTCAAAATCATTTTTAAATTTTTTTAAATCTAATTTTTTTTGTCTTTTTACATAAAAGTTGAAAACTTTTTTTTTAAATGATTTAGAGGTTTTAAATCTCACATCATCTATCAATGAGGCTAAATCGTAGGCTCTGTTTCCAATTAAAGCATCTTGGCTATCTATTAATCCTATTTGATTGTTTACCACCATTAAATTTGAAACGTGAAAGTCTCTATGTACAAAAAAATTGTTTTTTAATTTTAAATTATTTGCAAGTCGTTTAATTATTTTTTTGAATTCTTTTTTAAATTTATCATTAGTAAACTCTGAAAAGTTTTTTTTTACATACCAATCACAAAACAAATTTGCTTCATTTATAAGTATTTTTTTATCATATTTGGGAATCGTATAATCTTTATTTTTAAAGTTTTTAATTTTTCTATTTCTTATTGCTTGAACTTTATTCAATAAGTTAATTATTTTTTTAAAATATTTAAACTTATTGATTTTTTTTTTATTCAATTTAGTAAAAATGGTTTCATTTCCAAAATCTTGTATCTCAATGTAATTCTTTTTATAATTTTCCTTATACAAACTTGGTGCTAAAATTTTATTTTTGTTTAGAACCTTATTAATTGCATCATACACAAGCAAATTTTTAAATTTTTCTTTCTTAGCAACCACAATAATCGAAGTATTGCGATTATTTTTTTTTCTATAAAAGTTTCTTATGGATGCGTCACCTTTTATTTTTATCAGATTTTTCATAAAAAAATTACAGATTTAAACCTTTGATTTGTATAGATCTTGTTTCATGATCTTTTCCATATTCAAAATTTAATTCTATCAAATTTTGAGGTTTTTCCCTTATAATTTGTGGCCATTCTATTAATGTAATTGTATTAAAATTGTCTCCAAATAAATTTAAATTTTTTATTTCATCAACTGATTTTAATCTAAATAAATCATAATGGTTTATCTTAATCTCATTAATTTGATATTCATTTAGTAAGGTAAAAGTTGGACTGGTAACATCAGTTATTTCTAGTTTATTATCTTTTTGTATTTGGTTAATTAGATATCTTATAAAAGTAGTTTTACCTACTCCCATTTCACCATATAAAAAAACTATGTTTCCAGATTTGAGTTTTTTTGAAAATTTATCAGCTAATTCCTTTGTTTTTTTTTCTGATGATAAATCTATTTTATCTTTACTAATAGCGATAGGCATCAGGTTTATAAGGACCCTCTACTCCAACACTAATATAATCTGCTTGTTCTTTAGAAAGTTTTGTCAGTTTTGCACCTACTTTTTTTAGGTGTAGAGTTGCAACTTTTTCATCTAAATGTTTTGGTAATACATAAACTTTGTTTTCATAATTTTTATGATTATTCCAGAGCTCTATTTGGGCAATTACTTGATTTGTGAAGGATGCACTCATTACGAAACTTGGGTGACCTGTGGCACAGCCTAAGTTAACCAATCTTCCTTCAGCTAAAAGAATTATTCTTTTTTTGCTTGGAAGCTCTATTTCATGCACTTGAGGTTTCACTTCAGTCCATTTATAATTCTTTAAAGCCTCAACTTGAATTTCGTTATCGAAGTGCCCTATATTACATAAAATTGCTCGATCTTTCATATCTCGCATATGGTCTGCTGTAACAATATCTTTGTTACCTGTTGCTGTCACAACTATGTCAGCTTTACTTATAGCTTCATCCATTAAAACAACTTCATACCCCTCCATTGCAGCTTGTAAGGCACAAATAGGATCTGCCTCTGTAACTAAAACTCTTGCACCGCTTTGTCTTAAAGATGCTGCACTTCCTTTTCCTACATCCCCAAATCCTGCTACAATTGCAATTTTACCTGACATCATAACATCGGTGGCTCTTCTTATTCCATCAACTAAACTCTCTCTACAACCATATAGATTATCAAATTTTGATTTTGTAACTGAGTCATTAACATTAATTGCTGGAAGTAAAAGTGATTTTTCTTTTTCCATCTTATTCAATGCTTTAATGCCGGTAGTCGTTTCTTCTGAAACTCCTTTTACATCTTTTAATAAATCTTTATATTCATTGTGCATTATCGCTGTAAGATCACCTCCATCGTCTAACAGCATATTTGGTTTCCAATCTTTTTCGCCTATAATTGTTTGTTTAATACACCAAAGGTATTCCTCTTCAGTTTCACCTTTCCAAGCATAAACTGGTATTCCTACTTTTGCGATTGCCGCAGCTGCATGGTCTTGAGTAGAAAAGATGTTACAAGAAGACCATCTTACTTCAGCACCCAAATTTACCAAGGTTTCAATCAATACGGCTGTTTGAATTGTCATATGAAGACAGCCGATAATTTTTGCTCCTTTTAAAGGTGATTTTCCAGAATACTCATCTCTTAGAGCCATTAATCCTGGCATTTCACTTTCAGCTATAGAAATTTCTTTACGACCAAATTCTGCTTGAGATATATCTTTAACTTTGAAATCTTTCATGAAGAGTTTTCTAACAATAAAGGGTTAATTAATCAATAGCACTCTTTAAACTTTAGGAAATATAATTTCCATACTTGCGCCCTTTCGATCTAACCTATTGGAAGCTTTAATTGTAGCATTATGCAAATCAACTAAATTTTTTACTATGTTTAAACCAAGGCCAGAATGCTGACCAAATTTATCTGGTCTATTACTATAAAATCTATTAAATATTTTGTTTGTATCTTTTTCTTTAAACCCTTCGCCTTCATCTAATATATTTAAAAGCACTTTATTATCATTTGATCTTGACACTTTCACAACTATTTCTTTGTTATCTTCACTAAAAGAAACTGCATTATCCAGGAGATTAGCTACTATTTGTTCAATCCTATTTTCTATACCATTTATATAATATCTATCCTTTTTATCATTTTTATAAGAAATTTTAATTCCTCTTTTTAATTTATAGATATTATTAAAATCATCTACAACTGATTTTATAATTGGTTCGATATCTAGTCTTTTTATTTTTTCTTTACTTAAAGCAACTTCATCTTTTAATATTTGAGAATAATCTGTAATTAATCTTTCAATTCTTTGTACATCATGACACAATATATCAATCAGCTTGACTCTCTGATTAATATCATTTGTATCATGTAAAATCTCAGATGCACTTTTTAAGGAGGCAAGAGGATTTCTTATTTCATGAACTAGATCAGTAGAAAAATTTTCTGCATGTGATATTCGTTTTTGTAATTCTAGTGTCATATCATCTAAAGAATTTGATAGCAGTCCCAATTCATCGTTTCTTAATTTCAATATATCAATATTAGTAGTTTTAGGATTTTTATTTTTTATTGTCTTAGTATAGCTTACTAAATTCTTTATAGGTTTAAGAAAATACCTATTAAGAACAAATGAAAAAATTACTATTACTATCCCAACCGCTATTGCAGTTCTGATTATAAAACTCTTCCTTTCATCAATTGCTGCTTTGATGTCATTTGCATTTTCAGTAATAGCCAAATAACCAATATTTTTACCATTTTGCATTACATTTTTAATTGTAATTAACTTAAATTTATTGAACTCTTCTTGCGTAAATGTGAAAGGGATTCCAACTTTTTTAGAACCAGCATAGTTAATTAATACATCGTTTAATGAAACAGCATAATCATTTCCAATATCAATATTCTTCTTTTCAGTTATCTCTTTCGTTTTTTTTTCATTTAATATTTCTAATTCTACAGTATCTAATCTTGTTGAAAATGATCTTGGATCAAGATCTAAGGTATCAGTATCTCCAACTAAATTAAGTTCATTATCAAAAAATATTACTCTATCAAGATTTTGAAAAAGAAATCTTGTAGAAAATAAAAAACTTCTTATATCTTCTTCAACAAACTTAACATTTAATCTAGTAATATTATCAATAGTATTATTTATTACCTCTATGTGATTTGAGGATTTTTTTTTAATTAAATTTGGTTGTACATTTTTTATATAAACAAATGTAAATAAACCAATAATTGTAAAAAAAATTAAATTTATAAATAAAAATTTTTTTAAAATAGATAAATTTTTAAGAGTGTCGTTGAACATTAGTTAACGTTCCATCTGTATCCACTTCCGTATCTGGTTTCTATGGCTGAAAATTCAGGATCAACTTTTTTAAATTTTTTTCTAATTCTCTTAACATGGCTATCAATCGTCCTATCTTCTATATCAGTGTCTTCTCTATAAGCAATATCCATCAACTGGGCTCTTTCTTTAATAATCCCAGGTCTTTTTGCTAATTCTTTCACTAATAAGAATTCTGTAGTTGTTAATTTGTCTGGTAATTGCTTACCATTCCATTCACACTCCAATTGAGAGGGATCTAGTTTGAGTTTGCCATGTGAAATGATGCTTTTATTTTCTTCTATCGTATCTTTGGTATCTTTTTTTCGAAGCTGTACTCTAATTCTTTCAATTAAAACTTTAATTGAAAATCCTCCTGATTTTTTTACAAAATCGTCAGCACCTAATTTTAATCCTAATAACTCATCAATTTCATCATCTTTGGATGTTAAAAAAATAACTGGTAAAGATGTTTTTTTTCTTAATTTTTTTAATAATTCCTCTCCATCCATTTTTGGCATCTTGATATCAATTATTGCTAAATCAGGAGGGGTTCTAGTAAGTCCAATTAAAGCACTTTCACCATCGATATAGGTTTGAACGTTAAACCCTTCTTTTTCTAAAGCTATGCTTAGACTAGTTAAGATATTTCGATCATCATCTATTAAAGCAATTGTTTGTTTAAGCATACTTACTTATAAAAATACTAAATTGTTCTAATTTGGGCAACTAATTAAAATTAGTGAAGTGCACCCCAGTTATCACCGATATTCAGATCTACAGTTAAGGGTATAGAGAAAGAATGTTGATCACTGTTAGCTACACTTGTCATTTCTTCTATTATCATTCCACTGATCCTTTTTGAGTCCTCTTTTGGTGCCTCAAAAATTAATTCATCATGAATTTGGAGGAGCATTCTTGTATTATTGTCTTTTATCTCACTAAATTTTTTATCTAATCTAATCATTGCCAATCTCATAATTTCAGATGCAGATCCTTGAATAGGAGCATTTATTGCGGCACGTTCTTGGAAATTCCTTACATTATAATTCTTATCGTTAATACTTATAAAATGCGATTTTCTTCCAAAAATATTATTTACATAACCACTTTTTCTACAAAATTTAATTGTTTGATCCATATAAATTTTAATTTCTGGAAATTTTGCAAAATAAGCATTTAAAAATTCTTCAGCCTCATAGTTAGTTACATTTATTTGCTTGGCTAATCCATATTGAGAAATACCATAAATAATTCCAAAATTTATAGCCTTTGCTTTTCTTCTTTGATCTTGATTAACTTTTTTAATATCAACGTTAAATATTTGACTAGCTGTAAGGGAATGAATGTCTTCATTATTTTTGAAAGCTTTTTTTAATCCTTTAACGTCTGCTAGGTCAGCTAGAATTCTCATTTCAATCTGATTATAGTCTGCAGAAATCAAAACATGATTTTTTTTAGCTATAAAAGCTTTTCTTATATCCTTACCGTCCTCAGATTTTATAGGAATATTTTGTAAATTAGGATCACTTGAAGCTAATCTTCCAGTAGTAGTGGCTGCGAGTAAAAACGATGTATGAACTCTTTTTGTCAGTGAATTAATGTGTTCTGGTAAAGAATCTGTGTAAGTATTTTTTAATTTAGAAACTTGTCTCCAATCTAAAACTAATTGTGGAAATTTATGTCCTTTAAAGGCAAGATCTTCTAAAACCGATGCACTTGTTGCAAAACTTCCTTTTTTAGTTTTTTTAAGATCAGCTATTTTAAGATCATTATACAAAATTTCTCCTAATTGTTTTGGAGAGGCAATATTAAATTCTTTATTTGATATCTTAAAAATTTCTTTTTGAAGTTTTTCTATTTTTTTTTCAAATTTAATAGACAAAAATTTAAGAAACTTATCATCAATTTTAATACCTTCAATTTCCATAAACGCCAAAATTTTTATCATTGGTTTTTCAAAAACTTCATAAATATGAATCATTTTCTCATCTTTCAAACTTTTGTGAAACTTTTTGTATAATCTAAAAGTAATATCTGCATCTTCCGCGGCGTAATCTTTTGCTTTTTCAATGTCAACCTCACTAAAATTTATTTCTTTTTTTCCAGATCCTACTAATTCTTTAAAAGTAATAGTCTTATGATCTAGATGAATTTTAGACAATGTATCCATATTATGTCTATTTTTTCCAGCATCTAATACATACGACATGAGCATCGTATCCTCCATTGAAGCAATATGAATACCTTGTTTAAACAATATAATAAAATCAAATTTTATATTTTGTCCTATCTTTTTAACACTAGGGTCTTCAAGCAACGGTTTTAATTTTTTTAAAACTATATCTTTCTTTATGCATTTTTTTGAATTATGGCCGATAGGGATATAGCAAGCCTTACCGATTTTAGAGCTTAAAGAAATGCCTATTAGATCAGCTTGATGGGGATCTAACGAACTCGTTTCAGTATCTACGGCGACCTCTCCTGCTTCTTCAGCTTCTTTTACGTAATTATCAATTTCGTTGGGATCAATAATCAAATGATATTCTTTTTTATCAATAGTTTTTTGATTTTCATTGGTTTTCAGGCTGCTTTTAACACTATCTAAACTTGGTTCACCGTACGCTGAGATAGCCGAACTTAATAGTCTATTAAACTCCATTTCCCTTAAAAATTTATACAGTTTTTTTTTATCGATTTCTTTTAATTTGAATTCACTTAAATCTCTATCTACTGGGGCGTCATGTTTTAAAGTTACTAGTTTCTTACTAATTAATGCTTTATCTTTGTTTTCAATAAGTGTTTCTCTTCTTTTGTTCTGTTTAATTTCATCAGCAGACTTCAAAAGCGTTTCGAGATCCCCGTATTTGTTAATTAATTCTGCGGCAGTTTTTACACCTATTCCTGGAACGCCAGGAACATTGTCACTGCTATCACCAGCTAAAGCTTGAACGTCAATTACTTTATGAGGTTCAACTCCAAATTTATTTTGCACATCTTCTTGAGAAATAAATTTATTTTTCATCGGATCAAAAATTCGAACATCTTTTTTAAATAATTGCATTAAATCTTTGTCTGAGGATACAATTGTAACTTTTGCACCTTTTTTTAAAATTTGATCTGTATAAGTCGCTATCAAGTCATCTGCTTCGTAATTTACAAGATCAATTGAAGGTAAATTAAAGGCCAAAACTGATTTTCTAATATATTCAAATTGTGGAGCTAAATCATCTGGGGCTTCTGAACGATTAGCTTTGTAATCACTATAGATTTCGTTTCTAAAAGTTTTTCTAGCTGAGTCAAAGATTACTGCAAAATGTGAAGGTTTTTGTTTATTTTCCTTAGATTTAGAATCCTCGAGTAATTTAAATAACATACTACAAAATCCGCTTACCGCACCAGTTGGTAATCCATCACTTTTTCGTGTTAAAGGTGGTAAAGCGTAGTAAGCTCTAAAAATATAACCTGAGCCATCGACTAGATAAAAATGATCTTTTTTTTGAATTTTGCTCATAATAAATAAATATAGATTATAGATTAAAATAAGAGTATTATTTTTTATGGAACTTATAAAGCAAAATACTCAATCGCAAATAATAAAATCTTTACTTGTTATATTTGTAGGTTCTTTAGTTTTGGCCATTTCTGCTAAAATTAAAATACCTTTTTACCCAGTCCCAATGACAATGCAAACATTTGTTGTATTGTTTCTTGGAATAAGTTTTGGATATAAAGTTGCTCTCGCTACAGTAGGTTTGTACTTATTGGAAGGAATAGTGGGATTGCCTGTTTTTTCTAATTCTCCAGAAAGAGGAATTGGTTTAGCTTATTTTACGGGCCCGACCATGGGATATCTTATAGGATTTCTTTTGGCTTGTTTTTTAGCTTCCTTTATTAAGTCTGCTGATAATTATTTCATAATTTTTACAAAACTAATATTGTCAGTTTCTACTATTTATATTTTGGGAGTTTTATGGTTAGGAACTATAATAGGTTGGGATAAACCGATTTTTGAATTAGGTGTTGTACCTTTTCTGTTAGCTGAGTTATTCAAAATTGTATTATTAACAATTTTGACTAAGAAAATTTTAAAATTAAGAAAATTTATTTAGGTGATCTTTTAGAAAGGATTCTTTGAAGGGTTCTTCTGTGCATCTTCAATCTTCTAGCAGTCTCTGAAACGTTTCGATTACACAATTCAAATACTCTATGTATATGTTCCCACTTAACTCTATCAGCTGACATAGGATTTTCCGGTGGAGCTGCTTTCTTTGTAGGGTCAGCTAATAATGCTTTTTCAACATCATCGGCGTCAGCAGGTTTAGCCAAATAATCTATTGCTCCTTCTTTTATGGCTGCAACTGCTGTAGGAATATTTCCATAACCTGTTAACATTATAATTCTACTTTCTGAATTGGATGTTTGTATTTGTTTAACAACCTCTAAGCCATTTCCATCATTCAGTCTTAAATCAACTACTGCGAATCCAGGTTTTTTTGCTTTGACTGAGTCTATGCCTTTTTGCACACCCTCAGCTTGAATAACCTCGAATCCCTTCTTTTCCATGGCTCTTGCTAACCTCTCTCTAAAAGGATTATCATCATCAACTATCAACAGGGATTTATTCTCAAAATCCTTCAAATTTTGCAGTGTTGGCTCATTTTTCATGATTATGATATGGTCATTTTTTTCCACAATTCAATAGGTAATTATTTGCTTTACATTGAATAACTATTGGATTAATTGCTCGAATTACTAAAGTTATTTTTAAATAAAAAGACTTTTTTTTGTTAAATTTTTTTGGGGGGCATTTTAAATGCAAAAATTTAAGTCGGTTGAAGAATTGGTTAATCAACTGAAACCTGATAAACCAGTCTATTGCATCAGAAAGAATTCTATTCTTTCTGCATCAAACTTTTTTCAAAAAAAATTTCCTGGCAAAGTTCTATTCGCAGTTAAAACTAATCCTCATCAAGAAGTTATAAAGACTTTAATCAAAAGTGGAATTAATCAATTTGATGTTGCATCTATTGAAGAGGTAAAGACAGTAAGAAAATTTACTAAAACAGCTAAATGTTCTTATATGCACACTGTAAAAAGTCGAGAAAGTATTAGTGAAGCATATTTTAAATATGGTATTAAAACATTTTCACTAGATACAAAGGATGAACTAATTAAAATTATTGAAATTACAAACAATGCTAAAGACCTCGAGCTATTTGTAAGAGTATCTGTATCAAATGAACATGCTGAGATTGACTTATCAAAAAAATTTGGTGCTTTAAGTTCTGAAGCTGCTGGACTTTTAAGGTTAGCTAGACAACATTCAAGTAAGGTTGGCTTGAGTTTTCATGTTGGATCTCAATGTATGCACCCAATCTCTTATGCTAAAGGCATTACTGAAATAGGAAACATAATTAAAAAAACAAAAATTATTCCAGATTATATTAATGTTGGAGGTGGGTTTCCAACTATATATCCAGATCTTATTCCACAATCTTTAAATAATTATTTTAGTGAAATTAAAAAAAGTTTGGAAAATTTAAAGATTGATAAATTGCCTGAAATTATATGTGAACCTGGTCGGGCGTTAGTGGCCGAAAGTGGCTCAACAATTGTTAGAGTTAATCTAAGAAAAAAACAAAAACTTTATATCAATGATGGAACTTATGGCACACTTTTTGATGCAGGAACGCCGAACATAGTATTTCCATCAAGAATGATTAAAAATAGTTCTAATAAAATAATTTCAAAAAAATTAACAGCTTTTGATTTCTATGGTCCGACTTGTGATAGTATGGATTATATGAAGGGCCCTTTTCTTCTTCCAAATAATATTAAAGAGAATGACTATATTGAACTTGGTCAATTAGGATCTTATGGTTTAACATTTAGAACTCAATTTAATGGATTCTTTTCAGATGAAATTTATGAAGTTGAAGATAAACCAATCATGACTCTTTATGATAAAGAGATTGATAAAGCAACATTGGTTGCTTAATGTCAGAGAATAAAAGCTTAGGTCATAATAGTAAGAAAGATTTTTTAAAAAATCCTGTAGAGCATATAGATATTACATCTTTCGATGCCAGAAAGATTATTTCATCCATGGAAAAAATGTCATTTGTATCTAGAGAAACTGCTAATGCAGCAAATATATATAATGAAATGTTGAGAGATAAAGAGTGTACGATATTTTTAACTTTAGCTGGCTCTACTTCTGCAGCTGGATGTATGAACATCTATAAAGATCTAGTAAAATACAATATGGTAGATGCTATTGTTGCGACCGGAGCATCAATAATAGATATGGATTTTTTTGAAGCTTTGGGCTTCAAACATTATCGAGGATCCCAATTTCAAGATGATACTGAACTAAGAAAAAACTACATTGATAGAATTTATGACACTTATATCGATGAAGAAGAGTTACAAATTTGTGATAAAAAAATTTCTGAGATAGCAGATAATTTAGAGCCTAGAAGTTATACTTCAAGAGAATTTATATATGAAATGGGTAAGTATTTAAAAAAAAACTCTATTAAAAAAGACTCTTTAATTGAAACAGCATATGACAATAATGTTCCAATATTTTGCCCTGCTTTCACTGACTCTAGTGCAGGTTTTGGATTAGTAATTCATCAAGAAAAAAATCCAAAAAAACATATGACAATTGACTCAATAAGAGAATTTAGAGAATTAACTGAAATTAAAATCCAATCAAAAGGTTCTGGTTTATTTATGATTGGTGGAGGGGTGCCAAAAAATTTTATTCAAGATACAGTGATATGTGCTGAGCTTTTAGGTAAAGAAGTTGATATGCATAAATATGCTGTACAAATCACTGTAGCTGATTCTAGAGATGGAGCTTGTAGTAGTTCAACTTTAAAAGAAGCTAGTTCTTGGGGTAAAGTAAATGTAACTAAAGAACAAATGGTTTTTGCAGAAGCTACAAGTGTACTTCCATTAATTGCTAGTGATGCCTATCATAGGGCTGAGTGGAAAAATAGAGAAAGAAAAAATTTCTCAAAAATATTTGGATAGTAACTTGAAATATTTATCAAATAAAAAAGGTTTTTTAGGAGTTGATAATAAGTTCAATTTTCGAGAGCGAGTAGTAATAGTCCCTTTTGGTCTTGAAAAAACTGTAAGCTATGGTGGAGGCACAAAAAATGGTCCGAAAGAAATAATTAAAGCCTCTCATCAAGTAGAATTATATGATGAAGAATTGAATTGTGAACCTTATAAAAAAATAGGAATTAAAACATTAAAACCTTTTAAGATTGATAGAAATATAAATAAAGCTCTAAAAAAAATAGCTAGTTTAAATAAAGAAATCTTAAATAAAAAACTTTTTCCTATGACTTTTGGAGGTGAACATTCAATTACACCTGGATGTATTGAGCCATTTGTAAAAAAATATAAGAAAATTTGCATTTTACATTTCGATGCTCATGCAGATTTAAGAGATAGCTATAACGGGAATAAATTTTCCCATGCCTCAGCAATCAGAAGATGTTTGGATTATAAAAATGTTTCTGTTATTTCATTTGGAATTAGAAATATTTCTCAAAGTGAAATCCCATTTCTGAAAAAGAATAAATCAAGAATAAATTTATTTTGGGCTAAAGATAAAGCAAATTGGAGTCTGCAAAAATTTAAAAAATTAATAAAGAATAAGACTGTTTATCTAACTTTTGATGTTGATGGTTTTGACTCTAGTATTATGCCTGCTACTGGTACACCAGAACCAGGTGGATTGTTTTGGGATGAAACTTTAGATATAATAAGAATAGCTGCTAAAAATTCTAACATAGTTGGAGCAGATATAAATGAACTTGCACCAATAAAAGGTTTCAACTCTTATAATTTTTTAGTAGCAAAGCTAGCATATAAAATATTAACTTATAAATATTTATACTAAATCTATACAGGCTTAAATGTTTTTAAGAGAAATCTAAATGGAATTAGCATTGTTAATGCCACTAAAATCTTGACTGCTAAATCTCCGAATGCAAGTGTAACCCAAGGTATCCCTGTTGCATAAAAGGATATTGAGAAAAATAGAAAAGTATCAACTGTAGATCCAATAAGTGAAGATGTTAATGGAGCAATAAACCAGTCCCTTTTTCTAAGTTTATCGAATATTTGAACATCTAACAGCTGTGCCGTTAAAAATGCAGTACCTGAACCTATGGCAATTCTTAAAGATATTAGGTCTGCAAAATTTGTCGAAAACAAAAGAGTAAAACTAATTCCTATAGCAAAGCCAATATAAACAATTTTTCTAGCAACTTTCTTGCCATACGATCTATTGGCAAGATCAGTGATCAGGAAAGCAATTGGGTAACTAAATGCACCATAAGTTAATATTTCTTCCAAACCATAATATTTAATTGGAAATTGAACTAAATAATTAGAAGCTAAAACAACAACTCCCATAAAAAATGAGAGTATCAAAAATATTTTATTCATTAGGCAGTTTTAGATTGAATAAGTTTTTTTTGAAATGGAGATTTAATTAGCAAACTCTTTTTTAATTTTTTTAATCTTGGAGATAAATTTTTATTTTTAACAGTCTTCAAGAACTCGTCGAAACTTCCTTTTTTATCAACAGATCTAACACCAGCGTTGCTAACTGTTAGTTTCATGCTTCTTTTCAAAAGTTCACTAGTAAATTTTACTTTTTTTAAATTGGGCAGGAATCTTCTTTTTGTCTTGTTGTTAGCATGACTAACATTATGGCCCTTCATAGGATTTTTTCCAGTTAGTTCACATTTTTTTGCCATTATAACTCGACTATATAAGGTGAGATATGGATTGCGTCAAGTTTATATGATTTAAGATTGTCTTTTTTTTCCTATAATCTCAGTAAAATTCTTAACACCATCCTTCAATAGTAATTCTTTTAACTCTTTTTTGATAATACCCACTACATTTGGACCTCTATAAACCATCCCAGTGTACAGCTGAACATAATCAGCACCTGCCAAAAATTTTTTATAAGCACTCATACCTGAGTCTACTCCTCCCACTCCTATAATTTTAATTCTTCCTTCTAAAATATTATAAAATTTATTAATCAAACTTGTAGATTTTTCCTCAATCGGTTTACCTGATAATCCACCTTTTTGATGTTTTAGAATATTGCTCAATCGATCTCTAGTAGAGTCCGAGGTGTTTGAAATAATTACAGCTTCAATATTATTATCTAAAAGAACATCAGAAATTTTACTGACATCTTGATCGCTTATATCAGGTGAAACTTTCACAACAATTGGTATTGATGAGTTCAAAATTTTTTTTTCTTTATCAATCGCCTTTAATAATTCATCTAATTTAAATTCATCATGAAAACTTCTTAAGTCTTCTGTGTTTGGTGAGGAAATATTTATTGTAATATAATCTGCTACTTCACAAAAAGTTTTCAAACATTCAATATAATCACCATTTCGGTCCTTAGTATCTTTGTTTGGACCTATATTTACACCCAGTAAACCAATCTGCTTTTTAGATTTAATTCTATCTAAAACATTTTTTGATCCAAAATTATTAAAACCAAGTCTATTAATCAGGGCCTCATCTTCGACCAGCCTAAAAACTCTAGGTTTAGGATTTCCATATTGCTGAAGGGGCGTAACTGTACCAACTTCAACAAAACCAAAACCAAGCTTAAATAATGAATTATATACTTCTGCATTTTTATCAAAACCTGCCGCTATTCCTATTGGATTTTCTAAATTTCTATTAAATAATTTAGTTTTAAATAAAGGATTATTCTTATCTTCATCCATAATGTTTGGAGCAAAATTAAATTTTAAAGATTTAATAGCTAAACTGTGAGCTGTCTCAGGATCTAATTTGAAAATTAAAGATCTTAAATTTGAAAACATTATTTAATTTTATTTATTATAAGATCTTTTGTTTCTTTAACACCAAAAAAACTTATAAAAAAACCCATTCGAGGACCATTTTCATCACCAAATACCACTTGATAAATCAACTTAAACCAATCTCTTAGATTTTCTGCATAACCATTTTCTTTACCTGTTGAGTAAATTAATGTTTGAATATCCTCAGGTGTCATTTTATCGTTACAAGTTTCTAGAGTTTTGACTAAAGACTCTAGAGCTTTTTTTTCTTCTAAATTTGGAGTTTTGTATTTTTTCTTTGCTTTTATTATGTCATTAAAATATTTGATAGCATAACCCACTAGATTATCAAAAATAGGATGATCTTTTTCTGAGATATTTTCTTTATATTTTTTAACAAACTTCCATAAAAGTTCTTTATTATCTGCGTTACTTGTCTCAACAAGATTTAATAACATCGAAAAAGACATAATTATATTTTCTTGAGGAGGAGTACTATTGTGTACGTGCCAAGCAGGATTCATTAGTAATTGTAATTCATCTTGATTTTTTGCTTTTTCAATTGAGTCTAGATATTCATCCACAGCTTTAGGAACAATTTCATTATAAAGTTTTTTAGCTCTTTTAGGATTTTGATACATATATAATGATAAGCTTTCAGGTGAAGCATATTGAAGCCATTGATCAATTGTAATACCATTTCCTTTTGATTTCGATATTTTTTCCCCTTTTTCATCTAAAAATAACTCGTAAGCAAAACCAGATGGATTAGTTTTTCCAATTAGTTTGATAATTTTTGATGATAAAATTGCACTTTCTATAAGATCTTTTCCATACATTTCAAAATCAATATCTAAAGCATACCATCTCATAGCCCAGTCAACTTTCCATTGTAATTTACAATTTCCATCTAGAACACTAGACTCTAGATCTTTTCCTTTGTTATCAAAAATAATTATAGATTTTTTTTCGTTTATCTCTTTTACTGGAATTTCTAATACTCGCCCTGTTTCAGGACATATGGGCAAAAAAGGGCTATAAGTTTTTTGACGTTCTTTTCCTAAAGTTGGTAATATGATGTTCATTATTCCCTTATAATTTTTTAAGATAACTTCTAAAGAGGGATTAAAAAAACCTGATTTGTAAAGTTTAGTTGAACTTTTAAAATTATAAATAAATTTAAAATTATTCAAAAAATCTTTTAACATTTCATTATTATGTTCACCAAAACTTTTAAATTTTTTAAAAGGGTCTGGAACTTGTGTAAGTGGTTTATGCAAATTTTCTTCTAGTAATTCTTTGTTAGGAACATTTTCAGGTACTTTTCTTAATCCATCCATATCATCTGAAAAAGTCAAAATTTCTGTTGGAAGATCTGTTAAATGCTTTAAAGCATTTACCATCATCGAAGTTCTAGCAACTTCACCAAAAGTTCCTATGTGAGGTAATCCACTTGGTCCGTAGCCAGTTTGAAGTGTGATTTTTCCTTTTTTTTCAATAATAGATTTTCTTTCTCTAAGTAACTTTTTAGCCTCAACGAATGGCCAAGCACTTGTTTTTTCTAAGTTTTCTTTTTTAATCATGAATAATTCAAACAAAATCTAATATTAACGAACAACTTAATTCTTATAGAGTTGAAATTTATTTACCATAAAATAATGTTCTTTCAAAATGTCTAATTATAAAACTGTTTTTTTTACACTAGGGATACTTCAAATAATCCTAGGGATTTTTATGTTAGTGCCTATTATTGTGCAACTGATCTATAGCCAGTTTGATTCGTCTTTTTTTGGAGCTTCTATCGTAACAATAGTTTTCGGTACTTTATTTTTTTTATCAAATTTGGATCATGAAAAAAAACTAAATTTACAACAAGCTTTTTTGCTCACAGCACTTTCTTGGTTAAGTATTGCAATCTTTGGGTCTCTTCCTTTTGTATTTTCTGATTTAAACTTTTCATTCACTAATGCTTTTTTTGAGAGTATGTCAGGGATTACTACTACTGGCTCTACAATTATCTCAAATCTTGAGGATATGCCTAAAGGTATTTTACTATGGAGAGCAATACTTCAATGGTTGGGTGGTATTGGTATAATCGTAATGGCAATTACTTTAATGCCAATTATGAATGTTGGAGGTATGCAGCTATTTAAAATATCCAACAATGACTCATCAGAAAAAATTCTTCCAAAATCAAAAGAGGTCGCACTGAGATTAATTTATATTTATTCAGGTCTAACTGCTCTTTGTGCTATTACTTATAATATTTTTGGAATGGATATTTTTGATAGTATTACTCATTCTATGACGACAATAGCAACAGGAGGTTTTTCAAATTATAATCAGTCTATTGGTTTTTTTAATAGCGTTGCAATAGAAACATCTGCAATGATTTTTATAATTTTGGGAAGTCTTCCTTTTATTGTTTATATAAAATTTCTAAATGGAAATAGATCTATCTTTACTTCTGATACTCAAATTAAAACTTTTTTAAAGGTTATATTTGTATCTATTATAATTTTATCAGTTTATCTATCAATTAATAATTCAAGTTCATTTAATATAAGGTCAGTCTTTTTTAATGTCATTTCAATTTTGACAGGAACTGGTTATGTAAATGCACAATTTGATAGTTGGGGAAGTTTTGCATTAGTTTTATTTTTAGGTTTAATGTTTATCGGAGGATGCGCAGGTTCAACAACTTGTGGTATTAAAATATTTCGATTTCAAATTCTTTATTCTTTTATAGCAAATCAGCTCAAAAAAATTATTTATCCCAAGGGTATTTTTGTTTTGAAATATGACCAGAGTCAAATCGATAATAAATTTATTGCTTCAATAATTTCATTTATATACATGTATTTAGTAATATTTTTTTTATTGTCAGCTTTGTTATCTTTAACAGGGCTTGATTTTGTTACAGCAATATCAGGTGCTGCTACTTCCATTTCTAATGTTGGTCCTGGGTTAGGATCCATAATTGGTCCTAATGGAAATTTTTCAACTCTACCTGATGTTTCAAAGTGGATTTTAACTATTGGTATGATCTTGGGAAGATTAGAACTTTTTGCAATATTAGTTTTATTCCTTCCATCCTTTTGGAGAAATTAAAATGATTGAAATAAAAAAACAATCTCTTTCAGAAACCTTCTCAATTTACTTTGATAAAAGAATGTTAAAAATATTATTATTAGGTGCAATTTCTGGATTTCCTTGGGTTTTAATCGGAAGTAGTCTTAGTTTATGGTTAAAGGAAGATGGACTTAGTAGATCAACCGTAGGCTGGGCTGGACTTATATTTGCTGTTTATGCTTTTAATTATTTATGGGCACCTTTAGTTGATAGGATCCAAATACCCTTTTTAACAAAAAAAATTGGTCATAGAAGAGGGTGGATTGTATTAATGCAATCATTAATTTTGTTATCTCTTTTTTTATGGAGCATGATTAATCCAACAGAAAATTTAGCATTAGTTATTACTGTTGGACTTTTAATTGCTGTAGCATCAGCAACACAAGACATAACAGTTGACGCATTAAGAATAGAACAAATTGGAGAAAATGAAGGTGGGGCAATGGCTGCTGGTGCCGCAATGGCTGTGGTTGGGTGGTGGAGTGGATATAAACTTGGAGGCATATTATCTTTATTTTCTGCTGAATTTTTAGAAAATGCAGGTTTTGAAAATTACTGGCAATTAACTTTTTTAATTTTAGGAATTCTAATAATTTTAATGAATATTGGACTCATGTTTATTCATGAAACAGGTCATGAAGATAGACGAATAAAACAGTTAGAAAATGACAAACTAATCTCAAGCAAATTTATAAAACAAAACATCTTTACTCTATCATTGTCTTGGGTTGCAGGTACTATTGGTGGACCAATTTCAAGTTTTTTCAAAAAAAATGGCTTTCAAATTGCTATTGGAATATTAAGTTTTGTATTTTTATTTAAAGTTGGTGAAGCTTTTTTGGGTCGTATGTCTATCATTTTTTATAAAGAAATAGGTTTTAGTAAATCAGATATTGCTATCTATTCTAAAACATTAGGTTGGATAACGACTGTAATTTTTACTCTTTTGGGAGGACTTTTTGTTATTAGATCAGGTGTTTTAAAAGCTATGTTTCTAGCTGGAATTATTATGGCCAGTACAAACCTTTTATTTAGTCTATTAGCGTGGAGCGATAAATCTGAGTTATTATTTGCTATTGCAGTAATCTTTGATGATATTGCAGCAGCATTTGCGACAGTTGCATTTGTGGCATTTATTTCCTTACTAGTTGATAGAGCTTACACTGCAACTCAATATGCACTTTTGGCTTCAATAGGAACTGCTGGAAGAACAACATTAGCATCATCATCAGGTGCTCTTGTAGATTGGCTAAATGGTGATTGGGGTACTTTTTTTATATTAACTGCCCTAATGGTTATACCTTCTTTAATTATATTATGGATTATGAGGAATAAATTAAAACTTTATGAAAAATAATTTTCTCAATATTTCTGTCACAAATATCTATTCAAAACCTTCTTTAAAGTCAGAAGTTACATCCCAGATTTTATATGGAGAAAAATTTAAGGTTTTATCAAAAAAAAGAAATTGGGTAAAAATTAAAACTAGTTTTGATAACTATATTGGTTTTATTAAACAGAATAAATTTTATGAAAAATTTAAACCTTCGCTTAAAATTTCTAAATTAAAATCAAAAATATTTAGAAAGCAAAATAATAGATATATCCCAACAGATAAATTTCTTTATTTTGGAACAGGAATTGTAGCTCTTAATGAAGATAGAAATTATTTTGAGTATAAAAAAAATAAATGGATAAGAAAAAAAGATCTTAAAAAAATTAATTATGTTGAGAAAAATTTTTTAAAAGTAATTAAATTATTTTTAGGTTGTAAATACATGTGGGGTGGTAAAACATCTAATGGTATTGATTGCTCAGCTTTAATTCAAATATACTTTTATTATAATAGAATTTTTTTTCCAAGAGATACAAAAGATCAAATAAAATTTTGTAAAAAAAAGATAAGTAAAAAAATAAATAAAGGCGATATTATTTTTTGGAAAGGTCATGTAGGTATGAGCATAAATCAATTAAATTTTATTCATGCTTACGGTCCAAAAAAAAAAGTCTTAATTATGCCCACAAAACATACAATAAAGTTGATTTCTAAAACTGCAAATTTAAGCGTAAAAAAAATAACAAATATAAAAAATTATTAGTCTCTTCCAAAATTAGGTAAATTAATATCTTGTTTTAATTTAATTATCTGAGATCTAACTTTTTTTGTTTGAACTAATTTTTTAATAATTGATTTATTGTTTTTGGAATTAATGTCTTTTTTAAATTCATTTAAATTTTTTATAAATAAGTTTATAGCCTTTAAAACATTAGTTTTATTATCAAAAAAAATATCTCTCCACATTACCTCATTTGAGGCTGCGATTCTTGAAAAATCTCTTAAACCACCAGCACTAAATTTTATTAAATCATGTTTTTGCTTTTTCTCAAAAGTTTGAGCTGTTTTTACTAAATTGTAAGCTATGAGATGGGGCAAGTGACTTGTGATTGAAAAAATTTTATCATGTTTTGTGGGACTCATCAAAACTGTTTTGGATCCCATTTTTTTCCAGAAAGAGTCTACTAACTTTAAATGTTTAAAGTTGGTTTTTTTATCTTTTACCAAAACGCACCATTTACCTTCAAACAAATCTTGTTTTCCATGTTCTGGTCCACTCACTTCAGAACCAGCTATTGGATGGCTTGAAATCCAAGAAATATTTTTTTTTAAATTTTTATTAACTACTTTTAATGAATTTGATTTTGATGAACCAATGTCTGTAATAATATGATTTTTAGTTAAAAATTTATTTAATTTTAAAATAATCTTTTTGTATTCACTCATCGGTGTGCAAAAAATAATCATATTGATCTCTGACATTATATCTTCAGGTTTTTTTGTAATGATACCTGGTAATTTTAATTTTTTAATTTTAGATAAATTTTTTTTTGATTTTTCAAAAATAAAAATTTTTTTTGCTAATTTCTTTTTTTTTATTCTTCTCAATAAAGATGAGCCTAGTAATCCACAGCCTATAATTAATATATTTTTCATTTGCCAAATATTCTTTCTACACTTCTCATAAATTTTAGGTTATCATTTCTTGAACCAATTGTTAATCTCAATCTATTTTTAATTTTATAACCATACTCTGTTGATCTTAAAATAATTCCTTTTGCTTTTAACTTTTCATAGAAATTTTTAGCTTTGAATTTACAATTTGAGAAGTCTAATAGTAAAAAATTTGCACTAATTTCATTTGAGTAAATATTGTACTGATTTAAAAATTTTTTTATTTTTGAAGCATATAATAAATTATGTTGTACAGACTGAGAGACAAATTTTGTATCTTTAAGAGATTCCACTGCAGCAAGTTGAGCAACTTCATTAACGTTAAACGGAGGTTTTATTAAGTTTAAAGCATCAACAATTTTTCTAGGCCCATATCCCCAACCTATTCGTAAAGAAGCTAATCCATATATTTTTGAAAATGTTCTTAAAATGAAAACATTTTTTTTATTTCTAAATAAGTCTAGACCAGATTTATAATCTCGATTTTTCATATATTCAAAATAAGCATCGTCTACAACGAGTAATATATTTTTTCTCAATTTCTTTCTTAGTTGCACAAGTTCAAATTTATTGAGATATGTGCCTGTTGGATTATTTGGGTTTGCTATAAAAACTATTTTTGTTTTTTTTGTTACTTTTTTTAAAATCTCAGAAATAGATATTTTAAAATTTTTTTCTTTAGAAAAAACTACCTTTGCTCCCACTATCTTTGAATAAATTCTATACATCAAAAAACTATATTGAGGGACTATGACCTCGTCATTTTGTTTAAGAAAAAGCTGACAGAGCATCTGAATTATCTCATCAGAGCCAGCTCCACAGATAATTTTATCTATATCACATTTAAATTTTTTGGATATTTGATCTCTTAACTTTTTTGATGTTCCATCTGGGTATCTAGAAAAGTTTGTATTTTTTTTTAAAATTACTTTTTTTGCTTTTGAACTAACACCTAAAGCAGATTCGTTAGCAGAGAGCTTAATGACCTTTTTTAATTTTTTTATAGTAGATTTGCCCGGTTCATAGGCTTCTATGTTGATTTTTTTAAATGATAGATTTGTCATTTTTTTTAAATTTAAGCTCTTTATAAATAAAATAACAATTTTTTATATAGTATTAGTAAATTTATTTAAAAAAATTGACATACTAAATAACTTCTAGTACAAAATTTATGCGCTGATTTAACTGAATTGCGAGCGCTTTAAAAAAACCGCTAAAAATGTTTTTTTTCTCACAATTCAATATTTGGCAATTATTATGAATGTTAAAGAGAATATAAAAACACTTATTGTTAATAAGCCTCTAAAGCTTGATTGCGGTCAAACTATTAATGAGTTTCCATTAGCATATGAAACCTATGGGTCACTTAATAAAGATAAGAATAATGCTATATTGGTTTTTCATGCATTAACAGGTGATCAATTTGTTACGGGAAAAAATCCTATTACAAATAAGGATGGTTGGTGGTCTTATGCAGTCGGTCCAAATAAATCAATTGATACAAATAAATACTTCGTAATTTGTGCCAATGTAATTGGAGGATGTATGGGCTCTTTTGGTCCTAGTCATAAAAACCCTAAAACAAACAAAACATATGGGACTGACTTTCCCATAATTACAATCAACGATATAGTTAATGCTCAAGTTAATTTGCTAGATCATTTTGGAATTAGAAAACTTTTTTCTGTTGTTGGAGGTTCAATGGGTGGAATGCAAGTATTGCAGTTTGTAAGTAATTTTCCTGACAAAACGAAAACTGCTGTACCTATAGCTTGTACAGCAAGTCATTCGGCACAAAATATTGCTTTTAATGAACTTGGTAGACAGGCAATCACTGCAGACCATAATTGGTCCAAAGGAGAATACTCCTCAAATAATACGATTCCTGATAAAGGTTTGGCTGTAGCAAGAATGGCTGCACATATAACTTACTTATCTAAAAAAGGTCTTCAAGAAAAGTTTGGAAGAAAACTTCAAGAAAGAGATGATCTTAAATTTGGCTTTGATGCTGATTTTCAAATAGAGAGTTATTTGAGATATCAAGGTTCAGTTTTTGTAGATAGATTTGATGCGAATAGTTATCTTTATATCACTCGTGCAATGGATTATTTTGATTTAGCAAAACAATTTAAGGGTAATTTATCTAATGCTTTTATAAAAACTAATGCAAAATTTTTTGTTATATCTTTTACATCTGATTGGCTTTATCCAACACAAGAAAATAAAGATATAGTAATTGCATTGAATGCTATTGGAGCAGATGTTGGCTTCGTTGAAATAGAGTCTGATAAAGGTCACGATTCATTTTTATTGGATGTCCCAGATTTTTTAAGTGCTCTTAAAAATTTTTTAGATCAATCTTATAAAGAATAAATTATGAAATTAGAGTTTAAAATTATTGCAGACTTATTGGAGGAAAATACTAGAGTCTTAGATGTTGGATGTGATGATGGAACTTTAATGGAGTTTCTGAAAAAAAATAAAAATATAGATATAAGAGGTATTGAGATTTCAAAAAAGAAAGTTCAAGTTTGTATTTCAAAAGGATTAACTGTACTTGAGGGTAATGCTGAATTTGACTTAAAACAATTTCCAGAAAATTCTTTTGATTATGTTGTATTAGGACAAACTTTACAGGCTTTTGTAAATCCGGAAATAGTTATTAAAGAACTTTTGAGGGTTGGAAAAAAAGCAATTGTAACTATTCCTAATTTTGGTCATTGGAAAGTAAGACTTAATCTATTGACAAAAGGAACTATGCCTGTCACAAAAACATTACCAAATGATTGGTATAACACACCAAACATTCATATGTGTACAATAAAAGATTTTGTAAAATTTTCTAAAACTATTAATTTTAAAATTTATAAATCTCTTGCACTAATGAATAAAAATGTTTCAAATATAAACAATTCTAACTTATCTTTTAAAAATTTATTTGCTGAGCTTGGTATTTTCTTAATAGAGAAATAATATGAAAGTTGAAATAATCAAATGTCTACAAGATAACTACAGTTATATTATTCTTGATGAAAAAAATCAGATAGCATGTGTTATCGATCCAAGTGAAGCACAACCAATTATTAATTTTGTTGAAGAAAAAAAGATACAATTAAAGTACATTTTAAATACTCACCATCATTATGATCATATTGGTGGAAATGAAGAACTCAAAAAAAAATATAATTCTAAAATTGTTGGATTTAAAGAAGATAGAAATCGCATTCCAGGAATTGACGAATTTGTAGAAAACAATCAAATTTGGAAAGCAGATAATTTTGAGGCAAAAATTTTTCATGTTCCAGGACATACTTCAGGACATATTGCTTATCATTTTTATAAAGAAAAAAAAATTTTCACTGGTGATACACTATTCTCTTTAGGTTGTGGTAGAATTTTTGAAGGAACATATGAGGAAATGTTTAATTCTTTAAATAAAATAAAAAATCTTTCAGACGATACAAAGATTTACTGTGGACACGAGTATACTTTACAAAATTCAAAATTTTGTATTTATCACGACTCAAAAAATTTAAATCTCAGAAAAAAAATTATTGAAATTAAAGAAAAGGTAAGAAAAGGTTTGCCAACTATTCCAAGTATTTTAAAAGATGAAATTAAGTGTAATATATTCCTAAAAGCAAAAGATTTAGAAAGCTTTTCAAAATTAAGAGATTTAAAGGATAATTTTTAAGTTATAGAGCTTGACTAAAATATCGCTGAGACTATATTGCGGATACAAATTTTAACATTATTTTATGTCATACGCAGTAATACAAACAGGTGGTAAGCAGTATAAGGTAAAATCTGGGGAGATTCTTAAGATTGAAAAATTACCAGATTCTAAAGTTGATACTAAAATAGAATTTAATGAAATCTTAGCTTATGGAGATAGTAAGATAATTGAAGTTGGATCTCCAATTGTTCAAGGGGCAAAAGTTGAAGCTAATTTGATTAAAAATAGTAAAAATAGAACTGTTTTAATTTTTAAGAAAAGAAGAAGACAAAACTCAAGAAGAAAAAATGGACATAGACAGGAATATTCTATGATAAGAATCAATAAGATTTTTTCAAAAGATGGAAAAGTATTGTCTGAAGCAGAAAAAATTTCTAAGCCTTCAAAAAAAGAAGAGGCTAAAAAGGAAACAAGTAAGTAATTAGGAATAAGTTATGGCAACAAAAAAAGCAGGTGGATCCTCTAGAAACGGACGAGATAGTGCCGGTCGTAGATTAGGTGTAAAAAAATATGGTGGTGAAACAGTTATACCTGGAAATATAATTGTAAGACAAAGAGGAACCAAAATATTCCCTGGAGAAAATGTAGGAATGGGCAAAGATCACTCCATTTTTTCAGTAATAAAAGGTAAAGTAGTTTTTAAAAAAACTAAATCGGATAGAACTTTTGTTTCAGTAAAACCCAATTAATAGTACAACTTTAAACTAGCGTTGTATTATGAAATTCTTAGATCAAGTAAAAATTTATGTTAAAGCCGGTAACGGTGGAGATGGTTCTCCAAGTTTTAGAAGAGAGAAATTTATTGAATACGGTGGACCAGACGGAGGTGATGGAGGCAGTGGTGGTTCAGTAATACTAAAATCTGAACAGAACCTTAATACTTTAATAGATTATAGATACCAGCAGCATCATAAAGCAAAAAGAGGAGAAAATGGGTCAGGGCAAAATCGTACAGGAAAAGGTGGAGAAGATTTAATATTAAAAGTTCCCTTAGGCACACAAATTTTTGAGGAGGATAACAAAACTTTAATTTATGATTTCACAAAAATTGGTGAAGAGTTCATAGCTGCATCTGGTGGCAGAGGTGGTCTAGGGAATACAAGATTTAAAAGTTCAACAAATAGAGCACCAAGAAAATATACAAAAGGAACTCTTGGTGAAGAATTTACAATATGGCTTCAATTGAAAACAATTGCTGACATTGGTATTATCGGTTTACCAAATGCTGGCAAATCAAGTTTATTAGCAGCGATAACAAACGCTAATCCTAAAATTGCTAATTATCAGTTCACTACTTTAAATCCAAACCTAGGTGTAGCAAGTTATGATAATAAAGAAATTACTATGGCTGATATTCCTGGTTTAGTAGAAGGAGCACATAAAGGAACAGGACTTGGAATACAATTTTTGAAACATATAGAAAGGTGTAAATCTCTTTTGCATATGATTGATGTAACCAATGATGATTTAAAAAAAAGTTATAAACAGATCAAAAATGAGTTAAAAAAATATAGTGCTAAACTTTCAAAAAAAAAGGAGCTAGTAGTTTTGAATAAGGTTGATTTAATTGATAATAATAAAGTGAAAAAGATAATTAAAGAATTCTCAAAAAATACAAAATCTGAGGTTATTACATTATCAACATTAGAAAAAAAATCTGTTTCTCAGATTAAAGCTAAACTAATATCTTATGCATCTTAAAAATTCAAAAATAATTGTTATTAAAATTGGTTCAGCTTTATTAGTTGACTCAAACAAAAAGATTAGAAATAAATGGTTTTCTAATTTTGCAAAAGATATTAAGAAATTAAAATCAAAAAATAAAAAAATAATCATAGTTAGTTCTGGTGCAATAGCTTTAGGTTGCAAAAAAATGAAATTTAATAAATCACGACTTAAACTAGATAAAAGTCAAGCAATAGCTTCTATAGGCCAAATAGAACTGATGAATTTGTTCACAAAAACATTCTCTAAATATAAATTAAATATTTCACAAATTTTATTAACTTTAGACGACACAGAAGAAAGGAGAAGATCTATAAATGCAAAAAGAACTTTTGAAAATTTATTTCAACTTGACTATATACCAATAGTAAATGAAAACGATACTATTGCTACTTCAGAAATAAAGTATGGAGATAACGATAGATTAGCATCTAGAGTAGCGCAAATAACTAATGCTGATACTTTGATTTTACTATCTGATGTTGATGGACTTTTTACAAAAAATCCAAAAATATTTAAAGATGCCAAATTGATTAAAAAAGTTGATAATTTAAGTAAAGATATAGGAAATATTAATATCAAAGGTATGACAGAATTAGGTAGTGGTGGTATGAACACAAAAATTGAAGCAGCTAAAATTTGTAATTTGGCAGGATGTAATATGATTATAGCAAATGGTCTTTATTTAAATCCAATAAGTCGAATTGAAAAAAAAAATAATTGTACATGGTTTGTTTCAAAAATATCAAAATTACATGCTAGAAAAAAATGGATTATTAGTTCTGTTTCACCAAAAGGGGAATTAATAATTGATGAAGGTGCAAAAAAAGCACTTATTAATGGAAAAAGTTTGCTTGCAGCTGGTATTAGAAAAGTTTCAGGAAAATTTAAAAAAGGGGATCATATTAAAATTATAGATTCTAAAAAAAGAGATTTTGCTCGAGGATTAAGTTCTTTTTCATCTGAAGAAATTGAAAAAATCAAAGGTTATCACTCAAATGAAATACAAAAAATTCTTGGGTATGTTTCAAAATCTGAAGTTGTTCACAAAGATGACATGGTAGAAATTTAATGAAAAATTTATTGATTAATATTGGTAAAAAATCAAAAAAAGCTTTTTCTAATCAAATAAATTCCAAGAAAAAGGACAGGATTTTAAAGGATTATTACCTATTAATTGAAAAAAATAAAAAGTTAATTTTAAATGAGAATAAAAAAGATATTAAGAATGCGTTAAAAAAAAAGATTAAAGATAATTTAATAAAAAGACTGATTTTAGATGATAAAAAAATATCAGATATCATTAATTCAATCAAAAAAATAATAAAATTAAAAGATCCAACAAATATTGTCCTTGAAAAATGGAAGAGACCAAATGGTTTAAATATCTCTAAAGTATCAATTCCAATAGGAGTTATTGGAATAATTTATGAAAGCAGGCCAAATGTTACATCTGATGTCGCTTCTTTATGTTTTAAATCAGGTAATCCAGTAATTTTAAAAGGTGGGTCAGAGGCATTTTATTCAAATCTCATACTTTCAAAACTCTTTAGAAAGTCTTTAAAAAAAAATAAAGTTGACGAAAATTTTATTCAATTTATTGACATCAAAAAAAGAACTGTAGTCGATTTTCTTTTAACTAAAATGAGCAGATTCATTGATGTAATTATTCCAAGAGGAGGAAAAGGTTTAGTTAAAAAAGTTCAAGATTTATCAACAGTTCCAACTATTGGTCATTTAGAAGGTATCTGTCATTCTTATGTAGATAAAGATGCAAATCCTAAAATAGCTCAAAATGTTGTTTACAATGCAAAGTTAAGAAATACTGCAATTTGTGGTGCAACAGAAACAATATTATTACATAAACAAATTATAAAAAAAATTGGTAATTCAATTTTAAAAAGTTTAGAGGAGAGTGGATGTAAAATTATTGGAGACAGTAAAATAATGAAATTCTACAAAGGAAACGTAAAAAAAGCTTCTGATAAAGATTGGTCTAGAGAATATTTATCCTCAGTTGTTTCAGTAAAATCAGTAAATAATTTAAATGAAGCAATAGCCCATATTAATAAATATGGAACTATGCACACTGACTCAATCATCACAGAGAATAAAAAATCTGCGAAAAAATTTTTAGATGAAACAAAAAGTTCCATTGCGATGCATAACACATCTACTCAATTTGCAGATGGAGGTGAATTTGGTTTTGGTGGAGAAGTTGGAATTTCAACAAATACTCTTCCACCGCGTGGACCAGTTGGCTTAAATCAATTAGTTTCCTACAAGTATCAAATAACTAGCAAAGGAAAAATAAGGAAATAATGTGAGCTTAAAGAAAAATAAAATTGGTATTCTTGGTGGAACTTTTGATCCTGCTCATAAAGGTCATTTAACAATATCTAAAGAAGCAGTAAAAAGATTTATGTTAAAAGAGGTAATTTGGGCAATTACAAAGAAAAATCCCTTTAAAAGAAAAAGTAATACAAATCTAAATACAAGAATAAAGAATTGTAAAAAAATTATTGGAAATAAAAGATATATAAAAGTTGGTTTTTATGAGGATATTATCAAATCAAATAGAACAATTAATTTGATTAATTTCTTTTGTAAAAAGAAAAAAAGTGAGATTTATTTTTTAATGGGGGCAGACAATTTAATTAATTTTCATAAATGGCATAAGTGGAAAACTATTTCACAAAAATGTAATATTGTTGTCTTTGATCGTCATGGATATAAAAAAAAATCATTAAATTCGACTACATACAGAAGGCTAAATAAGAAAAATCTGAAATTTATAGAATTTAATAAGGTCAATATTTCTTCTTCTCAATTGAGAAAAATTTGATAGTCTTAAATTAATTAATGGATAAAATTTTTGATCTAAAACAAATAGTTATCAACACACTAGATACAAACAAAGCACAAGACATAGTAAGCATTGATCTTAAAGACAAAAGTTCTATGGCTGATTTTATGATAATTGCTAGTGGAACATCGTCTAGACATATACAATCTTTATCAGAGCAAGTTTTAGAAAAATTAAAAAATAGTGGAGTTAAAGACTCTAGGATAGAGGGCAAAGATAGCAGTGAATGGAAGTTGGTTGATGGTATTGACTTAATTGTTCATATATTTCATCCAGAAAAAAGGAAATTTTATGAACTTGAAAAAATGTGGTCTGAATTAATACCTAAAGAAAAATTAATTATATGATTAATAAAATTTTAGCAGCACTATTATTGATTTGTACATTTTTTGTTTCCAAAGCTTACTCCTCTGAAAATAATATTTATAAAAAAATTGATTTATTCGGAGAGGTTCTTGAAAAAATAAATAAAGAATATGTGGATGAAATAAATCAATCTGAAAGTATGGATTCTGCAATAAATGGTCTTCTTCAGTCATTAGATCCTTATTCAGCTTATATGTCCCCAGAAATTTTTAACGAAATGCAAACTGAAACTAGTGGTGAGTTTGGAGGATTAGGTATTGAAGTGGGTATGGAGTCTGGAGTTGTTAAAGTAATTTCCCCTATTGATGATACACCTGCATCCAAAGCAGGTATTAAGGCAGGAGATTACATTGTCAAAATAAACAATACACAAGTTCAAGGAAAATCTTTAAGCGAAGCGGTAGATTTGATGAGAGGTCCAGTTGGTTCTGGAATTGAATTGACTATAAGAAGACGAGGAGAAAAGAAAGCCCTAATTTTCAATATAGTAAGAGAAGTAATTCAAATTAAATCTGTCAAAGCAGATCTTTTAGAAAAAAATATTGGATATGTTAGATTAACGTCATTTAATGAAAATAGTGGTAAACAAATTGAAAGAGAAATAAAAAAATTAGAGAAAAATGATTCTGTAAAATCATATATTCTAGATTTAAGAAACAATCCTGGTGGTTTACTTTCTCAAGCAATAAAAATTTCAGATTTTTTTTTAGATAACGGGGAAATAGTATCTACCAAAAGTAG
This sequence comes from Pelagibacterales bacterium SAG-MED39, assembly GCA_014653625.1. Classification (GTDB taxonomy): domain Bacteria; phylum Pseudomonadota; class Alphaproteobacteria; order Pelagibacterales; family Pelagibacteraceae; genus Pelagibacter. Next base: position 59,521 of record JACWEI010000001.1, read on the forward strand.
AAAAGCTTCTGAAAATAGAAAATGGTTTGCTAAGAAAGGTGACCTTACAAATGGTAAGAAGTTAATTGTGTTGATTAATTATGGTTCAGCATCAGCCTCGGAAATTGTAGCTGGTGCTCTAAAAGATCATAAAAGAGCAATTTTATTAGGGGAAAATAGTTATGGAAAAGGTTCTGTTCAATCAATAATTCCTCTAAAAAATAAGGGTGCAATAAGATTAACTGTTGCCAAATATTACTTACCCTCTGGAAAATCTATTTCTGAAGTTGGTGTATCACCTGATATAGAAATTGGTGAAGAGAACAAGGACTTTAAAATAAAAACTAAAACAGATAATCAATTAGATTACGCTATCAAACTTCTTAACGGTTAAAATGAGAGAAAAATTTAGAGATTTACCACTCAGAAGTGGTGTGGGGATAATTGTCTTAAATAAAGAAAATAAAATTTTTGTTGCTAAAAGAATTGATAATCCAAAAAATTTTTGGCAAATGCCTCAGGGTGGTGTAGATGAAGGAGAAGATTTTTTGACTGCAGCCTATAGAGAATTAGAGGAAGAAACTAGTATCAAAAAAGTAGAAATGATTAAAGAAATTGATGGAACAATAACCTACGAACTTCCAGATCATTTATTGGGTATTATATGGAAAGGTAAGTATAGAGGACAAAAACAAAAATGGTTTTTAATGAGATTTTTAGGAGATGATGAAGAAATTAATATCAAAACAAATAAACCTGAGTTTTTAGAATGGAAGTGGATAGATTTGGATAGACTGACTGAGGTAGTAGTCGACTTCAAATTTCATGTTTATAAGGAACTTAAAGAAAAAATAAAAAAAATAATTAATTAAGCGATTTCAATACTTCAATTTTTTGATCAACTAAATACTTGGATTGGTCATTTATTTCAGGATTACTTGCTTCCTCTTCAGCTAACTTCAGTAAATCTTGCTGTTTAGATTTATCTAAATCTGTAAGATTAAATATTGAGCTAGTTAGAATTGATAAATTATTATTTTTAAATTCAATAATGCCATCTTCAACATAGTAATTTTCATCACCAGATTTTGATAAAATTTTGATAACCCCGGGTTTTAAAAATGAAATAATAGAAATGTGATCTTTAAGTATCCCCATCTCACCTTCAAATGCAGGTACAACAACCTCGGAAACGTCTTCTTTAACTAAAAAAGATTTTTCTGGATTTACTATTTCAATTTTAAACTCGTCACTCATTAAGCGGCAGCTTCCTTAGCCATTTTATCAGCTTTTTCTATTGCTTCTTCTATAGTTCCAACCATATAAAAAGCTGCTTCTGGAAGATGATCATAATCACCTTTGCAAATCGCATCAAACCCTTTAATGGTTGATTCTAAATCAACCAATTTCCCAGGAGATCCAGTAAATACTTCCGCAACAAAGAATGGTTGAGATAAAAATCTCTGTATTTTTCTAGCTCTAGCTACAACTAGTTTATCTTCCTCGGATAACTCATCCATACCTAAAATAGCAATAATATCTTGTAAAGATTTGTAAGTTTGTAAGATTTTTTGAACTTCTCTTGCAACTCTATAATGCTCATCACCAACTATTCTAGGGTCCAAAATTCTTGAGGTAGAATCAAGTGGGTCAACTGCAGGATAAATACCAATCTCTGCAATTTGTCTTGAAAGAACAGTAGTTGCATCCAAGTGAGCAAATGAAGTTGCTGGTGCAGGGTCAGTTAAGTCATCGGCCGGTACATAAATTGCCTGTACTGATGTAATTGATCCTTTGTTAGTTGTAGTAATTCTTTCTTGAAGGTTACCCATATCAGTTGCCAGTGTAGGCTGATAACCAACAGCTGACGGTATTCTTCCCAATAGGGCTGACACCTCAGAACCTGCTTGTGTAAATCTGAAAATGTTATCTACGAAAAAAAGAACGTCTTGACCTTCTTGATCTCTAAAATACTCAGCTACAGTTAATCCTGTAAGAGCCACTCTAGCTCTAGCTCCGGGAGGTTCGTTCATTTGTCCATAAACTAGTGCAGCTTTAGATCCAGCTCCATCTTTCTTGATTACACCTGAATCTATCATCTCATGGTATAAATCATTTCCTTCTCTAGTTCTTTCTCCAACGCCAGCAAAAACTGAGAAACCACCGTGTGCTTTTGCAACGTTGTTAATTAATTCCATAATCAAAACTGTTTTTCCAACTCCAGCTCCTCCGAATAGACCAATTTTTCCACCTTTTGCATATGGTGCTAATAAATCAACTACCTTAATTCCTGTAACTAATATTTCTGTTTCGGTTGACTGATCACTAAATTCAGGAGCCGCTCTGTGAATGGGCCACTTTTCTTCTGTTTTAACTTCACCTTTTTCATCGATAGGTTCACCAATAACGTTTATAATTCTTCCTAAGGTTTCTGGTCCAACAGGAACTTGAATGGGTGCTTTAGTGTTTATGACCTCATCACCTCTCTTTAATCCTTCGGTAGCATCCATTGCAATTGTTCTAACAGTGGACTCCCCTAAATGTTGAGCAACTTCTAAAACTAGTCTATTGTCTCCATTTTTACACTCTAATGCTGATAAAATTTCTGGAAGATCCTCATTAAATTTTACGTCTACTACTGCTCCAATGATCTGTGTGATTTTTCCTTTGCTCATAATTATAAACTCTCTGCTCCTGATATGATTTCTATTAGTTCTTTAGTAATTGCTGCCTGACGACTTCTATTATACTCAATAGTAAGCTTATCAACCATTTCACCTGCGTTTCGGGTTGCATTATCCATTGCGCTCATTCTTGAGCCCTGTTCACTAGCTGAATTTTCTAACATCGCCTTAAATATTTGTGTTGAAATATTTTTTGGTAGCAAATTGCTTAAAATCTCATCTTCATCTGGTTCAAACTCATAACTATCCTCAGATTTATTTTCCTCTGAATTTTCAACATTTAATGGAATTATTTGTTGTGCTTGAGGAATTTGTACAATTACATTTTTAAATTGATTATAAAAAATAGTACAAACGTCAAACTCTTCAGCACCAAATTTTTCAATTACCATTTTGCCAACTTTATCAGCATCAAAGTAATTAGCATGTTTAGAATCTTTAAATGAAATATTTGTAATTATCTTATCACCATAAGCTCTTTTAAGTTGATCATTACCTTTTGAACCTACGGTAATAATCTTTAATTCTTTTTCCTCTTCTGTAAGTTTTGCAAAGTAGCTCTTGGCTTTCTTAATTATATTTGAATTAAAACCACCACATAAACCTCTATCAGAAGTCATCACAACACAAAGATGTATTTTATCATTACCTGATCCAGATAATAATTTTGGAGCATTTTCTTTGTCCGAAATACCACTAAATAAATTTAAAATGATGTTGTTCATTTTTTCAGAATAAGGCCTCCCTTTTTCAGCACTCTCTTGGGCTTTTCTAAGTTTCGCAGCTGCTACCATCTTCATAGCTTTTGTAATTTTTTGTGTAGATTTTACACTCGCTATTCTTTTTTTAAGGTCGTCTAAACTTGCCATAAGTAATTAATTCTTAAAATTTACTTTTAATTGAGTAATTACTTCAACAAGCAATCTCTCTTTATCATCTTCAAGTTTTCCTGAACTTAAAATTGAGTCAATAATTTCAGGTTTATCTGATTTACATTTCTTAATTATTTGATTTTCAAACTCAGCAATATCTTTTGACTCTATATCATCCAAATACCCTTTCACCCCACAAAAAACTGATATAACTTGTTCAGCTACTGTCATTGGAGAATATTGTTTTTGTTTAAGAAGCTCTGTTAACTTAGAGCCTCTGTTTAAAAGTTGTTGAGTTGATGCGTCTAAATCAGAGCCAAATTGAGCAAAAGCAGCCATCTCTCTGTATTGAGCAAGTTCTAATTTCATTGATCCTGAAACCTTTTTCATAGCTTTAGTCTGAGCTGAGGACCCAACTCTTGAAACTGATAGTCCAACGTTAATTGCTGGTCTTATACCTTGATTGAAAAGTTCAGTTTCTAAAAAAATTTGACCATCTGTAATTGAAATTACGTTGGTTGGAATAAATGCAGATACATCACCACCTTGTGTTTCAATAATTGGAAGTGCTGTTAAGGAACCTCCACCATGTTCATCACTTAATTTAGCGGCTCTTTCAAGTAATCTACTATGTAAATAAAAAACATCTCCTGGGTATGCTTCTCGACCTGGAGGTCTTCTTAAAAGTAGAGACATTTGTCTATAAGCAACTGCCTGTTTTGATAAATCATCGTAAATAATTAATGCATGCATACCATTATCTCTAAAATATTCACCCATTGTACAGCCAGTGTAAGGGGCTAAAAACTGAAGTGGCGCAGAGTCTGAGGCGGTAGCTGCAACGATAGTTGTATATTCCATTGCGCCAGCTTCTTCTAAGGTTTTTTGAATTTGTCTTACAGTTGATCTTTTTTGACCAATCGCAACATAAACACAGTAAAGTTTTTGTTTTTCATCTCCAGTTTCATTAATTTTTTTCTGATTAATAATTGCATCTATAGCAACAGCAGTTTTGCCAGTTTGTCTATCACCAATAATTAATTCTCTTTGGCCTCTGCCAACTGGAACCAAACTATCTATTGATTTTAGTCCTGTCTGCATAGGTTCACTGACAGATTGTCTTGGTATAATTCCTGGTGCTTTAACCTCCACTCTACTTTTTTGAATACTTTTGTCCAGCGCACCTTTGCCATCAATTGGGTTTCCTAAACCATCAACAACTCTTCCCAATAATTCTTTTCCAACTGGAGTATCAACGATATTTCCAGTTCTTTTGACAATATCACCTTCTTTAATATTTCTATCATCACCAAAAATAACGACACCGACATTCTCACTCTCTAAGTTTAGAGCCATACCTTTAGAACCATCGGCAAATTCGACCATTTCACCAGCCTGAACATTGTCAAGTCCATAAATTCTAGCAATACCGTCTCCAACAGATAATACTTGCCCAACTTCTGTCACCTCAGCTTTATCACCAAAATTTTTAATTTCTTCTTTTAATATTTTTGTAACTTCTGAAGGATTTATTTCCATTTATGCCTCTATCATTCTATTTTGAATTTGTTGTAGTTTATTTTTAATTGAAGTATCCACCATAGTACTTCCAACTTGTACTACTAAGCCCCCTATTAAACTTTTATCATGTTTGTAATTTAATTTTATTTTTGAGCTAAAATTTTTAGCAAGCAAATCTGTAATTTGGGAGATTTCATCTTTAGATAGTTCCTTTGCAGACTTTAATTCAGCTTTTAATTCTCCTCTTTTTTTTGAGCATAATTCAATAAAGCTCTTTAAAATTTGTTCCACATAAAAAAAACGCCTTTTATCAATTAAAAAACTTAAAAAATTTTTTAATAAACTCTCAAATTTATTATTATTCGAAATGCCGTTAATAACTTTTAAAAGATCATCTTTGGTGTTTGTTGGATCTTTAATTAAATTTGAAAAATCTTTACTAGAGGAAATTAAATTTAATATAGATAAGGATTGATCTTCTACTTGTGTAAGAACATTGGTTTCACTAGCAAGTTCATGCAAGGCTAAAGAATATCTATCAGCTGAAGTTATTGAAAATTCCCTACTTTTACTCAATTTTATACCTCTATAATGTTGAAAATTATTTTAAAAACACGTTTTAATTAACATATGGTTATAATGTCTTCAAGTAGCACATTCATTAAATATGCCTTTTTTTAAGGGTTAATTGAAGTTTATTGGATCAACATCAACTGACAGTTTTATTCCTGAAGAAAATTTATAATTTGAAATTATTATTGCTATTGAATTTTGTAATTTTAATGTTTTTGCTCCTCTTATTAATAACCTAATTCTATATTTCTTTTTCAATCTAAATATTGGAGCACTAACAGGTCCCAAAATTCTACCCTCTATCTTTTTTTCAATAAAATTTTTAAAATTAAAAGCTTCTTTTTCTAACTTTATCTCATTATCTCCAGTCAAGATTAATGAAATAAATCTTTGAAAAGGAGGAAGTTTATTTTGTCTTCTAATATTTAATTCTCTATCTAAAAATACATCTGGATTACTATTGGTTAAATCTGATATCATTTTAACGTTAGTGTCATAAGTTTGGAAATATACTGTAGCAGGCTTGCCTGTTCTTCCAGCTCTTCCAGAAAGTTGGTGGTATAGCTGTAGATTTTTTTCTGCCCCTCTTAAATCGTGTCCTTGTGATGAAAGATCAATATCAACTACTACAATACAATTTAAGTTTGGAAAATGAAAACCTTTAGAAATTAATTGTGTTCCAACAAGAATTTGAACTTCATTATTTACTATTCTTTCTAATTTTAAAACTGAATTTTTTTTATTCATTGTATCACTAGAGAAGATTTCAATTTTTTTTTGAGGAAAGTTTTTTTTAACTTCTTCAGATATTCTTTCTACACCAGGACCACTGAAAATAATTTCACAAATTCCCTCTTTTGGACAAGTTCTTTTTAATGAAGATTTAAAACCACAATAGTGACATAATAAATTATTTTTACTTTTATGATAAACTAGATTGATTGAACAGTTTGGACACGAAAAACTATTAAAACATTTATTACAAAGTACATGGGGAGAAAATCCTCTTCGATTTAAAAAAAATAATACTTGATCATTTTTATTGAGATGAAAGTTTACTTTATCTATTATCTTTTTTGAAAGCCAAGATTGTTTCTCTAATTTATTTTCATTGAGATTTATTATTTCATAATTTGGTAAAGATGCATTTTGATAACGTTGTTCTAATTTAGAAATACTATATTTTCCTTTTTTGACATTTTCATATGTTTCAATTGATGGCACTGAAGTTATTAAATTAATAGGAATATTTTCAAATGATGCTCTTGAAATTGCCATATCTCTTGCATTGTAAGTCACACCTTCATCTTGTTTATAAGATTGATCGTGTTCTTCATCGACTATAATTAATCCTAATTTTTTAAATGGCAAAAATAAAGATGACCTTGCTCCTATTACAACTTTAATTTGTCCATTTGCAACACCACTCCAAATAACTTCTTTCTTTTTTTTTGAAATACCAGAGTGCCAAATTGCAGGTATGGCTCCAAAAAATTCTAAAAATTTTTTTTCAAATTGACCTGTTAATCCTATTTCAGGTAAAAGTATTAGACCTTGAAAACCACTATTTACAATTTTTTTTAAAGCTGAAAAATAAACAATAGTTTTTCCTGATCCAGTTGTGCCCTGGAGAACATGAACTCTGAATTTGTCATTAGAAATATTCATTTTTTTTAAAGATCTTTTTTGTTCCTCAGAAAGTTCAATTTTGCTTGGCTTAATATTGTTATTGAAAGTCTTGAAAGCTTCTTTTTGAAACTTTTCAACAGCATTACTACTTAATAAAACTAATTTCAGAGCCATTCCTTTTGGAATTATATTGTATTCAGCAAACCAATTAAGAAATTTTATAGTTGTTTTTTTAAGTGGAGTTACATTTAATTTTTTTAAAACTTTTTTTAGTTTAAAATTCTTATTATTTTTTTTTTCAAATTCATCCCAAACAATTCCTGTCATTTTGGATTTACCAAAGGGTACCATTACGTAATCACCTATTTTTAGGTTTAAATTACTTTCATATGTAAAAGGATGTTTGAAAATATTGGGTAATAGAATCGGAAACTTCATACTCTAATAATATGACAATTTCATACTTAATTAACTAAAATGTATTTGAAATCTTTAAGTTTACACCATAATCAGGGATTTGACTCATCAGATTGTAGTTTGATCCTAATTTTATATCAAAACCGTTTATATTTTTTTTGTAAGCAACTGAAGCAGTTCGATCCACTAATTCTAATGCAAATTCGTCTTTTCTATGAGTAACATAACCAGTTAACAAATATAAAGTATCACTATGACTATTCTTAGTTTGAAACCTCTCATAAAAAAACATCATTGAAAGACCTGTATTATTTAATATATCGAAACCAATTTTGCCTTTAATACTCTCATCATCTTCTTGATCAATAGATTTAGTATATTTTGTGTTGGGATCTGACACATAATTTAAAGAAACATCGGAACTTGGACTAAGATCATACCCAAGGTCTAAGGCTATAGAGGGTCTTAAAATGTAATCTTTTTTTGAAATTTCATTACTTACAATAAAACCTCCAGATATTCCTAACGTCTCAACAGTTTGTTTGTCGTACTGAAGAGCATTAATTCCTTTTTCACTATAATCATCTAAAGTTGTATGACTAATATCTAGTTTAAAGTTTGGGGATATATCTCTATTATTTTTTTTGAAAGTATTTATATAATGCAAAGAACCGAAAACTTGACTTCCATTTCTTTCACCATTTAAAGTATTGTTGCCATCTATTCTTATATTTTCGAAATCGATTTTACTTAGCCCTAAAATTCCTTCTAAGTATTTATTTTTTCCAGTGTTTAGTGTTCTATAAGTTGAAAAACTATATGCATCAATATCTGTTGATGTACCCTTATCACCCACATCTACATCCTCGTCTGTATAAGTAATAGTATAACCTTGCACAGTTTTTTCGTCAGTTTTTTTATCAAATCCAAGTGTTATTGCATTTGAAGAAATATCCTTTCTTGATGAATTTGTAGTGCTACCAACTTCTCCAACACTTACACTACCCTCACTCCAAAATAACCAACTTTCATTTATATTTTTTTGAGGTTTGTTGTAATTGATTGATTGAAAAAGTATTTCTGAAATTTTTTCTAGTTTAGGATCAACAAAATTTAGATTAATACTTTGAGGTTTTAAATCTCCTTCCAAGCTATAACCTCTTATCCAATTGAGTCTGTTGAAAATTGGGTTGATTACATGTGAAAGTATTTTTTTAGGCGCACTAGTTTGAGCTTCGATTAATCCTACTACATCTTTTTTATTTAATGGATTTGATATTGTGGTTCCAGTTGAAAAATTATAAGTAGTTGTATCGTTACTTGGTATCCCAGCGTAATTATTTCTTGAAATATCTATGATTGCAGTTGCATCTATCTGAACGTAATAATCTGAATTCATCTCTAAATCAGATGATGGCTTAAAAGTTATTTGAGTATTGCTTGATAGAGTTACATCAGTTTCGACATTAAAAGTTTGTACAACGCTGTTATCACTAGTTTTTTTTAAAGTAATATTTCCACTTCCAATTTTAATAATTTCACTGAAGTTCAAAACTATATTTGTAGAACAATCTACATCTGTATCATTATCACTTGGTGAAGATGAGCTTAATGTTGGGGCAGTTCCTGGAAAATCATTTTCATCCCAACTAGGGCTATTAATAAGTGTTCCGTCATTGTTATTTACCTCTCCAAATAATGTGGATGAACCTGTTCCATTATTTTCTTCATTTACTTCGTCATCCATTGACCAATATTCACTTAAAGATCCTGAGGAAATATAATCACCATAATTTTCACCTGCATATAAAGTTTCTCCTCCATTATACAATTGTACTATTTCATCATCAGAGAGTGTTGAGCTCCATATACCCACCTCGTCTATTTTGCCGTTAAAATGATATTTTACTTTGTTTGCATTATCATTTGGAATGTGAGGATATTTGTTAGTTCTACCAGCACCTATGTACAATCTTTGATTTGTGTTTTCAACAATTGGAACATCACCATTATCTCCATTTTTTATTAAAACACCATCAGCATAAAGTTTCATTATGTTCGTAGACTCTTGAAATGTAACGGTCTGCATTTGCCAGGTCCCTACATTTATGTCTGTAGTGGAATTCACTTGTGCCCATGTATCATCAGTAGCTCCATCACCTGCCCAAAAAGACCATTGTTCATCAGTTGCTATATAAACCATAAAGCCACCTCCTTCATTACCATTAATCGTGTCTGTTCGAGATGTCACTGATGACTGAAAGTCATTTGAAGCTCCTGTTTTTACCCAAACATTTACTGAGAAATCACCAGTTGGGTTCATTGACGAATCAAAAGGAAAGTCTACATAATTTGTTGAGCCATCAAAACTTAATGAGTAATCAGTTGCAAACGATTTGGAGGTAAATAAAGTTAAGAAAAGTAATAAAATTACAAAAACTTTTTTCATTTTCTGAAATCTAAAATTTATGAATTAAATTTATAGATGCTTCATCAATTATATTTGGTTTCATTACGTCTTGATTATTTAATTTAAAATCAATTTCAAAATCATTAATATTTTTGCTTATCTTAAACTCAGATCCAATATTTTCTGAACCTTCTAAATTAAAAGCATAGTTAGTTTTTTTGTTAGGCAAATACCCAAGTGCAATATGTATTTTATCTGTATAACCAGTTCCTAATTCTTGGTTACGCTCATATATTAAAAAGATACTAAAACTATTCGGCATAATTATATCGATACCAATTTCACCATTTAAATTATGCAATGATCCAGTATGCAATGTTTCATTAAATTTTGTGCTTCCATCTGAAACATAAGTATACTTAAAATTAGAGGAACGATCAATATTAGCAACATACTCTAACTTACCGTGTCTTTTAAAAGTATAATCATCACTAGATAAATCCTCTACAACTGCTAATCCTGTTCTTATTTTTTTTGATCTTACGTGTTGTTTTTTTACATCAATAGCACCATTACCTGACTCTTTGTAAGATCCTAGAATAGTATGACCAACATCAAATCTACCTGAAGGAATAAAAGTAAAATTATTTTTTTTAATTTCGTCTTTAATTCTAATTGTTCCGTACAATTGTTCACCATTCCTGTCAGCAGTTAAATTTTTGCCATCTAAAACAGTTAATAAGTTTGAGCTTAATTTACCAATGCCAACAATCGTGTCTAAAAACTTTGTATCATCTTTAATGGGAGATGTTGCATAATATGTAAGGTTATATGTATCGGTATCTAGATTGCTCCCCGAAGTTCCAACATCAACATCATTTCTGCCTACTCTAAAAGCTAATCCTTTAATTCCATTTTTGTCAGTAAATTGATCTCTACCAATTGTAATAGCATCTGTTCCAATCTTTTTAGCTGAAGAAATGCTAGTATCTCCTATTTTACCAACAACAATACTTCCCTCACTCCAATAAAATACATCCTGTTTTTTGTCTTCTTTCTTTTTAGTAGTAGAAGTTTTTACAGCTTCAGTTAAAGAATTAATTATTTGATTGTTAAAATTTAAATCAATATTAAGATTTGTTAAATTTTGTTTATCTTTATTTCTTCTAATCCATTTTAAACGATTTAAAGCAGTATCGGTTGAATGATCTATAGTTCTTTTAGCAATTTCGATTTGGGCTTCCATCATTGCAGTTCTGTCTTTGTTATCTGTAATTGGAGGACATTTTCCTGTAATGATATTAAAAGGACAAACTAAATCAAATTCATGCACCATATCATCACCGCTATCTGTGAAATCATTCCCAAGATACATTTTTAAACCATTTTTATTAAATGCAATTGGTCTTAATTGATCTAGATCACTTAAGGTCTTCATATTAACTTCCCCATCAACTGTAAATGTGGAGGTATCAAATTCTCCTCCTAATGAAATTTGGGTAACCTCCTTATGACTACCATGATGATCTGCTATAAAAATTCTTTTACCATTTTCACTAAATTCCATTCCCATAGGATTCGCAACATGGCTACCAAGATTTATTCCGGCACTTAAGACTAACGACATGGTGGTCAAATCATAAGGAGTTGATAATTTATATTCTAAAATTCTATCATGAGTGTTTGACTCCATTAAGATAAATAATTTTTTCCCATCGTTACTTATTGAAACTCCTTGAGGATGATTGTCTTCATGTGTTGCATGGTCAAGGGCTTGACTGCCATTTTGATATGTTGGGGAGTCAAGATCAGTTGTTCTTTGAGCATAACTACAAGTCGAAACATCAAAAGGTACACTTAAATCAAATCTGTAAATCCTATCATCATCTTCACCGTTAGATGTAGCACGACTCGCTAAATAAATTTTGGTACCGTCTTTACTAATCTCCATTTGATAAGGATCGTGACGATTAGAGGTACCATGGTTTAAATGACATGCCTCACTGTCACCAGTATAAGTTTTAGTTGAAATATCATAGGGCGTTGAAAGTGTATATTCGTGTATGAAACTATATTCTACTTCTTCAGTATCATCTCGAGAAAACATAATGAACATTTTTGTTCCATCATTATTAAATTGAATTCCACTTACTATTTCATCAGTGTTAGGAGTCTCACCCCCTATGTTTCCGTCACTAACTTTTGTACTTTGCACTTCGGTAACCATTGCGCCAAATGAATTAGAGATTGGTAATAATATAAAAATCACAAATAGGATTTTTCTTATTAAAGACATTTAGGTCTTTTATATGAATTTAAATTCAATTGATATTTGAAATTTCTAAAAAAACCCCATAATCTTGGCCATCTTTAAAGAAATCATAATAGCTATCTAAATTAATTTTGAGACCATTTAACTCTTTGTTATGTGAGAGCTTAGTTGATGTATCCTCAATGGACATAGCATAAGAAGATCTCTGAGAAACTCTGTAATCCAAAGCAATAATAAAGCTATCATTTTTATTATTTTGAGCCTGATCTCTGGTGTATTTAGTCATCAAATTTAAACCATTTTCTGATATAAAATCAAATCCAATACCACTTTTAAAATTATGAGTGGAATTATTTATATTCTCTAAAGTAAAACTTTCACCATTAGAGGCGTAAGAGAATTTTTGTTTTGAAGACGGACTCATGTCAGCATAATATTCAAAATCAAAATATGGAATAAAAGATCCATTTTTGAAATCGTAAGTATTATCTAAACTTGTTCCTAAGGCAGATGTAAAGTTTCCAATATACTGATCATCATAATTTAGATTTAATCCTGCAGCACCAGTTTCTGTAAAGGCTCCAAGATGTGTTATGCCATAATTAATTTTTAATTTAGGAGTAAAATTTAATTGATCTTTTGAAAATGTATCTCTTAAACTTAAAGATCCATATAGCTGTTCACCATATCTGTCACCATCAGTTGATACAGAGCCACTATTATTTATTAAATCAGAATTTATAAAACTTATACCTATCAAATGATCTGTAAATCTTTGTTCTCCTTTTGGTTTGCTTTCATAAAAAGTTAGACTAAATGAACTCATATCTAAAGCACTTCCAAGGTCACCAACATCAACATCATCAGTACCAAATCTTAAAGCAATACCTCTCATTATATTATCCTTACCTTTTTTATCTGCTCCAAGAGTTATTGCAGAAGTATCAATACTTTTTGATGAAGATTGATTAGTGTCTCCCGTACTTCCAATGCTGATAGTTCCTTCACTCCAAAAAGACCAGTTTAAATTTTGATAATTTGATTTATCATTACTATCATTGGAAAAATAAAGAGGAATAAATGTATCTGATAAGGAATTCAACATTGCATTATTAAATTGAAATTTTATATTTTGATTAGTTAAATTAACTCTTTCACTATTTCTTCTTAACCATTCCATTCGATTTAGCACTGGATATGTATTGTGTTGTATGAGTTTTTTTGTAGCTTCAGACTGCACCTCAATAGAAGCAACATCATCTTTGTCATTAGTTGGATCTATACAAGTAATAATCCCATATGCACACGGTAAATCATATTCTCGAACAAGTTTATTATCATCAAAATCTAAATGATAAAATTTGTTTGCTCCTTGACTAAAATTAAAAGTTATTCCAGCAATACGCATATTTCCCTCAGATGCAGTTTGAGTATTGTAAGTTTTCTCATTTTTACTTGCTGTTGCTATTTCAAATGGAGTTGTCAAATCATACTCTTCAATAATATTAAGTTCAGTATCATCTGTGTTTCTATCAGCCTTAATTACAAACATTTTGTATCCATCTGAACTAAAACCAAACCCTTGATGATAACTATCGCCTTTAAGATTTGATAAGGTCGCCTTTAGTGTGATGTCAGAAGTATCGTATGGAGTCGTAAGATCATATTGTTCTATTTGATCCGTGGTCGCTTTCAGAATAAACATCTTTGTTCCATCTGTATTAAAATCAAAACCTCTAGGGTCATTATCAATTTTAAGAGAATCTTCTGAGTCTCTCGTACTACTTATTGTGGTTATATCGTAAGGTGTTCCCAGCGACCAAATAGCTACAGAATCTTGATCGGCATCTACAGATTTAGTTGAAAGAACTAAAACTTTACTTCCATCTGAATTAAATTTTATATCTTGTGGTCTCTTTAATACCGCTGCTATTTCAGTAATTATATTTGCATCAAGCGAAACACCTGAAGAAGTGCTATATGGAACACTTAAAGAATATTGTGCAACACGACCACTATTTCCATTAAAACCAGTGACATACATTTTAGTACCTGATGGATTAAAAATTACTCCTGTTGGTATACCTACTTGCTCGGATACATCATAATCATTTTTGTGTACCGGTTCTGCATAAACTTTAAGATTTATATAAAATGAGATGATTATAACAAATGTGATTTTTATTAAATTCATAAAAAATTTTTATGAATATACTATTTCTAAAATGATGTTGAAACTTCTATATTTGCACCATAGTCAGGAATATTACTATAAATTGCATAGTGAGATTTTACTTTTAAATTTAAATTATCATAATTTTTTAAATAACTGATCTCAGTATTATTATTTTTTAAAGGTTCATAAATTATATTAAAATTAGTATTTTCATTTTTTTGTTTTCCAAATTTAAAAAGGAGACTATCTGTGTGTGCACTATTATCTAAACTTTGAAATCGCTCATAATTTAATGCAAATGTATGACCACTCTTTTGAAATAATTCAAAACCAATATTTCCTTTAATATTGTTTGTTGAATGTCTTTTAATGGTGTTTTGAACTGTGACATTATCAATGTGATTTTTATAATGATGATCTATATCAGAAGTAAAATCAACCATATATTCTAAAAATCCATTTCTACTTAATCTGCTTTCATCCATATATGAAGTGTGATCAAACTTAAAGCCAGCAGATGCATTTCCTGTTTTAAAAGTAAGTCTTTCATGGGTCTCAATGTTATTTGTGGCTGCTGTTCCAAAATCAGTATATTCAGATAACTGAGTGACTCCCAATTCTGTTTTACCATAAGGAATTATGTCAAATTTAGTATAATTTTTCTCTTCTTCGTAACTTAAAGCTGTATAAATTTGTTTTCCATTTCTTTCTCCGGTGATGGTTCCAGAGATCATTTTGTCTATACTTAAAAAGCTTACCCCTAATAAAGCATTTAAATTTGATTTAGAATCAATTGGTAATTGGCTATAAATATTAAAAGATAATGATTGAGAATTTAATTCCTCGTTAGTTCCAGATTTTATATCAACATCGTCATTACCGTATCTCATAGCAAATCCAAGAAAGTTGTTATTTTTGGTTAATTTATCTGTGCCAATTGATATTCCCTTAGTGGTAATTTCTTTTGGTTTTAATGAGATGGTATCACCTACTCTTCCAAATGAAATATCTCCATGTGTCCAGCTGGACCATTTTCTTTTATCATTTGATGGTTTTTCTGTTTTTAATGATGCTTGAGTATATTTAAGATCTTTAAAAGAAGATTGTAATTTATTTGTTAAAGACGCTAAAATTGGATTATTAATATTTAATTTTAAATTATGACTATTTAAATTTGTTTTATTTTCATTTCTACGCAACCATTCGAATCTTTTAAAAATTGTTGAAGTATTTTGATGAATAACATGTTTAGCTATTTCTACTTGAGCACTTACAACTGATGCTGTTTCAGTTTCACAAATAACTATTCCATATGGACAAGTTAAATCATATTCATAAATTATATCATCTCCATCAGCATTAGCGTCTTCTGTTCCAATATAAGCCTTCATGCCATTATTCCCAAAAGTCCATCCAATTGCTGAAACATTATTTCCATTTCCAACTATTTGGGAGTTACCAACGTAAGTTGCAGAACTAAGTTCAAATGGTGTGGATAATTTATAAACATAAATAAAAGTAGGAATGGCAGTGGAGTTATTAAGACCCTCACTTATATATAATCTTGTACCATCATCATCAAAGGCTATTTCAAACGTAAATCTATTGGTCGTTAGGTCGGGGATGTCTTCTGTATTAAGATTGAATGCAAACGTCCCAGAGCTTGGATCAAATGGTGTGGATAAATTGACCTGAGTTATATCGGTTGTATTTTTAGATCCATCATTAAGATACATTCTGGTTCCATCATTATTAAACGTAACTCCATAAAGTGCTGTAATTTCAAGAGCACCACTGTTATAAGCCTCTTTATAATTGAGACCGTCATCAGGAATTAATGTTGAGGCAGAAATTGAGGCGACGTCATATGGACTTGCTAAATTATGAAATTGCGCAGTACCATGGTTATTAAATAAAAATAATTTTTTTCCATCATTATTAAATGCAATAGTTTTTTTACCATTTCCAAAACCTAAATTATCACCAAGACCAGCTGTAGTTACTATAGTTCTGTTTGGGACATCCATGGTGCTGATGTCAAATGCAGTTGTTAAATCATAAATATAAATTTGACCCCCAACTTCATTAGCTTCTAAATTATCCATTACAAACATTTTTTTTCCATCGGGGGTTATCGCTATTCCGGATGTGGATGGATCGTTATCTTCACCATCCAAATTTGGATCTTTTAATTGTTTAAAAACAGGATTAACTGTTTCTGCTTTCAAATTTGTAAATTGAAACACAAGTAAAAATAATAATAGAACGTTTATTAATTTCATATATCTCATTTTATAATTCATGGAATGTCGATAATTTTGAATATTATTTCCTTTTTATTATTAGTTAAGGGAACATTGCTGCTGACAAATACTGTCACTATTTCTTTGTTTACAATCATTATAACAAACGAAATCGAATGCTAATTTAGGCTGACCGAAAGCAGTCTCAACTGTTTTCATTGCTGAAATTTTATTCTCAGAGGTAAAACAACCAACATAAGCTGTGGCATTTAAAATTTTTTCACCCACTTTATCTTTAGTAATTTCTTTAGGAGCCTCATTTGAATTTTTAATATTATTAGCAGATGTAAAGTTTTTTAATATTGATGATTTAATCCCAAAATTTGTATTTTCAGGAATTGCTCCATAAGATTCTAGGGCATCTTTATAATCTAGTTTTGCAACTGCTACACCTATAACATCACCATTTGTATTTACAATAGGACCACCACTATTACCTGGTTGAATTGCTGCATCAATTTGAACTAATGCATAATTATTTTGTAAACCAGCAAGTGCACTAACAACTCCTTTAGTAACTTTAACTGATGAACTAACTGCTTTACCAAAAGGATAACCGGCGACATATATATCATCTAAAAGTTTAGCATCCTGCGTTGCTATATCAAATTTGTCTTTAGGTTTAATATTTGTCTCTAGTAATGCTAAGTCATTCATTCTATCGTATGCAAGTATTTTTGCTTTACTTGTTTTACCAGCATAATTAACTTGATTTATATTACAATAATTCACAACATGATAATTTGTTACTAAATGACCTTCATCTGAGATAAAAAAACCTGATCCAGAGCCAGTGAAAATATTGTTATCAAAAACTTTAACTATTTTTTTTTGTTTTGAACCACTATCTATTTCAGTTTTTGCTTTAACTTCTTTACACACAAAAGTAACATTTAACGGATTAACTACTTGTTCAGCAATTTTCTTAGACTCGTTACATACTTTAAGGCTATCTTTGTAAACATGCTCAACCATGTTTCCATTTAAAAAAAGTAATAGTGCAACTACTGTTTCAACCATAAGTTTATTTTAGATAGAAATTAATTTTCTATCAATATAAATAAACTCTTAATTTAAGGGCACCAACCGCTTTTTGCGATAAGTTTTGGTTTATAATCGTCATTTACATGAGTTTTGACCCATAATGCGATTTGTTTTTTTTGAGATCCACTTGAGCATTCAGTTTCATCAAATCTCATTCTTCCATCCCTATCTTGTGAACTATTTCTACCAGTATAGACAACTGGATCACTTTCACCGTATGGATTTTCCCAGCCTAAATCTAAAAAATGATTTATAAACACACTATTCATAGAGTTTATATTTCCAGAATTATTTTCAATATCACAATTAATTGATCTTTTATTACTTAACTTAAGTGTTCCTCCACCTTGCGCTGTACATAAAGCTAGTGAGCTTTTAATAAATTCTACTGCTTTATTATGCTGTGAGAGTGTAACACTTCTTTTTGCGCTTTTGATATATCCATTATAAGCCATGATACCTATAGATGTTATAATACCCATAATCGCTACAACGACTAAAAGTTCTATTAATGTAAAACCTTTTTTCATTTTAATAATTTTTTTAGTTTATTTTTTAAACCTTCTTTGATTTTATCTTTAATCATTTCTTCGTCAATATCCCCTATTTTGATTTTGCTTTTTATCTCACTATTTACAATTTCTATAATTTCTCTTGTTAATATTCTGTAGCTTTTACTGTCCTTGGTATTACCTAAATTAGTAAATTTCATATCATTTAATTTGACTTTTTGAGTAAGATTTAGCTCTGCTGAAGTAGCGGAAACATTAATATTTTTGATATCAAGCTGTTCAATTAAGAACTTTTTAGAGTCTGGTTTTGAGTTAGATCTATTTTTATTTTCTAATGTTTTTTTTAAAGAATTGAAATTATTACTTGCTCTATTGGATATATCAGAAAAGTAGTTCACTCTAACTCCATCAAGTAAAATATTTTCAATTTCAATAGTTTCCCCATAAAAAGAGAGGGCATCTAATTGAGCAAATGCTTTATCAATAATTAAAAGTTTGCCTGGAAAATCTTTATTATTAATCTCAATTTTCTCTAAATTGACCTCACCACTAAGATATCCAACATCAAAACTACCGATCTCAACAACTCTATTTAAATTATTAGATAAAATACCTTCAAAGGTCTTTTTTACTATTAAATCCCTAAATATAATTATGCAAATACATAAAGTTACGATTAAGCAAACTGTGAATATTAAAAATTTTTTCACAATACGTTTAATTTAACAGCTATTATTTCTAATGGCTTTTAAAGTTTGATTTAATGAAATTTCACATCCAGTGGTAGGGTTCTTAGCTGTAATGGTATAATTTGAACCACTTGCACTAATACAAAATTGAAAATCTTGGTCAGTTAAATTATCTTGTCCATCTAATACATTTGTTACTATCTTGGCACTTGAACCAGAATTACAAGTAGAAGCTTCGGTATAGTAAGACCCAAAACTAGACTTATATTCTTGAAGACCAAGGTTTATTGTATTTAAGCTAAGTTCGGCATTTTTTTGTTTAGCACTTTTGGTATAGCCACTATACGAAACAATTCCTACAGCTGATAAAATTCCAATTAAAGCTACTACAACTAGTAATTCAATTAAAGAAAATGCTTTGTTAGATTTAAAAAGAAGTGAACCCAGTGGTATCTATTGCTGTTGTTAAATTTTCTGCAGATCCATCTGCAGTTGTTGTGTTTGCAGCTGATGGACAAGTTACGCCTTTAACTTTTTTGGCAGCACAGGATACTATACTTGATGATGTAATTCGAATTTGGCCATGAGTAGGTGCTTCAGTCACAAAAGGACCTGTTCCAAGAGGATTTCTATTTGTTTTATTTAATTCAGTGACAGCATCTGCAATTACAAAAGTTGCACAAGTTTTAGTTAATCCAAAAGGTTTGTGATTGTCTTTGTCTAATTCACATTGTTTAGATTCTGCGGAGATTATTTTAACTGCATTTGCGTGCATTGATTTTGTAGCACCCATATTCGCTGATTGAGTGTAACCAGAATACGCTGTTACACCAACTGCCGCAAGAATACCTATAATTGCTACTACAACAAGTAATTCAATTAGTGTAAAACCTTTATTCATCGAATACGACTATTTAATAATTTTGTTATTTTGTCAACCATATAAATTTCATAACTTATTGCCCCATAATTGCACCTACATTGAAGATCGGTGAATATAAAGCAAGCATAAGGCCCCCAATGGTTAAACCCATAAATACAATCATAATGGGTTCAATCAAACTAGATAAATTTCTCACAGCAGTATCGAATTCCTCTTCATAGTACTGAGCAACTGATGCAAACATCGAGTCTAAACTTCCTGTTTGTTCTCCAACTGAAATTAATTGACTAAAAGTTGGGGGAAATATTTTTTCTTTAGAAAATAAAGCTGTTAGAGTTTCTCCAGAGAAAACTCCTTTTTTAATATTATCTAAAGCTTCAGTTACTATAGTATTTGTGCTTACAGATTTTGCAATGTCTAAACTCTCAAGTATGTCAACACCTGCCTGGTTAAGGTTTCCCATTACTAAAGAAATTCTAGCTAATAAAGATTTTCTTATTAAATCTCCAAATACAGGAATTTTAAAAGTAAAAGCATGCCAAGCTTTTCTGAATTTATAACTTTTTTGTAAAGCAAATCTAAAAGAAACAATTGCGACAATTGTTAAAACTAAGCTCATTAAACCACCTGTGCCACTTAAGAAAGCACTTGCACTCATAATGGCTGCAGTAGCTCCTGGTATCTCAACACCCATTCCTTCATACATCTCCGTGAAAATTGGAACAACTTTGATTAACATAAATATAGTTACACTGACAGCTACAGTTAATAAAACACTAGGGTAAAATAAAGCACTCTTAATTTGAGATTTTATCTTTTCTCTTTTCTCAAGAGACATAACTATTCTCTCTAAAAAAGTATCTAATTTTCCACTCGCCTCACCCGCCTTAATTAAGTTAACAGTCACCGTATCAAAAGTTTTTGGATGGTTTTCAAAACATTTTGATAAAGCATTACCAGCCTCTAAATCTTTTTTAATTTGCTCAATGATTTTTTTCATATTAGGGGAAGTGGTCTGATCAATAAGTAAATTTAGTGCATTTAAAACAGGCAGGCCTGATCTCAACATTGTAGAAAATTGTTTGCAAAAAATTAATATTTCTTTAGCTTTAACACCTTTACTAAAACTAAACCCTGCAGATTTTTTTTTCTCTTTTTCAACTTTTTTCTTTTTAGCTTCTTTAAGTTTGGTGATAATAACTTTTTGTTCTTTTAGCTTATATGCTGCCTCAGAATTATTAAGAGCCTCAATTTCTCCCTCAACATATTTTCCCTGGGAGATACCCTTGTATTCAAAATTAAGCATATTAATCTAAACTTAAAACCCTTTGATACTCACTAAAAGATAAATCACCAGTATGAATTAATTCCCTTCCCATATCTTGCATGGTTCGAAAATTATCTTGTTTTGCTACCTGTTTTAATTCAAGTGTAGTAGCCTGTCTTAGAATTGCGTCTTTAATATTTTTTGAAACTTTTAAAATTTCATAAATTCCCATTCTGCCTTTATAACCATTTCCAACCCCTGAATCTCCACTAGCACAAGCACTGCAACCTTTTCCAATTACTGGTCTTACTCTTGAAGCCTCTTCAGCAGTAAAACCAATTGAAGTAAGAGTTTTAGGATTAATTCTTTCATCAGGTACTCTACATTCTTGACATGTCTTTCTAGCTAATCTTTGAGCCATAACTAAAGTGCAAGCGGCAGAAATCAAATAATCAGGTGTACCCATGTTTTGAAGTCTTGTAATTGTGCTTGGTGCATCATTTGTGTGAAGTGTGCTAAAAACTAAGTGTCCAGTTAATGCAGCTTTTAAAGCAATATCAACTGTTGCCTTATCTCTTATCTCTCCAACTAGTATTACTTCTGGGTCTTGCCTTAAAAAAGATCTTAAAGCTGTTTCGAAAGTGTAACCTATATCCTCTCTAACTTGAACTTGTCCAACTCCCTCTAATTCATATTCAACAGGATCTTCGGCGGTCAAAATATTCATTGATGGTTTATTAATTGTTTTTAAAATACTGTAAAGAGTTGTTGTTTTACCACTTCCTGTTGGACCAGTAACTAGCACCATGCCTTGGGGTGAATTTATAGCCTCCTCTAAAGTTTTTAAATCTTGGTCTGCAAATCCAAGTTGAGTAAGAGACACGTCTCCAGCTTCTTTATTTAATAAACGCATTACAATTCTCTCATTATTTTTAGTTGGCATTATTGATATACGAAGATCCATTTCCTTGTCACCATACTTGAAATTAGAACCACCATCTTGTGGAATTCTTCTCTCCGCAATATCTAATTTACTTATTATTTTTATTCTGGTTACTACAGAGTTATAATTTAATGGATCCTTATTTAAGAATTCAGTAAACTCATCCATTACCCTTAATACTCCATCAACTCTAAATCTCACATGTGCAGTATCTTTAAAAGGCTCGATATGGATATCACTTGATTCCAGTTTAATTGCTTTATTAAGTATTTTATCAACAAAAGCTATAACATCTGACTCAACTTCTAAAGGTACATTAGCTTGTTTCTTTTTAACTTGTTCTATTTTTTGGTTTTTAGATTTTACTGGTGCACCTTGTTCTAATCTTGTTATAAAACCTGAAATTTGATTAATTGAGGCTGCATAAAGTTCTGGCTGTAAATTAGTTAAACTTTGAATATTTTTAATCAAACTAAATTTTGAAGCATCGGCAATAGCAACTTTAATAGATTTTGTGTCAACTTCAAAAGGTATTATATAATTTTCTTTTAAAAATCTAATCTCAGTATATTTTTTAATATCATTATTTAATTTAATCTCGTTTAGATTTACTAATGGAATTGAAAAACTATCCGACAAAAGCTGAGCAACTTTTGTATCATTAGTAATATTTAATTCAAAAGCTGTTTCTACTTGAGATTTTCCTGACTCTTGACTTAAGGTTTCAATCTGTTTTATCTGTTGTGCACTTAAAGCATTATGATCTCTAAGCATGTTTATAATGCTTTTTTCACTTGTATAATCTAGCCTTATCATATTAATTTATAACTCGAGGTGCTAAAAAAATGAGCATTTCCTCTAATTTATTTTGATTATTTTTTCCTTTAAACAAATTTCCTAAAACTGGAACATTCCCTAAACCTGGTGTTGAAGTATTTGAACTTGTATCAGTGTTTATTTTAATACCACCTATAACAACTATATCACCATCACTCACTAGCAATTTAGTATCTATTTCTCTTTTTGTGATGCCTGGTTCATCAGATCCTGCCACCTCAACTGGGGTATCATTATTAACTAATATATCCAGTAACACATTCCCATCTCCAATAATACTTGGGGTAGCTGTTAAAGATAACGCGGCATCTTTAAATTCTGTTGATGTTGTTCCATCGGATGTAACTGTGTAGGCAATTTGTGTTCCTTGGGTAATCTTTGCTTCCTGATTATTTAAAGTAAAAACACTAGGGCTAGAAATAATTTTAGTTTTACCAAGTGATTGTAATGCCTCTAATTCAAGTTTAAGAGCCGCTGTTCCAAAAGTTTTAATTATTCCAATTCCACTTGTAGCTCCTGTGATCGAATTGTTTGTAACAGTACCTGCGGCTGCACCTAATGAAATTCCACTTCCAACTGTAGCAGTTCCACCAATAGTACCAGATATTATTTCTGAACCTTTCTCACCGCTGGTACCTTTTTTAGTCATGGCTCCAACTCTTGACCCTAAAGCTTTTTGGAAATCTGAAGTTGCTGTAACAATAAATGCCTCAATTAAAACTTGTTGTGTTTTAACATCAATTTCTTTCAGCACCGCATCAATTACATCTAAATCTGGTTTTCTACCTCTTACAATAATAGATCTAGTCATATTTTCTTCTGTTATTTGGATAGTGCTTAAAGTACTTGTTCCCTCAGGTCCTTGAGATTTAAACAAATTTTCTAAGGTAGCCTTAGCTTCAGATGGGCTAATATAATATAATCGAAAAATATCAGCTAAAATAGGTTCAACAGTATCTTCTAATTGAATTTTCTTTTTTAGAACTTCAGCTCTTGTAGACTTAAGAGTTTCTTGAGCTGTCAACTTTTCAGGTGTGTGAACTCGAATAATGCCTCTCGCTACATCAATATCAGCACCTAATGTTTTCATATCAAGCAAAGTTTGAAAAGCCACATCCCAACCTACATTTTCAAGTTTTGCAGTAAGTGTTCCACTAACTTCTTCACCTACAATGATATTAATACCTCCAATTTCAGCAAGAGAGTCCATGGCATCTCTAAAATCTACACCATTTAAATTTATATTTATATTTTGTTTTAACATTTCATATTCATTTGAAATAGACACATAGTTTCTTACTTGTTCTGTTGTAATGGTTTTTCTTTTGTTGGCTGTTGGATCAAATTCTGTTTCATATGGTTTTGGACCAAATATCACCTTCTTCTGCATCTCTTCTGTGCCATCAACAACAATTTGAGCTGGATCAATTAGTGGTTTATCTCCATGAACAGACTTTTTATTGGTAGATGAGCAGTTTGTTACTAGTAAAGAAAAAAGTAAAAGTAATACTATATTAAAAAAATTTAATTTCATCCATCAGCCTTTACTAGGTTATTATTTAAATCTAGAGAGTATTCTGTTTCATTCATCTTAATATAAATACCATCAAGGAATATATCTAAAATCATTAGGTCATTAGAAATGATCGTATCCTCTTTATATTTAACTGTTCTACCATCTGGTAAACTAAAGATTGCAAACTTTTTACTTGTTCCTATTATAATTCCACTTAATTTTAAATTTTTTAAAGATATCGAATTTTCTGATGAAGTAGATCCATCTAAACCTAAACCATCACCAGATAAGCTACTTGATCCCGTACCTCCTAGAAAAGGATTTACTGCGGGAAGCTCTTCTTCAATCAATTCCTCCTTGTCTTCAGCCAAAACTTGGCTGAAAAAAAATAAAGATGTTAATAGAAAAATAATAATTTTTTTATTTATATTCATCTGGTAATCCTACTATTGAAAGTGTTCCGATTGAATTAATTCCACCACCTTCGACAACTTTTATTTCTTCTTTATCAAAATTTATAACTTTATTAGATCTAGCAAGTGCTCTTCTAAATTTTAGATATCCTAGATAATTTCCAGATATCTCATAAGAAACTGGAATTTTAAAATAAGCAGCTTTATTTTTATCTTTACCTTGAGATACAGGTAAAGGATTTTCTTTATTAAGATTTATAATATTCAGATTGTTGATTGATGCAAAATTACTTATATTTTGATAAAGACCTTCAACTTCTTTTTGACTATGAAAAAGTTTACTTTTTTTATCATATTCCGGTTTAATTTTTTTAATTTTTGCTTTTAATAATATAATCTCTTGTTTAAGTGCCTCAGTTTGTTTTTCATTTTGTAACATTACATTTATTCTTTGTTTTTGGGCTTCAACTTTAGGATTAATAAATGCATAATATACAATTAGAAAAAGCATTATTGATCCAAAATAAATTCCAAATTTTGTGAGAAATTTTTTATCTTTTATTAGCTCACTATTTTTTAGTTTCTCTAATAAATCTTTAACATCAATATTTTTAAGATCTATATTTTTAAGTTCATTTAAATTCATGTTTTCAGTTTACAAAGAATTGTAAATCCTTTCTTATTATTGGCTGACTGTAAATCATTTTGACCTGTAGGTACATTCATTGCTTTTAAGGATGCTTGATCAATAAGATCTTTTCCATTCAAATTTGATATAAAATTTATAATATCTTGATCGGAAAAAGCTAAACCTGTTATAATGATTTCATTTGATCCATTATAATTTAAATTCGTGAATTGAACTCTTTGAGGAACACTTCTTGTAATCTGAGCTAGAGCTCGGTATGAAATAGTTTGATTTGAAGCTATCATTGATCCAAGTTTTAGAGCTTTATCCATGTCTCCGGATATTTTAGTTAATTTTTGCTGCTCAATACTAATAAGATCAAATTCTTGCTGAATATTAATTTCATTTACAAGTTTATTTTTGTTTGAGCTTATTTGAAAGAAAGAAAACCCAATTAAAAATATGTATAAAGCTGCAATACCACCAACTAAACCTTTCATTGCGAAGCCAGAAAGAAACTTCATCTTAGTTTGTCTTTTTAATGCTTCTCTATTTGGTAAAAGGTTAATATTTTTTACAGCAGTAACAAATTTATAATAACCAAATACATCCAACTTTCTGTAAGCTAACCCTAAAACAGATGTATATATGGATTTATTTTTTATGTCGGTTTTTTCTTTATTATATTCAGGTACTTTAATTTCATTTAAAGGATCAAAGACTTGGAGACCAGTATTTAATAAGTTTTTTCTAAATAGAGGAATTAATTCCTCAATATTATTTAAGCTACTTACAATTTTAATATTATTTATTTTTGATGTATATTTACTTTCATAATCACTTAAAGCTTGTTTTATTTGCATACAATAACGTCTTACTACATTGTCTAAGTCCTCATTTTGCATATTTTCTGCGTGTTGTGTAAAAAGTTCTTTTTCATTTGGTCTCAAAAAAATATCGGTAATAATTGGAATATTATCATGTACTATAATTAAGTAGTTATCCTCAGATCCAATTTCTAGCAAAGCATTGTTAGCTTTATTTTCAATTTTTAAAGCATTGTCAAAAGCGTTTTTTAGAGTGAAACATTTCACGTCCATTATTACTGGATTCAATCCAGCCTTTTTAATTATAGAGGAATATGAATTTACATCACTAAGTTTAGAGGCTACAAAAAGTATTTCCATTGTATTGGTTTTGTTGTTTCTACTAATAACCTGATGAAATATTGAATACTCGTTTAAATCATCTGTTAACTGAACTAAATTTTCCCAAAGTGAATCAGTTTCAATAGCCTTTTGAAGTTCTTCATCTGACATTAACGGACTAGTTACAACTCTAATTATTGCACTTGTTACTGGAATAGAAATTGCTACGTTTGTTGTTACAATTTTTGAATTCTCTATGGCAAGTTTTAATTCCTCCGACACATAATCTTTTGAATTAATTATTCCATCTGCTGTTTTATTTTTATCAAGAAGTCTTAAAGAAATTTTTTCTAATATCCAATTTGAGTCTGTTTTACTTAATTGAGCTATCTTAATAGACTCCTCGCTTATATCAATTCCCGCTATTTCCTCACCTGCAACATTTGCTTTGCTTATTTTTTCTGAAAATAATTTTTTTAAATTTGAAAGATTTTTTTTCTTTTCTTTACCTTCTTTATTAGTTTCTTTTCTTTTAAAAGAAAATTTATCTTTCAGAGATGATAAGTTTTTTAAAGATGATAGATCGAGATTAAAAAGTTTTTTCTTTTTTTCTTCTGCAACAATAGGGGCTGATGCTTCTTTTTCTTCTTTTATTATTTTTTCATTTTTTTCTTTTTCGTTTCCCTCTAGCTCATGATTTGAGGAATCGTTTTCTAATGGATTGATAGTAGTGTTATCTTTATTATCCAAATTTTCTTCTAATTTTCCCGAAATAAGGTCGTCATACCACTTTTCCAATATTATTTTTGCTTCTTCAAGCTCTGTTGTGCCTGAAGATATGACTTTTTGTTTACCATTGTGGAAAGTTCTACCCACCCAATTCTCAGATTTCAACTTACCCTTGTATTTATCTTGTCTAACATAGATATGCAATCTTCCATCTTTAGTTGAAATAATATCTGTCATAAACGAATCAGTTTTTTTTTAGTGTTACAATACAATTCTAACACAAATTTGTCAATTAATTTGTGTTATAAAATATTATATATCATTTTTTCAGTATCTAAGCCAAATATTCCTTGTGTTAGACCAAAAAATAATTAAATAATACAATTTTTAAGAGAATTTTATTTTGTGTTACACTCAATTTATTTGTGTTAGAATATTTAATAATTTTTTTATTTATGTAAAAATAAATAAATGGAAAAAAAGTCAATTAAATCAACACTTTTTAATTCTTGATTAAAATTTTTTTATATAGTATAAAATTTGTGTTAGAGTTTTTTTTTATTTAAATTCTAACACAAAATTATTTTTTTTATAGAGATAATTTATTAAAAATGTAGATAATTAGGGTATTTTTATGATCGATAAAATTGTTAGTATTGTTAAAGAAAACCCAAAGGTTTCAGATTTTCATTTAAGAGCAAATTGTCCATTTTCCTACCGATTATTAGGTGAAATAACTATTTTAGAGGAGGAAATGATAAAAAATGAGGATATTGACGAATTATTGAATAAATACTGCTCAAAATCAGATGTCGAGTTATTTAATACAAAAAATGAGCTAGATAGCGGGTTTATGCTAGAAAACATGAGATTTAGAGCAAATTTTTACAAAACTCTTAAAGGTTCTGCTGTAGTTCTTAGAAAGGTAGAAACAAAAATACTAAACATGGATGCTCTTAACCTACCTCCAGTTATGTATAGTATTGTAGACATGCACAAAGGACTTGTATTGGTGACAGGACCAACTGGTTCAGGTAAATCTACAACGTTAGCTTCAATAATAAACCAAATTAATGAGACTAGACAGGCAAACATAATTACAATTGAAGATCCAGTAGAATTTATCCATACAGATAAAAAAAGTATTATTTCTCATAGAGAAGTTGGAAAACAAACAGAAAGTTTTTCAACAGCACTAAAAAGTGCATTAAGAGAGGATCCGGATGTAATTTTAGTAGGAGAACTTAGGGATATTGAAACTATTAGCATGGCATTGACCGCAGCAGAGACAGGACATTTAGTTTTTGGGACATTACACACCAGTGGTGCACCAAATACAATTAATAGAATAATTGATGTATTCCCGTCAGAACAACAAGCTCAAATCCAAGCACAACTCGCTGACTCATTACAAATGGTAGTAACTCAAAAATTATTTAAAACAACGGATGGTAAAGGAAGAGTCGGTGCCTTTGAAATAATGGTTTGTAATTCTCCAGTAAAAAATTTAATTCGTGAAAAGAAAATTCATCAAATACCAAGTGTAATGCAAACTGGAACCCGTGATGGTATGATATCTATGGATAAATCAATAGAAAATTTAGTTCAATCAGGAAAAGTAAGTAGCATCGATGCAAAATCATAAGGCCTTCTCTATTTTAGAATTATTAGTTGTTATTGCAATTATCGCAATCATATCAGTTTTTGGATACCCTAAGGTTAATAATTGGTTAGCGGATAGAGAAGCAAAAAAAGAGGCTCAATTATTTATTACTGAAATAAATGAATTGAAAGGTAAAGTTACAAGCGGACAGTACTCAATGGCTATGATTCATTTTAGTACTCCTAACTTTCAATACGCTACAATGAAAAAATATTATATGTCAAAAGAGGATTATGCTTATAATTACAGAGGAGATACTTTTGTATCAGGAAACAACCACGGTACTTGTGATTACGATCCACGAAATATGAGATATCAATTTTTGGGTACGTATCAGAATACCTCAATCCGTCATTGGCCAAACATACATATGTGTATTTCACAGGATGGAAAGAGGGGAGTTTTGAATCAGACAAATCCAAATACTGGTGAGAGAAGGTCATTAAGTAGAGTAATTTTTTGTTTAGTAAGCAACTCTTCTACCAATGGCTCCACAAGATGTAATGATACGAATAAAATTGAAAATAGATATATGGTAACATGGAATTCCTCTGTCGAATTAACAATGTATCGTTATAACTCTAAAAATGATAAATGGTGTCCAGCAAATGCAGCCTGTAGATCCTTAAATGAGTTCAATTAAACGAAATAATTCACGCAAAAAGATAATAAAAGGTGTTAGCCTAATAGAGTCATTAGTTTGCTTGGTTATCATAGGAATAGGTTTTATCGGAGTAAATCAGATGATGAGCTATGCAACAACTTCAATTGATAAGTCTGTAGATGCAAATAAAATTAATTTTTTATCAGAAACAGCTATAGAAGACATCATGGGAGACTCAAATAATGCTTCAAATTATAATTTTACTCAACAATGCGCTAAAAACTATAGCTCTTCAGGATCACTTTCCGAAAAAGCAAAAACTAAATGGGCAAAACATTTTATGCAAGAAAATCAATTGAAGATAAACAATCAATTTAAAAAATTACCGTGTGATCAACTAGACACTAAAGAAGCCACGATAACATCTGGATCTGATGGAACCTCTGTTAAATTTAAATTTAAGTCAAACAAAGGAAAAAAAGAGAAATTTATTGGAGTGGTGGTGAAATGAAAAAATTAAAGGCCTTTTCACTCGTTGAAACTCTAGTGGCGATGGTTATTGGTGCTATTTCAATAGCAGCAATTTCATATTCATATATTTATTTTAATAGTAGCTATCAGAAGATTATGGATAAAGCTAAGATGAGCCAGGCGGGAAGATCGTCTGTTAAAATAATTGCAAAAGATCTTAGAAACGCAGGATATAAAAATATAAATTATACACCAACTTGGGATAGATGGATTGAAAAAATAGATGCATATAATGGGACTAAAGGTGATAAACTTAGGGTTTGGTATAGCACTTCAGCACAAGATAGAATAGAAATTAGTTATTATTTAAAAACCAATAATTCTGGAGAAACCTCTTTAGTTAGAGAAATAATTGAAAATCCAGTATATAGTCCAATGAAAAGAAACTGTGAAAGATATGATTTACAAATAAATTGTACTCCAGTAACTATCATAAAAAACGCAACTGATTTTCAAGTTTTTTTTAACGATAAAGATGGAAACAGATTAAATAATGTTAATATTTCATCAACCGAAAATCAATATAAGGTTCATACGGCCGAGGTTTATATTACTGTGCGATCACCAAGTGAATTGTTAAAAAATCCAATTATGTTTGAAATGTTAAATGGAGGTACGGCTGGGCAGTTTACTAAAAGTGATAAATATTTAAGAGAAACTTTTTACATAAGTGTTTATTTAAGAAATGTTGTTAAATTATAAAAAAAGATCAAATGAAAAAGGATTTGCTATAGCTTTAGCATTGCTTATGCTAGTTGCTATGTCTTTAATGGGTGCATCTTTGATGATAATAGCAGCTAGTGATCATAAGCAAAATGGAAACCTTAATATTAAACAACAAAGTTTTTATGCAGCTGAAACTGGTATTACTGAAGCTAAAAAATGGCTCAGCACTCAATCAGCATTAACAATTGGAAGTGATCCAAGTAACCAATTGAGTTTTTGTAAAACTTCTTTATTTAATGAATTAACTAATCCAAAAGCTGTAAAAGATTATGTTGAAAAAAAAGATTTAAGCGAGTTAATTGCTGGTGAAAGCAAATTATCTGATTATAGTTACGAATATTTTATTACCTATACACCAGATGCTAGCGGAAACACTCAGAATGCTAGAATTTCAACCGTTTCTGGTGCTACCGGCGGTGATATATCTCAAGGAACTAACTATAAAAATACTGGTACATCAACAGCAACATATTATAATGTTTATTCGTGCGGATGTGATGCAAATAAAAACTCTTGTAATTCTGATAGTAATGTCATCACAGCTTTACAATCAACTGTTACACTTACTAATTAAATGAAAAAAATAATTCAAATAATCTTTATATTTTTTATTAGTTCCAACATGTCAATTGCTTGTGACCTTACCTTTGTAAATTTTGGAGATAAAAGTGATAAGCTTTTAGAATATGAAGTTTCATTACCTTTTAATGACGAGTTTAATGGGGAAAAAATAGTTATCCCAACTACATATGTTTGTCCTAATAATAAAAAAATCGAAGATACAATGATAGAGTATCTTTTCGTTGATAATCAGCTTGTATTAATATCTTTAATGAGGGCTTATATGAACGATACTGCTCTTATGGATTTTGCGATGAGTAAATACGGTAGTTTTAATTTACCAGCAGGGAAAGATAGAAAAGACTGGTTTGGAAGTCATACTTGGGAAGTAGGAAACAATTTAATTTTATATATTCATGCGAATACTGATATGGGGCCAGCAGAAGTGCTGGAGATTAGTAATAAATTATACTTAAAAAAACTTTATGATTATCGAGGGAAGGTTGCTGAATGGGAAGAGTCGCAGTTATAATTTTTATAATTAGTTGTTTTTTATTTAACACAAAACTGTTTGCAAAAAACCCACCTCCAGGGACTGGTACCTCTGATATTCCGGCTAATATACTAATTATGTTAGATAACTCCGGGAGTATGAGTATGCCTTTACCGTCTAAATATGGCTTAGTCCTTCCAGTAGATGTTCAAATAGACAGCTCAGGTAATATTTATGTTTTAGAGTACGTATTCGGTAAAATAAAAGTATTTGATAGTGAAGGTAATTATCTAAGAATATTTGGAGGATTTGGAACAGGTTGTTCACAAACTAGATACGCGAGGCAGTTCGCAATACATAATGATCAAATTTATATTGCTGACTATGGTAATCGTAGAGTAGTTGTGCTTGATCTAAATGGTGGTTGTATAAGACAAGGAAACACTCAACAGAATCCCATACAAGGTATAGCTGTTAATAACGATTATATTTTTGTAAGTGGTATGGGCACTAGGATAGAGTCATTGAGAAGAAGTGATTTAGCCCAAACTGGATCTCAAAGCTTTAATCGAAGCTTTGTTAGGTGGGCATTTGGATTATCCATGAACAATGCAGGAAATAGATTAATTATTGCAAATGGTTACTTCGCCAATAGATTTACAGAGTTTAGTATCTCTGGAAATAGTTTAACTTTATTAAATACCACGAGCAGAAGCCGACAAGCTTGGGATGCAGATTACGACAGTAATGGAAATATCTTTGGAGTGGACTCACACAGACTAAGAAAATTTAATTCTGGTTTAGATTTTCAGAGTCAAATTGCATCTGGCTACAGTTATCCATATGGTCTTAGCTTAGATGGTAGTGATAATATTTATGTTGCTGATTATTTTAAAAATAGGGTCGTAAAGTATAATAGTTCAGGGTCTCAACAGTTTGTCATAGGTGGTGGGAGATTTAAGAGACGTATGACCGCTGCAAAAAATGTTATAAAAAAAATTGTAAAAGATACAAATCTTATATCTGGAGCAAATTTTGGTTTGATGGAATGGGGATCTAACAACACAAGACGAACTAGAGTTCTTGTTCCTATAAGCACCAGAGGTGCTGCACAAATCTTTAATCGAGTAAACAGAATATATTATGACGGTGGAACTAGGGCACATTATGCACTTAGAAAAGCTGAGGAATATTACACTGGTCAGACCCGTTTTGGAAAAGTCCCAAATTATGGTGAAGAATGTGCTTTAAATTTTATAATCTTTATTAGTGATGGTGAGTGGGGCAGTAATGATGCTGTAGTAGCTAAACTAAATAGTTTGAGAAATCGTGATAAAGGAAAATCGATAAAAACGTTTATGATTGGTTTTGCAGTAGAAGGAGATGCTCGTCAAAATTATTTTAGTACGGCTAATGCAGGAGGTACCGATCAACCATTATTTGCAGAAAATGAAGATGCTCTTTTAAGTGCTTTACGTGATGCAATTAAACAGGCTACCTCTGGAAGATTAACTTTTACCACTCCTGCAATTACGGCGGATACTCAAACAGATGATTATATTTACCAAGCAACATTCGTATACGAAAGTAGTAAACAGTGGGAAGGAAGTGTTAAAAAATACAAACTAGATGATGATGGTAAACTCGGTGATGAAGTATGGGATGCATCAGAGACACTTAATACAAGGACAGAAGACTCTAGACGAATTTGGACAGCTGGAATATCAACTACTGGTCTAAACAATTTTACAACGACAAATAGAGATGAGATAAGAGCTCTAATATATCCAGAAAGTTCTCCGACAGATACTCAAATAGATAATCTAATAAACTTTATAAGAGGTGAAGATACTTATAATCAAGATAATGATAATAGAACTTCAAGTATTCATAAACTTGCCGACATTTATCATTCTAACATAATAGTTGTTGGCCCTCCAGATGCTTCAACAAAAACTACAACCATTTCAAATTTTGATAAAACAGATGCGAATTACAGGATCAAGAATAATTATGAAAGTTTTAAATCTTCATTGGATTGTGGAGTGAGTTGTCAACATAGAGAAGAAGTTATAATTACTGGAGCAAATAATGGAATTTTACACGTTTTTAAAACAGATGATAATAAAAATGGTGAAGAGCTTTGGGGATTTATTCCTCCTGCAATAATGGAGAATTTATCAGGAATTCCCTCATCGAAAGCAAATGCAACTAATCCAATTTATGGCATAGACAGCTCTCCTGTAGTGAGAGATATTTTCTTTGATGACACGCCGAATGACAATATATCAAATCCTAGATGGAGAACCATTTTAATAAACGGGTTTGGTGCTGGAGGAAATGGATTTTTTGCTTTAGATATAACAAATTTAGAGAATCCAAAACAAATTTTTTCGATTAAAAACGACTCAATAAGTAAAGACATAACTCACTGGGACTCTGATGGTAATATAAATAATCTTAATTATTCAAATGGCAAGATTGATCCTGAATTAGATTATCGTAAATTAGGTGAGACATGGTCCACTCCAAGAATTATTAGAATAAAAGTTGATAGTACTAATGATGGTCAAGTTAATCCAACAGATAAGTGGGTGGCGGTGTTTGGAGGAGGTTATAATGGTTCTGTGGATCCTGACATAGGTTCAGCTGTATTTGTTGTCGACTTAGAAAATGAGGGTAAATTATTAAAAGTCATTGACATAGAAGATAAGAGAGTAGAGAGTCAAAAGGAGAGTGGTGTAGTATCTAAAACTAGTAATCTTTTATCAGAGGATGATGATGGAAATAAAAATAGAATATTTGATTATCAAGGAAATGATATTTGTTTTAATCCCTCTTCAGTTGATTATATAGTATCAGAGTTTACTCCTTCAGTTGCACATACTATCAATTATAAAGCAGTTGGAGATTTAGATTGTGTAGACAAAGTTGAATTTGAAGAGGCTTGGCCAAATATTCCTACTGGAGATGATCCTAGTTCTGGTAATTATACTTTTACAAGGCTATCTAACGATGTTGTCAACGGCATTCCTGCAGATTTAACTGTAATAACAGCAGATGGTACTGGCAAGGCAAATTACAATGGAGCATTGATATATGCAAACGATCTTGAGGGAAAAGTAACAAAAATAAATTTAACTGAAAATTATTCAATAGATTTCAATTCTAGTAGCTCAAGTTATAAAACAATTAAAGAAAATATAAGCACAACAACTTTATTTGAAGCTGAAACAACTTCGGCTAATGGTAGATATATTTTTACCAAATCATCGGCAACAATAAATAATGATAATAATTTATGGTTATACTTTGGAACTGGGAATACACAAAAGTTGCGTGAGGACTCTGCTTCAATTCAAAATAGGGTTTTTGGAATAAAAGATAAAGATTTTCCAAATTTTGTAAATGTTTCACCTACTGGAAATATTTCTAAGTGTACTAAATCAGGATGCCCAGCTGCAGACAAGCTTGGCTGGTATAAAGATTTACCAAATAGGCAAAAAATTACTGCAGAACCAACGGTACACAAAGATCGAGTTTTTTTTCCAATCTACGAACCATCTGCTGCAAGTGCTTGTTCAACAGGAAAGGCAATTTTAGAAGCATATGATACCCTCTGTGGAGATCTAGAGTTGAGTGTCCATCTTGGCTCTGGAGTATTGTCTAAAGTTGTAGTGCAAGGTGATAAATTATATGTAGGTATAGCAGGTAAAGCAAAGGAGAATATTGGTGATGGTTTCACCTCAAGTGGTAATTTGATAACTGGAAACACTGGAGGAGATAGTACTGGAGGTGCAGTTCAAACTCAGTATTGGAGAGAAATTGATTAGGTAAATTTTTTTCAATTATAAATATAAAAAATAAATAATTGAAGCTAAAATTAAAAAAGGTCCAAAAGGTATAGCTGTTTTAAGAGAACTTTTTCCAGTCATTAAATTAGGTATTGAAAAAATCAAACCTAGAATTGCTGCAATAAATAGCGTTATAAAAATTGATTGAAAACCTAACAAAAACCCAATCCCAGCTAAAAGTTTAGCATCCCCAAAACCCATCGCTTCAACTTTTTTAATTTTTTTATATAAAACTATTATCAACCAAATAACAAAGTATCCTAAAGCTCCACCAAACAAAGATTGAAACATATCTTGATTTAAATTTAAAGATGTTTCGGGAAAGAAGTTCTTTATAATACCTAAAGATACTAGAGAAAAGTTTAAACTATCTGGAATGATAAAATGTTTTATATCAATAAAAAAAATAACAACAAAAATATAAAAAATTAAACTTATGATTATGATGTCTAAATAATTAAATACTGTAGCAAAAACAAAACATAAAAATAATGCCGAAATTAGCTCCACTATAAAATACTGTAGTGGGATAGTTTTTTTTCCACATCGACACTTAAATTTCAAAATTATAAATGAAACTAAGGGGATATTATCAAACCAATTAATCTTTTTTTTACATTTTGGACAGAAAGATCTTGTATAAACAATATCAAGATTTTTTGGTAATCGATAAATGCATACATTCAAAAAACTGCCTATTACAGCACCAATAACAAAAATTAGAAAAAAATTATTTGAAATCAAATTAGATTTTTATTTGAGCTGTGATCTGTAAAACTTGCTCAATTATATAGTTTAATAGCATTATACCATCTTGGTAAACTATTTCTAAATTAGGTGTAAAAATTGCAATTTCCATATTAATTAAATAATGACTTTATATCTTTAATAACGTTTTTAAAAGCCTCTGGTTTCCAAATAAAATAAAAGAAATAAATAGCCAAAAGTGGAATTAAGCCAAACCACAACCACTCTTCCCAATTAAAACCTTTATATCTTCCAGATGATTTAAGTCCATTATACCAGGTTAAATAACCAACAATTAGTAACCAACTTAAAGATAGTGAGATTATAAGTTTTTTTTTCATTTACTTACATTACTATAAATCATAAATTTTGGTATATTTTATTAAGTTATTAAAATGAAAAAAGGATTTGCATTAATAGAACTTTTGGTTGTTGTGGCCTTAATCGGTATTTTATCTGCAGTTGGAGTTGTAACATACAACGGTTATATTTCTACTAGTCAAGATAAGGCTTCATTATCAAATTTTAATCAAATTGTAAAAACAATGAATAATGAACTTGCAAATTGTAGAATTAACCCATCTGCCCAGGCGTTTAGCAATCATAGCTGTAGCTCAAATTCTGAGCCAAGTGTTGCAGGTATTTCTGATTATTTTAAATCTTCTAATCTTAAAAATCCTTATGACGGAAATAAAGATGTTGTTGGTCAAAATATTTGTAACAAAGGTGAAGTTGTAATATCAGCATCAAGTGTTTCAGGTTCGTATCAAGTTCAATATGTTTCTCAAAAGAAAGATTTAAAATATACAAAGGTTGTTGAATCAAAATGGTCCGCAGAAACAACTTCAATGATGTCAAAAGAAGAATCATATAAGTGCGCTTCTCAAAACACAAATATGACCGCTACAGCAACAGCACCTAAACAAACTATCTATACTTACAAGCCACCCCATGATGGGCCAGGTGCTGGTATAATAGTTGATGAAAATGGTAATATGATATCTGGCCGAGGAGCTCATGCATGTCATGCAAGTTGTTTCGATGGCAGTATGCCTAACTGGTACACCACCGATTCTAATGGGAATAGAATTTATCCAGGTAGGCCTGGAAGTAAATGGAGATGGGTCATGACTGAAGCAGCTAATGAAAAAACAGGGAATATTGCATCATCATGTAATGGTGGAAATTGTAAATATAATTTTTCGGATAATACATATACTGTTTTAAATTCAGGGATTACTTATAAAGCTGGAGAAACTCTAGCTAATAGAAAACCAGTAAATCCTTAATATTTAATCTTTATTTCAAATTATAAGTTATTAAGAGTGTATTGCTCTTTTATCAACTGATAGCGCAGCTTCTTTTACTGCTTCAGAGAATGTGGGGTGGGCATGACATGTTCTTGCAATATCCTCAGAACTAGCACCAAATTCCATAGCGACACCTATTTCAGCTATTAATTCACCTGCATGTGGTCCTATTAAGTGAGCTCCTAAAACTTTATCCGTTTTTGCGTCAGCTAAAATTTTTACAAAACCTTCTGTATCATCTATAGCCTTTGCTCTAGAGTTTGCCATAAATGAAAACTTACCTATTTTATATTTGATATTTTTTTCTTTTAATTGTTCTTCAGTCTTTCCAATAGATGCAACTTCTGGGGTTGTATAAACTACCCCTGGAATAGTATCGTAATTAACATGTCCAGACTGACCAGCAATATTTTCTGCAACTGCAATTCCTTCATCCTCTGCTTTATGTGCTAGCATTGGCCCAGTTATTACATCTCCTATCGCAAAGATATTATCTAGATTAGTTTGAAAACTTTTGTTTGTTTTTACTCTTTTTTTCTCATCCAATTCTATTCCAATCTTTTCTAAGTTTAGTCCACTCGTATTTGGTTTTCTACCGACAGAAATTAAAACTACATCACATTCAAAATCTTTTTTCTTTCCATTTTCATCTTTTGTAGAGATAATGGCTCCAGATTTATTCTTTTTAATTCCTTCAACTTTATGCTTCATATGAAAATTAATTCCTTGTTTTTTTAAAATTTTCATAAATTCATTAGATATTTCTTTATCCATGCCAGGTGTTATATGATCTAAAAATTCAACCACATGAACTTCTGCACCAAGTCTTGACCAAACTGATCCCATTTCCAATCCAATATAACCCCCTCCTACAACAATCATTTTTTTTGGCACTTTCTCAAATTCCAATGCACCTGTAGAGGAAACAATAACTTTTTCATCAAATTCAATACCAGGAAGTGATACTGGCACTGAACCTGTCGCAATAATTATTTTATCAGCTTGTATCAAAGTCTCTTTTTTTTTTTCATCTTTGATAGAAATTTCATTTTTTGATTTAAAGCTTCCAATACCCTTGAAGTAACTCACTTTATTTTTTTTTAATAGAAACTCTACTCCTTTAGTTAAAACAGTAACCGCCTTGTCTTTGTTCTTCATCATTTTTGGTAAATTAAGTTTTATTTCCCCAATCTCGATTCCTTTATTGGACAAATGTTTAACTTTATGAAATTCCTCTGATAGATTGAGTAAACTTTTGGAAGGGATGCACCCGACATTTAGACAAGTTCCACCTAAGGAACCTCTAGATTCTATACATGCTGTTTTAAGACCTAATTGTGCTAATCTTATTGCACAAACGTAACCACCGGGGCCACCACCAATAACTACTGCTTGAAATTTATCTTCCATTTAAATATCTAAAAATAACCTTCTAGGGTCTTCTAAATTTTCTTTTATCATTTTTAAAAATGATACCGACTCTTTGCCATCAATAATTCTATGATCATACGACAACGCCAAATACATAATCGGCCTAATCTTAATCTCACCATCTACTACTGTTGGTCTATCAACAATATTATGCATACCTAAAACCCCTGATTGAGGTAAATTTAATATTGGAGTTGATAACATGGAACCATAAACGCCACCATTGCTTATCGTAAAAGTTCCACCTTGTAAATCTTCAATCGTAAGTTTACCTTCTCTAGCTTTTTCTGAAATTTCTTTAATATTTTTTTCTATATCTGAAAATGATAGTTCATCTGAATTTTTTAAAACAGGAACTACAAGCCCCTTTTCTGTTCCTACTGCGAAGCTGATATTATAATAATTCTTATATATGATTTCATCACCTTCAATTTCAGCATTTACTGATGGAAAATTTTTTAATGCTACAATGCACGCCTTAACAAAAAATGACATAAAACCAAGTTTAATTCCATACCGATT
Organism: Pelagibacterales bacterium SAG-MED39; assembly: GCA_014653625.1. GTDB lineage: Bacteria > Pseudomonadota > Alphaproteobacteria > Pelagibacterales > Pelagibacteraceae > Pelagibacter. The sequence goes on from JACWEI010000001.1 coordinate 99,408, forward strand.
TTGAAAATCCTCTTGATTATCTTTTCTCATCTGCATAACATTTGTCATATCGACTTCATTAAAGGTGGTTAACAAAGCTGCATTTTCTTGGGCTTGTTTTAATCTTTTAGCTATTGTTTGTCTTAACCTGGTCATTTTAATTCTTTCTTCTTGACCATATTTAATTTTTCTTTCTGAGGGGGGTGGATTTACACCCATTAAATTGATCAGGTCACCCTTTAAAATTCTTCCATCTTTTCCAGAGCCTTTGACTGACTTCATATCTATTTTATTTTCAGTAACAATTTTTCTTACTGCTGGAGATAAAGTTTGATCGATTTTTCTATCTTTATTTTTTTCTTCTTCTTTTACTTCATTTGTTAAAATGAGAGGATTTTCTTTTATCTCTTCTTCATCTTTTTGATCAAATATAACAGGTTCTTCTTTTGCTTTTTGTGTTTCTAAATTTACTACATTATTTTCTTTAATTGTTGGTTCAATTTTTTTAATTTTTAGCTCTTCAATTGAACTATCCCCATTGCCGGATACCGAACCTAAAAGTGCTCCAACTTCAACTACTGAACCATCTTTTGAATTTATTTGGGATAACACCCCTGATATAGGGGAAGGAACTTCTAAATTAACTTTATCTGTCTCAAGCTCTACAATGGGCTCATCTGCTTCTACTGCATCTCCCTCATTTTTTAACCATTTTGAAACTGTTGCTTCTGAAATACTTTCGCCAAGAACCGGAACTAAAATTTTTTCATTCATTTTTATTATTCAAAAACCTTTTTTATAATTTCTTGTTGTTGAGATATATGTCTTTTTGCGTACCCGGTAGCAGGCGATGCATCAGAACTTCTTCCAATGTAAGAAATTATATTATTATTAGCCTTAATATTATCTAATGTCCATTGGATATAGTCTCTGACTGAAAACCAAGCACCCATATTTTTTGGTTCCTCTTGACACCAGTAAAATTCTGCATTTTTAGCATAAGGTTTTAATTCTTTAGCAAGGGTTTTTGCTGGAAAAGGATAAAGCTGTTCAATTCTATAAATAATTACATCGTTAATTTTTAATTTTTCTCGAGCTTCAATTAAGTCGAAATAGACTTTTCCAGAGCACAAAATGACTTTTCTAATCTTTTTTGTTTTTTTTAATTTAATAAATCCCTTAACTTTAGGATCTATGGCATGATCCCATAATATTCTATGAAATGAATTTTCTTTGTTAAAATCTTCTAAATTAGAAACACATTGTTTATGCCTCAGCAAAGATTTGGGTGTCATTATTATTAGTGGTTTTCTAAAATCTCTATGCATTTGCCTTCTTAGCGCATGAAAGTAGTTGGCAGGGGTAGTGCAGTTCATCACCTGCATGTTATCGTTTGAGCATAATTGTAAAAATCTTTCTAATCTTGCTGAAGAATGTTCTGGACCCTGACCTTCATATCCATGTGGTAATAACATAACTAATCCTGATGCTCTTGACCATTTTCTTTCACCTGAAGCAATAAACTGATCAATCACTACCTGAGCGCCATTAGCAAAATCTCCAAATTGAGCTTCCCACAAAGTAAGTGTGTTGGGCTCTACTAAACTATAACCATACTCAAATCCTAAAACAGCTAACTCAGATAAAAAACTATCTACTATTTCAAAATTTTTTTGTTTTTTTGATATATTGTTTAAGGGTATATATCTAGAATTATCTAGCTGATTTCTTAATACTGAGTGTCTTTGGCTAAACGTACCTCTTCCAGAATCCTGTCCAACTAATCTTACTGGATATCCCTCTTCTAACAAAGAGCCAAAAGCTAATGACTCTGCTGTAGACCAATCAATCCCTTTTTTTGTAGATACCGATAATCTTCTATTTTCTAAAATTTTTGAAATAGTTTTGTGCACATTTAAATTTTCTGGCACAGTATTAATTCTTTCAGAAATTTCTATTAATTTTTTTACATCTGATCCTGTGACACCTCTTTTATCTTTGCCTTTTTCAGGTCTATATCTAGACCATGTACCTTCAAACCATTCAATCTTAGGCTTATAATTTTTTGCATTTTTAAATTGATCATCAAGCAAATTTTTAAATTCTTTGATTGATCTTTTTAAATAATCATTTGAAATTGAATTTTCATTTACTAATTTATCACTATAAACTTTTACAGGTGAGGGATGAGATCGAATTTTATTATACATTAGAGGCTGGGTAAAAGATGGCTCATCACCTTCATTATGACCAAATCTTCTATAGCAAATTAAATCAATTACAACATCCCTATTAAATTTTAATCTAAAGTCTGTAGCTATTCTTGCTCCATAAACAACTGCTTCTGGATCATCACCATTTACATGTATGATTGGTGCTTCAACCATTTTGGAAATATCAGAAGGATATGGGGAAGATCTAGCAAACCTTGGGCTTGTAGTAAAACCTATCTGGTTGTTAACTATAATATGAATAGTGCCTCCTGTATTATGTCCAGGGAGACCTGACATTGCAAAACACTCGGCCACAACCCCTTGTCCAGCAAAAGCAGCATCACCATGAATTAATATTGGAATAACTTTTTTTCTTTCTTTGTCTTGATGAAAATATTGCTTAGCTCTTGTTTGACCAAGTACAACAGGGTTCACTGCCTCTAGGTGAGATGGATTATCAGTTAAACTTACATGAACTGAGTTGCCATCGAATTCTCTATTTGACGAAGCTCCTAAATGATATTTTACATCACCAGCTCCATCTTCAGCTGATGAACTAATTTCACCAGTGAATTCATTAAAAATTCTTTTATAGGATTTTTGTAAAACATTGGCTAAAACATTAAGTCGTCCTCTATGTGACATTCCAATCTTGACTTCTTTAACTTTTGACTGACCTCCTATTTTAATTATTTGTTCTAGAGCAGGTATTAAACTTTCTCCACCATCAAGACCGAATCTTTTAGTACCAACATATTTAGTATGTAAAAATTTTTCAAAACCCTCTGCCTGTATTAATTTTTTTAGAATTGCTTCCTTACCATTTTGAGTAAATTTAAAATCGTCAGTCTTTTCAACTCTATCTCTAAACCATTTTCTTTCAGTTGGATTTGAAATATGCATATATTCAAAGCCTAAGGAACCACAATATTTTTCTCTTAAAAAAGTTAAAATTTCTGAAATATTTGAATGCTGTCTATTAATCACTCCATCTAAAAAAATTTTTTTCTGATAATCTTCTTTTTTAAATCCATAAGACTCTGGATGAAGTTCATCTAAATAGTCTGCCTTTAACATTGCTAAAGGATCTAGTTTAGCTATCAAATGTCCTCTTTGTCTATAAGACCTAATCATTGCGACTGCTTTAATAGAATTTGCATTTGATTTAATTATATCTGACTCATTCATCTGGCCATTTTCATTAGTTTGTTTTTGTGTTTTATTTACTGAAATTTTTTTAGACGGACTCCAAGATGGACCATTGATTTCATTAACAATTACATCTAATTCGTCTCCAATTTCGTCAAAATAATTTTTCCAGCTTGATGGTAAAGATGGATCATTATTTATGAATTTAACGTACATTTCCTCTATAAAAGCACTATTAGACTTACTTAAAAATCCTGTTTTAGAGAATTCTATATTTTTAGATGAAGACATTATTTTAGTTTAATATAAACCTAGAAAAAAAAATTTCAATTAGACAGTTTATTAAATAAAGTTTTTCCAATTATTGATGGAGATTTTGCAACAGTAATTCCAGATTCCTCCATTTTTTTTATCTTTTCTTCTGCTCCACCTTTTCCTCCAGAAATAATAGCTCCAGCATGTCCCATTCTTCTTCCTGGAGGAGCAGTTATTCCAGCTATAAATCCGACTATTGGTTTTTTAATTCTATGATTTTTTATAAACTCTGCTGCTTCTTCCTCTGCTGTACCACCAATTTCACCTATCATTAAGATTGATTGTGTTTCCTTATCATTCAAAAATAAATCTAAACAATCAATAAAATTTGTTCCATTTATTGGATCTCCTCCAATGCCTATGCATGTTGATTGTCCTAAACCATTTTCAGTGGTTTGAGCAACTGCTTCATATGTTAAAGTCCCTGATCTAGATACTATTCCTACTGATCCTCTTTTATGAATATTTCCTGGCATAATTCCAATTTTGCACTCATCAGGGGTTATTATGCCTGGGCAATTAGGTCCAATTAATCTACTTTTTGAACTACTTAATTTTTGTCTTACCTTAAGCATATCTTGAATAGGAATTCCTTCAGTTATACAAACTATGAGTTCAACTGAGGCGTCTATTGCCTCTATAATTGCGGCTGCAGCAAATTTTGCAGGTACATAAATCATTGTTGCATCTGCACCCACTTCTGCTTTAGCCTCAGCAACAGTGTTAAAAACGGGTCTATCAAGATGTTTTTGACCACCCTTCTTAGGTGTTACACCGCCTACTAAATTAGTTCCATACTCTATTGCTTGTCTAGAATGAAATTCACCATGTTTACCTGTAAATCCTTGGCATATAACTTTGGTATTCTTATTTACTAATACAGACATATTATTTTATTGCTTCAACAATCTTTTTTGCAGCGTCATCTAAATTTTCTGCAGAAATTAATTTCAATTCTGAATTATCTAAGATTTCTTTTCCTTCTTTAAAATTTGTTCCAGCTAATCTTACAACTAATGGAACGCTTATATTTATTTCTTTTGCAGCATCTACAACTCCTTGGGCAAGAACATCACACCTCATAATACCACCAAAAATATTGATCAAAATACCTTTAACATTCCTATCTGAAAGAATTATCTTAAGAGCTGCAGAAACTTTTTCTTTTGAGGCTCCCCCACCTACATCTAAAAAATTAGCTGGCTCTTTTCCATAAAGCTTGATTATATCCATGGTGGCCATTGCTAGACCTGCTCCATTAACCATACAACCAATACTTCCATCTAGCTTAATATATGCAAGATCATGTTTACTAGCCTCAATTTCTTTTTCTTCTTCTTCATTTAAGTCTCTTAATTCTAAAATTTCTGGATGTCTAAATAAAGCATTTGAGTCAAAATTAACTTTAGCATCTAAACAAACTATTTTTTTTTCTTTAGTCAAAATTAAGGGATTTACTTCAATCATATTAGCATCCGTACTTATAAACATTTCGTAAATTGATTTTATTAGAGATACCGCTTGCATTTTAGAATTATCATTTAAATTAAAAATTCTTACTATTTCTTGACAGTCTTTATCTGATATCTTTTTATCCATTTCAACTTTTGTTGTTACAATTTTTTCTGGAGAGCTCTTTGCTACTTCTTCAATATCCATTCCACCTTGATCACTAGATATAAATGCAATTTTTGAACTAGCTCGATCTACCAAACATGATAAATAAAATTCTTTATCTATATCTGATGACTCCTCTACGTATAATCTTTTAACCTCTCTACCTTCTGGACCTGTTTGATGTGTAACAAGTGTTTTGCCTAACAATTCTTTTGCTGCAGCGTCTAATTCTTCTATGGTATCCAAAATTTTTACTCCACCCGCTTTACCTCTACCACCAGCATGTATTTGTGCTTTTAAAACATATTTTTTAGTTTTCAAAGATTTTGCCTTTTCTACTAGCTCATCAACAGTTAATGCATAAACTCCATTTGGAACAGCTGCTCCATATTTTTTGAGTATTTGTTTAGCTTGGTGTTCGTGTATATTCATTATTATTTTGAAAGATCAGGATCTATCTTAGATGCTGCTTCCCAAAGTGCTTTTACAGCATCTATAGAGTGCATAAATTCTTTTTTTTCCTTTTCATCTAAATCAATTAGTTCTATTTTTTCAACACCATCTTTACCCACAATTACTGGCACTCCAGCATAAACATTTTTTACACCATATTCTCCATTTAATTGGACAGCACACGGTAATAATTTTTTTTCATCTTTTAGATATGCTTCTGCCATTTGAACACCTGATGCTGCTGGGGCATAAAATGCAGAACCTTTTTCAAGATATTTAACAATCTCAGCACCACCGTCTCTTGTTCTTTGATTTATTTCTTCTAATCTTGCTTGAGAAATTTTTCCCTCTTTAACTAGTTCTAACAAAGGTTTACCAGAAATTTTTGTAAATCTTGGCATGGGGACCATTGTGTCTCCATGTCCCCCCATTACCATTGAGTCTATTTCTTTTACAGGAACATTTAGTTCTAATGATAGAAATAATTTAAATCTTGAACTATCCAAAATTCCTGCCATACCAACAATTTTATTTGCAGGAAGTCCTGAGAATTTTTGTAGAGCCATGACCATGACATCTAATGGATTTGTAATACATATAATAAATGCGTTTGGAGCATTCTCTTTTATTCCAATAGCTACTTGTTTGATAATTTTTAAATTTATACCTAATAGATCATCTCTGCTCATGCCTGGTTTTCTTGGAACTCCGGCTGTAATAATGATTACATCTGAGTCTTTTATGTCTTTATAATCATCAGTTCCAGAAAATTTTACATTAAAACCATCAACTGATGAGGATTGTGCTATATCTAAAGCTTTTCCTTTAGCTATTCCACTAGCCACATCAAATAAGACTACTTCATCTACTAATTCTTTTGTTCCAATTAAATGTGCAAGCGTTCCACCTATTTGTCCGGCTCCAATTAAAGAAATTTTTTTTTTCATGAATAAACTTATCTTTTATTGATAACTTACGATTATTCAATAAAAATTTGAGATTTTATTTTAATTATCTTCTGTAAGCTTAGAACATATCACCATATCTTCAGCTATATAGGACCCTTTAAAATGAGATTTGTTTTTTTCCCAATTTTTTTTCCCATCAGCTAGGTAATTACTAAATAACTCTTTTCTATTTTTTTCTGCTTCCTCTTGAGCTTCTTCAAGCTTTTTTTCTTCTTCAATAACTTTTAATTCAACAGCTTTAAATAATAAATTATTTGAAATTTCTATAAAGTTTTTTGATGAAACTGCATCTGATTTAAGAACTATACCTGATGCATATGCATAAACTGCGCTACATCTTTTTAGTAAATATATTTGGGTAAAGCCCTCCTCTAAATCTTTTTCATCTAAGTATTTTTTTAAAGAAGTATTCAAGTCAGCTTTTACAAGACTTGTCAGAAACAATATGCCTATAATAGTTAATATTAGTTTTTTCATTCTCATTATAGAAAATTATAAATTTTAGGGACCGTAAGCCACTTTTGGTAACCAAGTAACTATTTCAGGAAAATTAAATACTATTGCTACTGCTATCACTTGAAGAACTACAAATGGGATTATACCTTTATAAATATTTGTAATTGTAATACCTTGAGGAGCAACACCTTTCATATAAAACAAAGCAAAGCCAACGGGTGGTGTTATAAATGAAGTCTGTAAAACCACTGCAAACATTACAATAAACCAAACCATATCAACTCCCAGATCCATCATTACAGGTGCTAAAAAAGGTAAAATTATTAATGTAATTTCAATCCAATCCAAAAAGAAACCCAACAAAAAAGCAACAAACAAAACAACTATTACAACTCCACTTGTCCCAAAGGGTAATGCCTTAAGAGCTCCTTCTATTAATTCGTCACCACCTAAGCCCCTTAAAATTAATGCGAACATTGTTGCACCGACAAAAAGTGCAAAAATATAAGCTGTAGTATGGGTTGTTTTTCTAATCACAATTTTTAAATCTGAGTATGATAGTCGTCCTCTAAGTATTGCTAATAAAGATGCACCCAAAGCCCCAACTCCTGATGCTTCTGTCGGGGTAGCAATACCCATAAATATACTTCCTAAAACAGCAAAGATTAATAAAGCAGGGGGTATGATAGATTTTAAAACTCTTAAAACTATTTTTAAATCTACTGGTTCGGCATCTTTTGGTAGTGGTGCAGCTTTTGGATTCATGTAAGCATAAACAACAATAAAAATTGTGTACAACAAACCAAGTAAGAGCCCTGGAAATACAGCGCCCATAAATAAATCACCAACTGATATTCTCACTTGGTCCCCCATGATGACTAGCATTATGCTTGGAGGTATTAAAATTCCTAAGGTCCCAGTCGCACAAACAACTCCGCAAGCCAAATTTGGATTGTAATTATTTTTTAACATCAAAGGTACACCAAGAATTGTCAGTAATACTACAGCTGCACCAATAATTCCTGTAGAAGCAGCAAGCAAAACTCCAATAAATACAATTGAGATCGCAAGTCCACCTCTTGTTTTACCAAACAACTTGGACAGATCTGTCATTAGATCTTCCGCAATACCAGATTTATCCATCATTATTCCCATAAAAATAAACATAGGCAGTGCAACCAAAACCCAGTTTGCCATGACACCATAAAGTCTATAAACAACCATAGATGCAAATCCAAAATCGACACCATAAAAAGTGTCAAATAAGTTATCAGAAAGCATTGAAATAAATATAAATAGAACTCCTAAACCACCCATGGTCCATGCTACTGGAAATCCATAAAATATTAGTGTTATAAAACTAAAAAATAGGGCAATCGCTAAAAAATATTCTGCAACTAATGAAATCATTTTTTATCCTCTAATCCAAATCTAAGCGTTTCTATTATTCTTGTTATTCTTGAAAAACCAGAAATTAATAATAGAAAAAAACTAATTACTAAGAAACCTTTAACAAACCATCTTGCAGGCAAACCATTTGCAGAAGTAGATCTTTCACTTGATGTCCATGATAATTCAAAAAAAGGAACAGCATAATAAAGGACTAAGATTATGAATGGTAAAAACAAAATTAAAATACCAAATAATTCAAACCATAATTTTTTTCTATAACTTAATCTTTCACTTAAAACATCAACTCTTACATGAGAGTCTACTATATATGTTGAAGATAAACCTACTAACCAACCAATACAATAAAGATGCCATTGAAGTTCCTCCAATTCAATCATTCCATTTTTAAATACATATCTCAAGACCACATTTAGAATGATAACTGCAATTAATATTACCCATAACCAATTAAAAATTTCTCCTATTTGTAAAACAAAATTATCTATTTTTTTTGTGATAGGTGTATGCCTAAGCTGTAGCTTTTTATCAAGAGAACTTTCAGCGGATATAAAATCTTTAGACATAAATTCTTTCTTTAAAAACAAAAGCAGCCGGTAAAACCGGCCGCTTTTATTATTATAATCAACTTTTTTAGTATTAAATACTAAAAGTTTCTAGGTAAATATCCCCATTTTTGCCAAACATCATACTCTTTCATGAATGCTTGTTGAGAATTCCAAACTTTTTTAAAGTCAGCATCTTTAGCAGATTGTTCATCCATTACTCTCGCGCTAACCTTTTGAAGTTCTCTCAATACACTATCAGGCAATCTAGCAGCTGTAACACCTTTAGAAGGGAAACTTGCAATTTGTTTTCCTTGTAAAAATTCACCAGTCGTAATTGCTCTCATAGCTGCTGCTGTACAAGCCATCTCGAATAAAGCTTGATCAGCTTTACCCATTTTTTTCCATAAATCTAAATTGATCATGAAGTGAGTTGACGTTGATACTTGGTGCCAACCTGGAAATAGGTTGAACTTAGTGATTTTATGAAAACCTAAAACTTCATCAATAGCGGGCATAGAATATTCCGTTGCATCTAAAGTTCCTTTTTCTAGAGCAGCAAAAATTTCCCCCCCAGCCATTAATGTAGCTGAAGCTCCTATTTCATTTAAAACCATTCCTCCTAAACCTGAGAAACGAATTTTTAAACCTTTAAGATCTGCTAGGCTAGTTATAGGATTTCTGTACCAACCAGCTGTTTCTGGTCCAATAGTACTACATAACAAAACTTGGATATTTTGTTTGTTGTATATTTCATTAGCTAACTTAGCACCTTCACCTTCAAACCACCAAGCTGCATATTCCCATGGTTCCATACCAAATGGTACAGCTGCAAATAATACAGCGGCTGGTATTCTTCCTTGGTCATATGCCATGTAGTTGTAAGCTGCAGGCAAGTCACCTTTACTAATTGAAGGTGAGATTTCTAATGGTGGAAGTATTTTTCCAGGTTCATAAACCTTTAATTTAATTCTACCATCAGTCGCTCTATCTAATGTATCTGATAAACGTGCAACAGGATCTCCTAATGCAGGCCAACCAGTATTAAAAGTAGATTGCACTTTCCATCTAATTTTTTCTGCTGCAGAAACTTGCTGTAATGAAAAAGTTATCATTAAAGCAAACACAGCGAAAAGACTAACAGATGTTTTTATTAGTTTATTCATTTTCCCCTCTCTCTTGTAAGTTTTGAGTTGTTTTAAATTGAAAGAGTATTCCCAACTCATTTTAGAACGCTCTCCATGCTTGTCCGTAAAGATCAACCATTTCATTTACGGAAGGCACTCTTGGATTGAGGTTTGGCGCTCCTGATATCTCTGCATCAGTGGCCATATTTTCTAACTCTTCCTCAAAATTTTTTTGATTAATTCCAAAGTTTTTCATCGATGGAACTTCAAAATCTTTATTAATTTTATACAAACCTTTAACCAATTTGTCACAAGCTAAATCATCATCATCCTCTGGTAATGCAAATTTACCAGCTCGACTACAATCGGCATATCTATTTTTAGCATGGTCGATTGAAAACTCAGTTATAGTTGGTAACAACATTGCATTACTTAATCCATGAGGAACTTTAAAATTACTTCCTAGTGGCCTACTCATCCCATGAACTAAACATATCGAGGCATTTGAAAACGCTAACCCCCCTAAAGTTGCTGCCAGCATCAATCCTTCTCTTGCTTTTAAATCTTTAGGATTTTTGTCTACGGAATATATGTTTTGTGTAACAAGTCTTATTGTATCTAAGGCCATTCTATCAGAAAATAACGTAGCTTTTTTACTAACATATGCTTCTATCCCGTGTGTTAAGGTATCGATTGCGCTATCAATAGTCAGTCTTCTAGGTTTAGATAAAGTTAAATCGTAATCAATAATTGCACAAATCGGGACAAACCCTTCACCTCTACATGAAATTTTTTCATTATTATTAGAGTCTATAATGACCGCATGATGAGTCACCTCAGAACCAGTTCCAGCTGTTGTTGGTATGGCAATAATTGGTAAGCCTTTTTTGTCAAACATTGAGGGTGGCTTATAGTCTTGAATATTTTTACTATACTTTGCCATTGCCGCGATAGCTTTAGCTGTATCGATTGGACTACCCCCTCCAAAACCTATTACAGCATCATTTTTACATTTCTCTAAATAATTTATTCCATTTAAAACCACAGTATCAGTTGGATCAGGAACGGTATCATCAAAAACGTCTGATTTTATTCCATCTTTCATTAAAACTTCTTGTAGTTTCTTTACATAACCAAATTTCACCATTTGCTTATCTGTTACAATTAACAAGGAATTTATTGATCCTAAAATTTTTATGATTTCAGGAAGTTTATTTAAACTGCCCTTGCCAATTTGAAGGTATCTAGGCACACAAACACGGACATTATCTCTTTGAATCAAGTAATCTCTCCTTTTATTATGTGCTTAATCTAAGCTTATGTAATTTTAGGAGTCAACAGCTGAAAATTATTAATTGATAATATTTTTCTCATTTAAGGAATTAATATTGCAATGAAAAAAAAGCTGGTATAACTTTTAATTAATAAGAAAAGGAGAACCCATGAAAAAAGTAAGTCATTTTATAAATGGAAAAGTTTATACTGATAGTAAATCTCGAAAGGGCCCAATCTTTAATCCAGCTATTGGAGAACAAATAGCAGAGGTTGAATTGGCAAGTAAAACTACTGTTGAAATGGCAATAGAAAATTCTAAAAAAGCTTTTTTAAAATGGTCTAAGACTACTCCTATAAATAGAGCAAGAATTTTAGCAAAATATAAAGACCTATTAATAAAAAATATGGAAGACTTAGCTGTTATGGTTTCTGAACAGCATGGAAAAACTATTCCAGATGCAAAAGGTTCAATTCAAAGAGGAATTGAGGTAGTAGAGTATGCAACAGGTATAACAGACTCTCTAAAAGGTGATCATTCTGCAAGTGTGGGAACTAATGTCGACTCATACTCAATGAGACAGCCCTTGGGTGTTTGCGCTGGTATTACTCCTTTTAATTTTCCAGCAATGGTACCTATGTGGATGTATCCAGTTGCTATTGCATGTGGAAATACATTTGTTCTTAAACCATCTGAGAAAGACCCAAGTTGTCCAATACGGCTTGGAGAATTAGCTATTGAAGCAGGTATGCCACCAGGTGTTTTAAATGTAGTGAATGGTGATAAAGAAGCTGTTGATACCCTTCTAGAAAGTAAAGATGTTCAAGCAATTAGTTTTGTAGGTTCAACTCCTATTGCAGAATATGTTTATCATACAGGTACAAAAAATAACAAAAGAGTGCAAGCACTTGGAGGAGCCAAAAATCATATGGTTGTAATGCCAGATGCTGACGTTAATAAAACAACAGATGCTATTATTGGCTCTGCTTTTGGATCTGCGGGTGAAAGATGTATGGCTATTTCTGTTGCAGTTTGTGTAGGAAAAAAGACAGCTGAAAATTTAAAGACAAAATTATTAGAGGAAACTTCAAAACTAAATGTTGGTCCATATACAGATGAAAAAAGTGATTTTGGTCCACTAAATAATAAAGCACACTATGAAAAAGTCTTGGGATACATAGATGCAGGTGAAAAAGAGGGTGCTAAATTACTTTCTGATGGAAGAAATATGAAGCTTCAGGGTTATGAGAATGGTTATTTTGTAGGTCCAACTATATTTGAAAATGTAAAACCAGATATGAAAATTTACAAAGAGGAAATCTTTGGACCAGTGTTAAGCATGATGACTACAGAAACCTACGAAGATGCTTTAAAATTAGTGAATGATCATGAATTAGGAAATGGTGCAGCTGTTTTTACTAAAAGTGGAAATATTGCAAAACATTTTACTGAAAATGCAAAAATTGGAATGATAGGTGTCAATGTTCCCATTCCTGTACCTGTTGCTTACCATAGTTTTGGTGGTTGGAAGAGATCTTTGTTTGGGGATCATTCGATGCATGGACCTGAAGGAGTAAGATTCTATACTAAGCTTAAAACTGCGACAGTGACTTGGGTCGAAGATAATGCTGGTCCTGAATTCACAATTCCAGTTTTGTCTTAAATTTTATTAAAAAATTGAGATGAAATGACAAACACAATTAGCAGAACATCTCCAAGAAGAATACTAAATATATTAGAGGAAATAATAGTTGATCCAAATAATTTTACTGCCAAAAAGATTTCCCATAAATTAAAAATACCTTTAGCTACAATTTATAGACATATTGAAACATTGTGTGAAGAAAAGTATTTAGTAGCTGGTAACTCAAAAAAATATTTACCTGGTCCTAAAATAAGAAATTTAATCTTAAAAAGTTTACCTTATGAACCGAATTTTACATTGAGACGGTCTTATTTAAGAAAATTAACTAATGATATTGAAGAAACAGTTAGTTTGTCCATACCAATTGGAACTAAACTCGTCTATTTTGATCGAATAGAATTTCATTGGCCTATGCAATTAAATTTAGAGGCTGGAGACCATCTTCCTCTACATGCTTCTGCATCTGGAAAATTATACCTATCATCAATAAGAGAAGACAAAGTAATTCAAATTTTTAAAAATATAAAAACACCCAAGACTGCCAAAAATACCATAACTGACATTTCTCAGTTTAAGAAAGAAATAAAAAGAATCACAAATCAAGGGTATGCTTTTGATGATGAAGAGTGGTTTGATGGAATGGTTGGGGTGTCTGTGCCAATATTTAATTCCAATAAAGAATTATGTTTTTGTTTATCCACACATACTGCAAAAAGTAGAAAAGACAAAAATGATTTAAAAAAAATTTTACCAATTATGCTTAATTCTGCAAATAATCTTAAAAAAGTTTTATTTAAAGACTAGTTGTAGCCAGCATCTTTTTTATTTCAGCTATAGCTTTAGCGGGATTAAGCCCTTTAGGACAAGCACTAGTGCAATTTAGAATAGTATGACATCTATAAAGTTTGAGTTCATCTGCAACTTTTTTTAATCTTGCCTGTCTCTCTTCATCTCTACTATCTACAATCCATCTATAAGCCTGTAATAGTACAGCTGGACCTAGGTATTTATCTCCATTCCACCAATAGCTAGGGCATGAAGTTGAACAGCACGCACACATAATACATTCATAAGCACCGTCTAGTTTTTTTCTATCTTCCTTAGATTGAAAGATTTCAGTTTTTTTAGATTTAGAGTTAGATTTTAACCATGGTTCAATAGATTTATATTGTTTATACAAACCATCTAAATCACCAATTAAATCTTTTTTTACTTTTAAATGAGGTAGTGGATAAACATCTATATCACCTTCAATTTCAGAATGAGGTTTAGTACAAGCCAGCCCATTTTTTCCACCCATATTCATTGCGCAAGATCCACAAACCCCATGAGCACAAGATCTTCTATAAGCTATTGTCGGATCTATTTCATTTTTTATCTTATTTAAAACATCTAAAATTTTTGAAGGACAATTATCCATATCAACTTCATATGTATCCAATCTAGGATTATCTCCAGTCGAAGGATCCCATCTATAAATATTTACTTTTCTTAAATTTTTTGAGCCAGTTTTGTCTTTAAAATATTTACCTTTTCTTATTTTTGAATTTTCAGGCAAACTTATTTGTGCCATCAATAAACTCTTTCTTGGGGTGGAAAATACTGTACCTCATTAGTTAGCGTAGATTTATGCACTTCTCTATAACTTATTTTTGTCTCTTTACCATTGCACCAGGCTAAAGTGTGTTGCATAAATTTTTCGTCATCCCTTTTTGGGAAATCTTCTCTTGCATGTGCGCCTCGACTTTCTTTTCTGTGATAGGCAGAGTCCACAGTTACTACTGCTTGCCTGATCAAATTATCAAATTCTAAACTTTCAACTAAATCAGTATTAAATATTAAGGATTTATCTTTAACAGACATAGAATTTAAACCATCATAGGTTTTTCTTATATCTTCCACGCCTTCTTTGAGAGTTTTTTCAGTTCTGAAAACTGCACACTTGGATTGCATTGTTTTTTGCATAGATAGTCTTAGTTCTGCTGTTCCTGTATTTCCATCTGCATTTCTAATTTTATCAAATCTTTCAAGACATTTTTCTGTTTCAGACTCACCAATTTCTTCATGTGGAGTTCCAGGTGTAATTAATTCTGCAGCTCTTTTTGCAGCAGCTCTTCCAAAAACTACAAGATCAATTAAAGAATTTGAGCCCAATCTATTGGCTCCATGAACTGAAACACAAGCTGCTTCTCCTATTGCCATCAGACCAGGAACAGTTTTTTCTGAACCATTTACAGTTAATACTTCACCTTTATAATTTGTAGGAATACCTCCCATATTATAATGAACTGTAGGTACTACGGGGATTGGTTCCTTGGTGATATCAACATTTGCAAATAACCTTGCTGCATCAGTAATGCCAGGTAATCTACTTTCAATAATTTCTTTATCCAAGTGACTTAAATTTAAATGAACATGGTCTTGATCTTTACCAACGCCTCTACCTTCATTAATCTCTATTGACATTGATCTACTTACTACATCTCTAGAAGCTAAATCTTTTGTTTTAGGTGCATATCTTTCCATAAATCTTTCTCCTTTAGAGTTTGTAAGATACCCTCCTTCTCCTCTTGCACCTTCTGTTATCAATGTACCATGTCCATAAATTCCTGTAGGATGGAACTGCACAAATTCCATATCTTGCAAAGGTAAACCAGCTCTCAAAACCATAGCATTACCATCTCCAGTACAAGTATGAGCAGAAGTTGCTGAGTAATAAACTTTACCATAGCCACCTGTAGCAATAATTACTGAGTGAGCTCTAAATCTATGAATTGTTCCATCATTTAAATTCCATGCAATTAGCCCTTTACACTCTCCATCTTTCATCAGTAAATCTAAGGCAAAATATTCTATAAAAAATTCTGTTTTATGTTTTAATGCTTGTCCATATAAAGTATGCAAAATTGCATGACCTGTTCTATCAGCAGCTGCACATGTTCTTTGTACAATACCATTGCCATAATTTTTTGTCATTCCACCAAATGGTCTTTGATAAATTTTTCCATCCTCTGTTCTACTAAAAGGAACACCATATTTTTCTAATTCAATTACAGCTTTAGGTGCCTCTTTACATAAATATTCAATGCTATCTTGGTCACCTAGCCAGTCAGCTCCTTTAACAGTATCGTACATGTGCCAACGCCAATCATCTTCTCCCATGTTACCAAGAGATGCTGAGATCCCACCTTGAGCGGCTGAAGTATGACTTCTAGTTGGAAATACTTTTGAAATACATGCGGTTTTTAATCCAGCTTCACTTAAACCAACTGCAGCTCTTAGTCCAGAACCACCTGCCCCTAAGACAACTACATCGTATTCATGATCTATTAATTTATATGAACTCATAATCTAGATATTAATATAATTGTAATTATTGGAATTGCTACTGCTGAAGCATATAAAAGCTTATTTGCGACACTTTTGATTTTATCATTATGTATATAATCCTCAAAAACCTCACTTATGCTTATTGCTGAAAAAAAATATGCATCAATAATGAAGAGACTAAATAAAAATTTAGATGAAGAGTTTGTAAAAAAAGTTATAACCTCATCATATCCTTGGTCATAAATTCTGATCAAATTCAGAATAAACCATAGCATTAATGGAATTAGTAAGGCTCCGCTAATTTTTAAAAAAATCCATTTTTTGGTTGCAGCAATCATTTAGATAAAATTTTTTCCTAATAGATAAAAAATAATAGTTAAGACTATTGATCCGAATATAACCATTAAGCCAGTTACTCTAGTTGTTTGTAATTCAAATCCATATCCTAGATCCATTATAAGATGTCTTGTTTCACTTAAAACCTGAAATAAAAAAGACCAAGTTAAAGCTAAAATGATAAATTTACCAAAAAAAGACACTAAAAAAATATTTATTACTTCATAATTATTTGCACCGAGCAAAAGTAATGAGGCCCAGAAACATATAATTGTAATAGCTATTATATTTATTATACCAGTTATTCTATGCGAGATAGATACTAAGGATGAAATATGCCATCTATAAATTTGAATATGTGGTGATAAAGGTTCTTTATTTTCCATAAAAATTATTTTTAATTAAAGTTTCGGCAATCTCCACAGCATTTAAAGCTGCTCCTCTTAGAAGATTATCAGAAACAATCCATAAATTTAATCCATTTTTAATAGTTTTATCTTCTCTAATTCTTGAAATAAATGTTTCATTTTTACCTTCTGCTTCAATAGGAGTCGTGTAACCTCCATCAAATCTATTATCTACAACTTTACAGCCTTCAAAATTATCAAGGGCCTCCTTTATTTCCTCTAAAGTAAAAGATTTTTCAAATTCTATATTTACTGACTCTGCGTGGGAAACTAATACAGGAATTCTGACACATGTTGATGTAATATTTATCTTGTTATCTAAAATTTTTTTTGTCTCATTAGCCATTTTAAGCTCTTCCTTAGTATAACCACCATCTGAAAATTCATCTATGTGTGGAATTACATTAAAAGCAATTTGTTTTGTAAAGTTTTTTGATTCTACTTTTTTGTTATTAAGAATTAATTTTGTTTGTTCTATTAATTCATCCATTGGTGCTTTGCCCCCACCTGAAACTGATTGATAGGTAGAAGTAACTACTCTTTTAATCTTAAATAGGTCATGTAGTGGTTTAAGGGCTATAACTAACTGTGCAGTGGAACAATTAGGATTGGCTATAATATTTTTTTTAATTTTATTTAAATCTTCAGAGTTAACTTGTGGCACTATTAAAGGCACATCAGGATCCATTCTAAAAAAACTTGAGTTATCAATAATCATTGAATTTTTTGATGCTTTTTCGGCAAATTTTTCTGAGATATTTCCTCCTGCTGCAAAAAAAGTAATTTTTGCTTTAGAGAAATCAAAATTATCTAAATCTAGAATCTCATGTTCTTGACCTCTAAATTTAATTTTTGATCCAGCACTTTTTGATGATGCAATTAAATATAGATTATCAATAGAAAGTTCTTTTCTTTCCAGAACTTCTAAAATTTTCCTGCCAACATTTCCTGTTGCTCCTACAATTGCTATATTCATGGTAACGTTATATTTTTATACTAAATGAAGGGTAAATCGCAAACTGTTCCTACAAATATTTTTTCATTTATATCTATCTTAAATTGGGTTTTATTATCCCAATAAGGTTTATTAATCATAGCGATTCCTATAACTTTTTTAAAAGATGGAGAATATGTTGCTGATCGAACATATCCCACTACATTATTATCATCATCAAGAAGTGTCTTTTCACAGTACATATCAATTTTATCATGATCAATCATGACACCCATTAATTTTCTAGTAATACCATTGTCTCTAATTTCCCTTAATTTTTCTTTTCCTAAGAAGTTAATTTCACTATCTAAATTAATATACTTATCAAAATTTGCCTCAAATGGATTATCTCTGTTATCAAAATCATTTCCATAGGATAATAATGCAGACTCAATTCTCTCTATCAAATTGGGACATCCAGCTTTAACGTTGAATTCAGTTCCATATTCAAATAAATAATCATATAGGTCTTGACCTGCTGAGATGTCTTCCACATAAACTTCAAATCCACTTTGTTTTGACCATCCTGATCTAGCAATAAAATATTTTTTACCTTTGAAATTGTAATATTTAAAATTAAAAAATTTCAATTGTCTTATATCTTCTCCAAATAATTTTGCCATCAGATCATCCGAAAGAGGACCTTGTATCGCTAAAATATTTACATTTGGTTCTTTAATTTCAACTTCAAATTTATTTCCTGCTGCAATCCCTTTAGCAAAAAAAATTACATCTGAGTCGGCAATAGATAACCACCATCTATCCTCGGCTAATTTATTTATTATTGGGTCATTAACTAATAAACCCTCATTATCAATTAATGGTGCATAATAACATTTTCCAATTTTTGATTTGGATAAATCTCTACAAGTCATTAATTGAACTAATTTTGCTGAGTCTTTTCCTGAAATTTCAACTTGTCTCTCAGCTGCAACATCCCAAACTTGAACAAATTTTTTCAAATGTTCATAATCAGCCTCTAAAGATTTAAAAGATGCCGGTAATAACATGTGGTTATAAACCGTATAGCTACTTACCCCGTGAGACTCTATTCTATCAGTATAGGGAGTACTTCTTAATCTTCTTGATTTAACGATTGGAAAGTTTTTCATTTTTTTAAAAATTCTAAGACCTTTTCTCTCATTTCAAATGCTTTTTCAATCATAATCATGTGTCCACATCCTTCAATTATGTGCATCTTCGAGTCTTTAACTAAATTTGCAAATTTTTTTCCAACCTCTAAATTAACCATTTTATCTAGCTCTCCAAAAACCAGCATTACCGGACAACTAATCTCCTTTGAGGCCTCGGATCCATTAGCGTAATTATTACATGCAACAAGATCAACTGCTAAAATTTCACTAATATCTCTTGGTGATTGAATTATTTTTTCTACTGGGTTTCCACCAATGAACTTTTTTGATCCCTCATAGCACCATTTCATCATTAACTTTACTGCTTCAAAATCTCCATTTGAGGCTAAGTCTATTAAATCTTTATTTACTGGCATTCGATAAGATCCCCCCATTAAAACCATTTTCTTTACTCTTTCCTTATATTTAAAAGAATATTCAAGCGCCTCTAAACAACCTTGTGAGTGCCCAACAAGAATTAAGTTCTTCAATTCTAATTGAGCAAATACTTTTTCCAACCAATCCGCAATTTTTTCAATACTATCTAAACAAGGACCATCAGAATTACCGTGACCAGGTAAATCAATTGATAAAACATTAAATTTTTTGTTAGAAAAAAATTGTTCAGTTAAAGACCAAACAATATGAGACAAACCACTTCCATGAAGAAACACTAGTGTCTCTTTCGAACTATCAAGCCCTTGTCCTGCATCAGAAGCATGAACACTTTTATTTTCAATTTTTATTATCAATTAAATTACCTAGAATTTTTTTCTTAGCTCAAATTTTTGGATTTTGCCCGTAGAAGTTTTTGGTAATTCACAGAAAACAACTTGTTTTGGAACTTTAAAACCAGCTAAAGTTTCCTTACAAAAGCTTATTAATTCTTTTTCAGTTGTAGGTTTATCCTTAACCATCTCAATAAATGCACAGGGCACTTCTCCCCATTTTTCATCAGGTTTAGCAACAACAGCAGCAATTGATACTGAAGGATGTTTGGATAAAGTATTTTCTATTTCTATAGAAGATATATTTTCTCCTCCAGAAATAATTATGTCTTTTGATCTGTCTTGTATTTTTACATATCCGTCAGGATGTATAACTGCCAAGTCTCCAGAATGAAACCAACCACCTGCCATAGCTTTGTCGGTTGCTGCCTTATCCTTAAAATAACCTTTCATGACAACATTTCCTCTAAGCATAATCTCTCCAATTGTTTTTCCATCTTTTGGTACTTCTGTCATGGTTTCAGGATCCATAATGGTTGCTCCTTCAAGGTTAGGGTATCTTACACCTTGTCTGGCTTTTATTTCATTCTGTTTGTCTTCATCAAAATTATTCCACTCATCATTCCATGCACATTGTGTAACATGACCATAAGTTTCTGTTAGACCATATACATGCATTACTTCAAAACCAAGTTCTTTCATTTTTTTGAAAATAATACTTGGTGGTGGAGCTCCAGCTGTAAGAACATGAACCTTATGTTTTAACTTTTCTCGATCACTTTCAGGCGCACCCGTTATCATATTCAATACTATAGGCGCACCACCAAAATGAGTAACATTATATTTATTGATCAATTCAAAAATTTTTTTTACATCTATATTTCTCATACAAATAGTTCGTCCATTTAACATTGGAACTGTCCAAGGGTAGCACCACCCATTACAGTGAAACATCGGAACAATTGTTAAAAAATTTAATCTTGTTGGCATATTCCAAGCTACAGCACTTCCAGTAGACATTAAATATGATCCTCTATGATGATAAACAACTCCTTTTGGATTCCCTGTTGTTCCTGAAGTGTAGCTTAAAGATATAGCTTGCCACTCGTCATCTGGCATTTTCCAAAGGAAGTCATCATCACCCGTTTCTAGAAAACTTTCATATTCTAGGTCACCGATTTTTTCTAATTTTGATTGATCTGCAAACTTGTCTTGAATATCAATTATTGTAATTTTTTTATCTAATTTACTTAATGCTTTTTTTACCTCTACATGAAGTTGTCTATCTACTACTAGTACTTTTGCATCACTATGCTTCAAAATATATGATATGGTATTAGCGTCTAATCTAATATTAATTGTATTCAGCACAGCACCTGTCATAGGAACAGAATAATGAGCCTCAAAAATTTCTGGTGTATTAAATGCTAAAAAAGAAACAGTATCCCCTTTGCTAACACCAATCTTTTCTAACGCACTAGCAAATTTAGTAGATCTTTTATAAACTTCTCTCCAAGTATATTTTCGGTCTTCATAAACTATTGCTTCGTAATGTGGGTAAATATCTTTCGCTCTTTCTAAAAAAGACAAAGGGGTTAATGGTACGTAATTTGCTCTATTTTTATCTAAATTTGTATCGTAATGACTCATCTAATTGAATTTGAAGTCCATTATATTTGAACTTCCAGAAATAGCAGATTTATAATGTTGTTCCACTCTTGGTAGGACTTTATCGAAATAAAATTTTGCAGTATTTATTTTATCATCATAGAAACTTTTATTATCGTTATAGTCTTTGAAACTTACATCTAAGATCTTTATCCAGGCATAAGCAACTGAAACAAATCCAAGTGTTTTTAAATAATCATTTGCAGCAGCACTTACATCATTTTTGTCAGTTTTTATTTTTTCATTTATCCATTCACTAAACTTAGTTAAAATACCCAAATAATAAGTAAAATTCTCGGTAAATGGCTTAATTTTTTCGTCCTCAAAATTAATTTCTGATTTTATTAAATTTAAAAATTTATCAATTATATTTCCATTTTTATTCGATAATTTTCTGAAAACTAGATCAGCTGCTTGCACCGAATTAGTTCCCTCATATATTGGTGTTATTCTATTGTCTCTGAATAATTGTTCTATTCCTTGATCTTTAGTATAACCATAACCTCCATGAATTTGCATTGCGTCATTAGTAATCTCCATACCCAAATCTGTGAATAATGATTTTACAACTGGAGTCATTAAAGAGACAAAATCAGAAGCTTCCTGTCGAATTTTTTCATCAGGATGATTTAAACTTACTTCAGTTTGTTGAGATAACCAAAAGCATAAGGCCCTTTCACCCTCTATTATCGATTTCATGTTTAATAGTGTCTTTCTAATATCAGCATGTTCTATTATAAAATCAGCTCCATTGGCAGATTTAGTATTATTAGTTTTACCTTGTTTTCTTTCTTTGGCATAAGCAAGTGAATTTTGATAGGCGATTTCTGAAATTCCCAAACCTTGAATACCAACAACTATTCTTTCAAGATTCATCATTGTAAACATTGCATTTAGACCTTTGTCTTTCTTGCCAATCATATAACCAGTAGCTTCATCAAAGTTTAATACACATGTCGCTGAACCCTTTATGCCCATCTTACTTTCAATAGATCCTGTTGATATTCCATTTCTTGTTCCAACAGTTCCATCTTCATTTACTTTAAATTTAGGAACTAAAAATAAACTTATACCTTTTGTACCTGCTGGTGAGTCAGTAGCTCGAGCAATTACTAAATGAATAATATTTTCAGTTAGATCTTGATCGCCTGAAGTAATAAAAATTTTTTGACCACTAATTTTATAAGTACCGTCACTTTGTTTTTCTGCTTTTGTTTTTAAAAGTCCCAAATCTGTTCCACAAACAGGTTCTGTTAAACACATTGTACCACTCCATTTACCCTCAACTATCTTTGGTAAATATTTATTTTTTATTTCATCTGAAGCATGATGATTAATACAATTATAGGCTCCTATACTCAGTTCACTATAAAGTTTAAACGATAAACTAGCTGAAGAAAGCATTTCATCAAAAAATGCACTAACAGTTTTTGGCATCCCTTGGCCACCGTATTTAGGATCGCATGATAAAGAAGTCCACCCATCTTCAATATATTTTTGATATGCCTCTTTATATCCTGGAGGAGTTCTTACTACTCCATTTTCTAAAACTGCAGGATTTTCATCACCTACTTTTGCTAACGGTAAAATCAAATTTTGATTTATTTTTGCAGCTTCTTCAAGAATGTTTTTAACTAAATCTGGACTGACTTCTTTATATTTTTCTAATTCATTATAATTTTTATTGTCTCTTAATTTTTCAAAAAGAAACATCATATCTTCTACAGGTGCAGTATAGCTTGGCATAAAAATAGTTTAAGATAATTAATAGATTATTGCAATTTTGAAATTATCGCATCACCCATCTGAGAAGTGGAAACCTCTTTCATTCCATCAGACACAATATCTTTGGTTCTTAGACCATCATTTAGCACGTCTTGTACGGCTTTTTCTAAAGCCTCTGCCTCTTTATCTAGGTCTAAAGAGTATCTTAGTGCCATAGCAAAACTTAATATAGTAGCGATTGGATTTGCAATTCCTTTGCCAGCAATGTCAGGGGCTGAACCATGAATAGGTTCATACATAGCTCTCATTTCGCCATCTTTATTTTTGGCTCCTAAAGATGCTGATGGTAGTAAGCCTAAAGAGCCAGTTAACATAGACGCTTGATCTGACAACATATCCCCAAATAAATTGTCTGTTACAATTACATCAAATTGTTTTGGATTTCTTAATAACTGCATAGCACAATTATCAGCAAGCATGTGACTTAATTCTACCTCTTTATATTCTTTCTCATGTAAATTTTGTACTTCTTCTCTCCAAAGTTGCCCTGCTTCCATTACATTAGATTTTTCACATGATGTAACTTTATTTGATCTTTTTTTTGCTAAATCAAAAGCAATTCTAGCAACTCTTATAATTTCACTGCTTGTGTAGGCATGAGTATTAATTCCTTTTCTTTCGCCATTTTCGATTGGTTTTATTCCACGTGGTTCACCAAAATAAATTCCACCAGTTAATTCTCTTACAATCATAATATCTAAACCTGAAACAATTTCAGGTTTCAGTGTAGACGCATCAACTAATTGTTTGAAACATATTGCTGGTCTCAAATTAGCAAAAAGTTTTAACTCTTTTCTGAGTTTCAATAATGCTCTTTCGGGTTTTTTTGAAAATTCTAAGTTATCCCACTTTGGACCACCTACCGCACCTAGCATCACCACTGCACTTTCTAATGCTTTATAAAATACTTCATCAGTTATAGGTGTTCCGTGCTTATCATAAGAACAACCTCCAGCAAGATCCTCTTCAATTTCGAAATCTAAAGATTTTTTATCGTTAAACCAATTAATTATCTTTCTTACTTCACCTACAACTTCTGGACCAATTCCATCTCCTGGTAATAATAATATTTTTCTTTTCTTAACCTTAATCATTGAATATCCATGGTCTCTTATTTTTTAAATCTTTTTCAAAATTTTCGATTTTTTCAGATTTTTTTAAAGATAAAGCTATATCGTCTAAACCTTCTAGTAAGCATTTTCTTTTAAAGGAGTCTACTTTAAATTTAATCTCATTATTCCCATAAAAAATTTTTTCTTCATTAAGATCTATTGAAATTTCCTCTTTTCTATTCGCATATTCTGATAGCTCTTTAATTTTTTCATCTTCAAGAATAATTGGTAAAATTCCATTCTTAAAACAATTGCTATAAAAAATATCTGCAAAGCTTGAACTTAATACGCAAGTAATTCCAAAATCTAACAATGCCCATGGAGCGTGTTCTCTTGATGATCCACAGCCAAAATTTTTTCCTGCAATCAAAATTTTTGAGTTATTAAATGGATCCTGATTTAAAATAAAATCACCAACTTCATTACCTTGATCATCATATCTCATTTCAAAGAATAAGTTTTTACCTAAACCAGTTCTTTTAATAGTCTTTAAAAATTGTTTAGGAATAATCATATCTGTATCAATATTAACTATTGGCAAGTACGCTGGTATACTTTTTAATTTGTTAAATTTTTGCATTTTAATTTTGATACTTTCTAACATCATCAAGATTCCCTGAAATAGCTGCCGCCGCAGCCATTCCTGGACTCACTAAATGTGTTCTTCCACCTCTGCCCTGTCTACCTTCAAAATTTCTATTGGATGTTGATGCACATCTTTCTTCTGGTTTTAATTTATCTGCATTCATAGCTAAACACATTGAGCAACCTGGCTCTCTCCATTCAAAACCTGAATTAATAAATATTTTATCTAATCCTTCCTGTTCTGCCTGTTCTTTTACCAGTCCAGATCCTGGAACAACCATTGCATGAATATGAGAGGCTATTTTTTTATCCTTCAAAATTTTTGCAGCTTCTCTAAGATCTTCAATTCTACCATTTGTACAACTCCCAATAAAAACTTTATCTATTTTAATATCTTTAGCAGCCATACTCGGTTTTAAACCCATATATTTTAAGGACCTCTCAAGCGAATTTTTTTTGTCCTCATCTTTTTCATTTTCTGGATTTGGAACCCTTTCATCAATTGTAATCACATCCTGAGGTGATGTCCCCCAAGTTATCATAGGTAGTATCTCATTAGCTTTTAAATTTATTTCTTTATCAAATTTAGATCCTTCATCTGTTTTTAAACTTCTCCAATATTCTAAAGCATTATCCCAATCTTTTCCTTTTGGTGACATTGGTTTACTCTCTAAATATTTAAATATTTTTTCATCTGGTGCTATTAATCCAGCTCTTGCACCACCCTCGATGGTCATATTACAAATAGTCATTCTTTGTTCAACACTTAATGATCTTATTAAATCACCTGCATATTCTATTACACAGCCAGTTCCACCTGCTGTTCCAATTTTTCCTATTATTTGAAGAATTACATCTTTAGATGTAACTCCTAAAGGAAGTTTGCCCTCTACATTTATTCTAAAATTTTTTGCTTTTTTTTGAACTAATGTTTGTGTTGCTAAAACATGCTCTACCTCTGATGTACCAATTCCAAATGCTAAAGCACCAAATGCTCCGTGGGTCGCTGTGTGACTGTCACCACAAACAATAACGGTTCCTGGTTGAGTAAAACCTTGTTCGGGTCCAATGATATGAACAATACCCTGTCTTTTATCATTCATTCCAAATAACTGAACTCCAAATTCTTTACAATTAGACTCTAAAGTATCAACTTGAATTTTGGACTCTTGATCTAAAATACCTCGAGATCTATCAGTTGTAGGAACATTATGGTCTGCAACTGCAAGCGTTAATTTAGGATGTCTGACTTTACGTTTAGAATTTCTCAGTCCTTCAAAAGCTTGTGGACTTGTAACTTCATGAACCAAATGTCTATCAACAAATAGTAAAGCAGTACCATCGTCTTGTTGATCTACTAAGTGATCATTCCAAATTTTATCATAAAGAGTATTGAGCATTGAAAAAAAAATTATTTTTTTTCTGGTATATTTTCAAGTTTTTTATCTGTCTTAGTTTCCACTTTAGTAGCTTCTTCTTTTTTAACTTCTACAACTGGGGCTAAATTTTCTTCAGTCACGATTTCAGGCTTTACATCAACATCAATTCCAATTTTTTTTCTAATTTTTTCTGCAATTCTTGCTGATTTACCAGTTCTGTCTCTTAAATAATAAAGTTTTGCTCTTCTTACTTTTCCTGATCGAATTACTTTAATTGTATCAATTACTGTACCATATAATGGAAAGGTTCTTTCAACACCTTCTCCAAAAGAGATTTTTCTTACAGTAAACGATGAATTTAGGTCTCTACTCTTCTTGGCTATACAAACACCCTCGAAGTACTGAATTCTATCTTTTTTACCTTCAGTAATTCTGACACCAACTTTAACTACATCTCCAGGGAAAAAATCAGGGATTTTTTTTTCTGAAAGAATTTTTTTAACGTTATGTTGATTTATTTCTTCTATTGTTTTCATCTTAATATTTAGCAAATTAGTTTTTTTTATATTTATGCCACAAATCTGGTCTTCGGACGCGTGTTATAGCCTCAGATTGAGATAAACGCCAGTCTTTAATTTTACTATGATCTCCAGATAATAGTACTTCTGGCACAGATTTTTCCTCCCATATTTGAGGTTTTGTATATTGAGGATACTCTAAAAGACCATTTTCAAAGGTTTCATCAAGTGAAGATTTGTCATTTCCTAAAACCCCAGGCAAAAGTCTTAGAATACTATCAAGTACCACTAATGCAGCAGTTTCACCTCCAGACAAAACATAATCTCCTATACTTATTTCTTCAATATTCCTAGTGGCCAAAACTCTTTCGTCTACTCCTTCAAAATGACCACATATTAAAGATATAGATTTTTCTTTAGACATATCTTGAGCAAGTTTTTGATCAAATTTTTTACCTTTAGGTGAAAGATAAAAAACTCTTTCTCCCTTTTTAACTTTTTGATCAAGTGCATTTGCCAAAACATCAGCTTTTAATAACATTCCTGTACCTCCTCCGTAAGGAGTATCATCAACAGTTTTGTGTTTATCTGTGGCTGCATCTCTTATATTTATTACACTTAAGTCCCACAATTTATTAGACAAAGCCTTTCCATAAAGACCTTTAGATAAAGGTCCGGGAAAAACTTCTGGATAAAGAGTAAATATTTGAGCTTCAAACATAGGCAAACTTTATATTATTTTTTTTCCTCTTTAGGAGCTTCCTCCTTTTTAGCTGGAGCTGCTTCTGCTTTAGGAGCTTCCTCCTTTTTAGCTTCTGCTGCTGGTGCTGCTTCTGCTTTAGGAGCTGCTTCTGCTTTAGGAGCTTCCTCCTTTTTAGCTTCTGCTGCTGGTGCTGCTTCTGCTTTAGGAGCTGCTTCTGCTTTAGGAGCTGCTTCTGCTTTAGGAGCTTCCTCCTTTTTAGCTGGAGCTGCTTCTGCTTTAGGAGCTTCTTCCTTTTTAGCTTCTGCTGCTGGTGCTGCTTCTGCTTTAGGAGCTTCTTCCTTTTTAGCTTCTGCTGCTGGTGCTGCTTCTGCTTTAGGAGCTTCTTCAGATCCCTCTTTTTTTCTATCTTTCTTTGGAACTGCTTTTTGAGGATTGTTACCATTGGCAGGCATAGGCATTAATTCATTTTCACCTAAAATTCTTGCTACTCTTGTAGTCGGTTGTGCGCCTTGGCCTAACCAATACTTAATTCTTTCAGCTTCAAGTCCAATCCTTTCTTTTTTTTCTTTAGGAAGCAAAGGATTGAAAAAACCTACTTTTTCAATAAATCTTCCATCTCTTGCAAAACGACTATCTGCTACAACAACTTTGTATACAGGTCTTTTCTTTGTTCCTCCTCTTGATAACCTTAATTTTAACATTTACTCTCCTTTTTTTATTTTAGTTGATTAAATAATTCTGGTGGTATTCCTTTGTCAGACATACCTTTCAGATTTCCTTTAGACATCTTTTTCATCATTTCAGACATCATTTTAAATTGCTTTAGCAATTTATTGATAGTGGCTGGATCAGTTCCAGAACCATTAGCAATTCTTTTTTTTCTAGAACCGTCTATTATTTTTGGGTTCTCTCTCTCTTTTTTAGTCATAGACAAAATTATTGCTTCATTTTTTGTAATAACGCTTTCATCTATACCTGCAGCATCCATTTGAGACTTAACCTTAGATACACCCGGCATAAAAGACATCACACCTTCTATTCCACCCATTTTTTTCATTTGTCGTAATTGAGTTAAATAATCTTGCATTGAAAATTGTCCCTTTTTTAAATTCTCTTCAGCCTTTTTAATATTTTCTTCACCTAAATCTTGTGTTGCTTTTTCTACAAGAGATACAATATCTCCCATTCCCAAAATTCTATTTGCAATTCTATCTGGATGAAATACTTCAAGATTTTCAATTTTTTCACCTACTCCTAAAAATTTAATTGGAACTTGAGAAACGAATTTCATACTTACAGCTGCTCCACCTCTTGCATCACCATCCGCTCTAGTTAAAATTATTCCTGAGAGATTTACAGTGTTATTAAATTCTTTTGCTACAGACGCAGCCACTTGTCCTGTAAGAGAATCTGCAACTAAAAATGTTTCTGCAGGTTTTATTGTATTTTCAATTTGTTTGATTTCACTCATCATTTGTAGATCAATCTGTGTCCTACCTGCGGTATCAAACAATAAAATGTCAGCACCATTTAAATTTGCTGCACTAATAGCTCTTTGACAAATATCAGCTGGTTGTTGACCTTCAATAATTGGAAGTGTTAAAATATTATTTTGTTCTCCTAAAGATTTTAATTGTTCTTGAGCAGCTGGCCTATAAATATCTAAGCTAACCATCATGACTTTTTTCTTTTTTGTACTCTCTAAATACTTTGCAAGTTTAGCAGTTGTTGTTGTTTTACCAGAACCTTGTAATCCAACTAACATCATTGGCACTGGTGAAACTGCATTAAGATTTACATCATTATTTTTTTCACCTAATAAACTTACTAATTCGTCATAAACAATTTTGACCACCATATCTCCAGGTGATGTTGATCTTATTATTTCTTGTCCTAAAGCTTTTGGCTTAACTTTATCAATAAATTCCTTAGCAACATCTAACGAAACATCTGCTTCAAGTAACGCTTGCCTAATACTTCTTAGGCCTTCATCAACCTGATTTTCATCAAGTGAAGGAGCTTTTTTTAAAGAAGAAAAAATTTCTTCAAATTTATTTGTTAAATTTTCAAACATAATTATTATACCCAGCAGTAATCGCACTAGTGGGCGAACCCTCGCTGACTAGTGTCGATCTCTTTGTTTCCAAAGACACCGCAAATTTAACGTTTTTGCGGAAACTGCCACAAACTATAATAGAGGTTCAAAAAGTCAATAAATAAGTTAAATAACTATATATGGACATTAAAGCTTTTAAAATGGATGGATTGGGTAACGACTTTGTCATCATTGATAATAGACAAAAAGTTACAGACTTATCAAAAAAACAAATAATAAAAATTTGCGATAGAAATTTTATTGGATGTGATCAATTAATATTAATTGAAAATGATAACTTAACCAATGCTCGTTTAAAATTTTTTAATTCTGATGGTGGAGAGTCTGGTGCATGTGGTAATGGCACAAGATGTGTTGCTGATTTAATTTCCAAAGAAAAAGACAATAAAACTATAATTTTAACTACTCCATCTGGAAATTTAAAATCTGAAATATTAGAAAATAATCTAGTTACAACTGAAATTGGAATAGCAAAAACTAAGTGGAATGAAATTCCTCTATCTAATGAATTTGATACACTTAATCTAAATATAAAAATTAATGATATAAACAACAATGAATATCATGGTGGTACTGCTGTAAATGTTGGGAACCCTCATGTTATTTTTTTTATGAATGAAATTGAAAATTTTGACATTACCAAAATTGGTCCACATATAGAAAATCACAAAATATTTCCAGAAAAGTGTAACGTTACAATTGCTAAAGTTGTGAATAAAAATTTAATTAAAGTTAAAGTGTGGGAAAGAGGTGCTGGGTTAACAAAGGCGTGTGGAACTGCAGCATGTGCTACAGCATTCGCTGGTTTGATAAATAACCTTACTAATAAAAATACAGATATAGAATTTAAGACTGGAAAATTATCAATTTTTATAGATGAAAAAAATTCTATTCATATGAAAGGTCCTGTTTCAGATATTGAGGAAATTTTAATAAAATTATAATGGGAATATTTGATAAATTTAAAAAAGGTTTTCAAAAAAGCGCTTCGACTTTTTCATCTGGTCTTAAAGAAATAATCATAAAAAAAGAAATAGATGATGAAAATTTAAATAAAATTGAGGAATTTTTAATCCAATCAGATGTTGGTATAAATGCTGCTTCTGAAATAAAGGAAATAATTTCAACTAAGAAAGTAGATCCTAAGAAAGATTTAACATCAGAGATAAATATAATTTTGAAAGAATATATTATTTCATTAATGAAACCATTGGAGAATGGTTCTTTTTTTTCAAAAAAAGAAAAACTTAATGCAACATTAATTTCTGGAGTAAATGGTGTTGGTAAAACAACAAGCATCGGTAAAATTGGAAAAATTTTAAAAAATAATGGTAATAAAGTTATGTTTGCGGCTTCAGATACTTTTCGAGCTGCTGCTATAGAACAATTAGAAAATTGGGCAAATAAAATAGATGTTAAGATCACGAAATCATCACAAGGATCTGATCCAGCTTCTGTTGCCTATAAAGCCATCGAAGAAGCTATTAATAATAATTTTAATCAAGTTTTAATTGATACAGCTGGGAGACTTCAAAATAAAAAAAATTTAATGGAAGAATATAAAAAAATTGCAAATGTAACAAAGAAAATAGATCCTAGTGCACCACATGATGTTATTTTAGTTTTAGATGCAACTTCTGGCCAAAATATTATTAATCAAGTAGAGGAATTTAATAAAATTATTCCAATAACAGGAATCGTCATGACGAAATTAGATGGAACTGCAAAAGGTGGGATTCTTTTGGCATTAGCAAAAAAATTTAAACTTCCAATTATTGCTTTAGGTTTAGGAGAAAAAGAAGATGACTTACAAATATTTGAAGCTGAAAAATTTGCAGAGGCTTTTACTCAAGTTAGTTAATTAAATTACTTGATATTAGAGGTTTATAGAAACTACATTTATAATTATCTTTAAATTCAAAATGATCACAATTTTTAGCAAAAGAAGAAATAATAAAATCAAATTTACCAGTTGTTGGGTATAATTCTAATTTTTTTTCTATAATATCAAATTTAAAATTAGCGTTTAAACTTTTTACTGCACTAATCATAACTAGAGTTTTGTTATCTTTTAATAGATAATATGCAAAATCGTCTGGGAATACTGGAAAATCATATTGTTCAAGGTAGTACTTTGCATGAGATGGAAACCAATCGTAAGATATTAAAGAAGTCGAGGTTTTAGTTTTATAATCATAAATATAAAGATCTTTTGGATAGTCATTAATATAATTTTCAGTCTCTCCTCTTGCTAAAATAGAATTTTCTCTACCCTTAAAATACAAAGCAAAATCTTTATTATGAGAATTCATTTGATCTATATGAAAGAGATTGTCAGGTGAAAAATCATTATCTTTTGCAATAGCAATTTTGTTTAAAGAAAAAAGAAAAATTACTAATAAAAATATTCTACTCACACAATAGAATTATAAAACAATATTGAATTTTATTTGGTTAGAATGTGGCTTAATTTAAACTTTTAATGAATGATTTAATTGCATAAACCAACCTTTCATCAAATTCCATCATATGATTGTCATATTTAGTAAAGTATGAATATTTAGGTTCATTTGCTATTTCATAAATTTTTTTTCCCATTGAGAATGGAACTATTTGATCTACTTCGCCGTGCATTACCAAGATGGGTGAATTTATGTTCTTAACCTTTTTATAATTTTCAAATTTATCTTTAAGTAATAAATTAACTGGAATATAAGGATAAAATTTTTTGGCAGCGTCTATCATAGAAGTAAAGGGTGTTTCTAAAATTATACCTGCATAATTTTTCTTTTGGGCTAAATGTGTGGCCACACCAGTTCCTAAAGATTCTCCATACAAAATAAGATTTTTTTCATTTATTCCTTTTTTTGCTAACCAATTAATTGCGCTTTTACCATCTTCATAAAGACCTTGTTCAGTAGGTTTCCCATTGTTGCCACTAAAACCCCTCCAAGCTATGATTAAAAAATTGATATTCATATCTTGAAAGTGATTAAGTTTATGAATTCTATTTTCTAAAGATCCAGCATTACCATGAAAATAAACAAGAGTTTTATAATCCTTAAGATTTTTTTCATGATACCATCCAAGTAATTCAACATTATCTGAAGTTCGTATTTTTACTTTTTCAATTTTTACTGAAATTTTATCTCCTGAATAATTATTTTCATTTGGATGATAAAGTAAATTTCGTTGATAAAAGTATAAAAATACTAAAACAAAAAGATATAGTAAAAAGATGATTAAAACTAATTGCAATAAATTCTTCCTAATTTTTTTGAACATTTTTTTTCTTTGCTAAGTATACGCCAATAAATACTAAAACTGTTCCTATCAAATGGTAATTTTCTAACTTTTCTTCAAATAAAAAGTAACCGTAAATTGCACCATAAATAGTAAAGATATATAACGTAAATCCAGTTAAAGAAGCTCCGAGTTTTTTTTGAACCACTGTATAAAGAGTAAAAGCAATTATTCCTGGAGAAATTGCTGCAAAAATTACCCATATAAAAAATTCTCGACTAAAAACAGTTTTTTCAAAAAAAATTTCTTCACCAACATAAAATGGCAACAAGCTTATTGCACCAAAAAATGCAACTAGCGTGAATCTTTGAAAAATCTCAAGTTTTGTTTTCCAATAAAACAAATAAATAGAATATAACGCCCATCCTATAGCAGCAGCTAACATCCAAAGATCTCCAATTGTAAAATTAAGATTTATTAATAAATAAAAATCACCCTTAATGATAATTGCAAAGACACCAATTAAACAAGATATAAGTCCAATAATTTTCGTAAGATTGATTTTTTCATTAAAAAAAATACTTGAAATCAAAATTATAAATATTGGAGAAGATGTATATATAATCCCCATATTAGTTACAGTAGTAGTTTGGCCTGCTAAAAAAGGAAAAGCACCACAAACTCCACAGCCTGTTGCTCCTAAAAAAAAAAGTTTTTTATATTCCTTTTTCATTACCTTATAATTTTTTTTTAAAGATACGTATGTAAAAGGTAAGAGAATCAGAAAAACTAATGTCCATCTCCAAAATGCCAATGAAATTGGTGGAACATATTCAACACCACCTCTAGCTACAACTAAATTTGATGCCATAAAAATAGGCTGAACAAATAAAAGTGAAAACGCAAAAAAATTATTAGCTTTCATGTTCAATGATTTACTTTTGGATTAATTATTTTTTATCAAAGAAGGCTTCATATACCATCATAAAAATTGCAATACCCATTAAGATATAAACGGGTAATACATCAAAAAAACCTATCATTGTTGATCTTGTTAATGTAGTGGCTAAACCAACTAAAAAAGTAATGGCAAGTAAAGAACCTAAAAGTGTTGTGAACTTTTGCATTTTAATTATTACATTCCTTTTCTAACCAATTAGCAACCCCTAAAAATCTGTGATCATCATAACGATCTCCTATTAACTGGACTCCTAATGGTAAATTATTTTCACCTTCAAGTAATGGAAGAGAAACACAAGGTGTTCCTAGATAAGACCACACTTTATTAAATTCTGCCGTTCCAGTACTTTTCAAGCCTTTTAATGCTACACCAGGACTAGAGGGTGATAATACACCGTGGTAATCCTCAAAGACTTCTTGATAAGATTCATAACTTCTTTTTTTAAAATCAATTGCCTCAGCATATTCTTTTGCTGAATATTTATTACCTTTAGCTATGGCAGTTTGCATATATTTTGAAAGTTTAGATTTGTATTTTTTATAATACATTCCAAAATTATTAGCTAAATCAGTTTCATGAATAATTTGATGATATTTATGAATATCTTTAAAATATGATGGAGTATCAAACACTTCAATATTTCTAAATGACTTAATAAAATATTCAAAAGACTCTCTAGACTTTTTATCAATAATTTTCCAATAATCTGATTTATAAAAAATAAACTTGGGTTCATATGCAGGCCCTTTTTTTGTTTCTTCTAAAATATTTTCAGCTGAATAGTAAATGGTAGCTGGATCATGATGATCTTTTTTAATTAAAACTTTTGCTAGTAATGCAACATCTTGAACTGTTTTTGCAAACAATCCTATGTGATCTAATGTATAAGATGTTTTTAGGACACCATTTCGTGAAATCAAACCGTAGCTGGGTTTATAACCAACAACTCCACAATAAGATGCTGGTCTTATGACGGACCCACCTGTTTGAGATCCAATTGAAAGTGGTGCCATTAATGAAGCAACAGATGCTGCTGATCCACTGGATGAACCTCCTGGTGTTCGTGAATAATCATGCGGATTAGTTGTTTTAGGTGGACCAAGATATGCTAACTCTGAAGTAGTTGTCTTACCCATTACAATAGCTCCAGCTGCATGTAAAAGTTCAACTATCTCAGCATTCTGAGAATAAGATTTCCCCTTTCTTATTGTTGTTCCACATTCAGTTGGCATATCCACTGTTCCAATAATGTCTTTTAAAGCTATAGGAATTCCATGTAATGAACCTACTGGTTTTCCAGACCTTCTGTGTTCATCTGAATCTGCAGCTTTTTCTAATAAAGCTTTTTTATCGAAGTGAGCCCATGCTTTAACATCTTTTTCAAACTTATTTATTCTTTCGATATATCTTTTACATACTTCGACAGACGTTAATTGACCATCTTTAATTTGTGAGGCTATTTCCTCAACACTAAGTGAAAACGTATCAATCATTTTTTAGTTAGCAAACAATACATCTGGCAGCCATAAAGCTATTCCAGGAAACATATACATTAAGAACATTCCAAAAATAACAATTCCCAAGAATGGCATAATCCCTTTAAATATTTCCATTAATTCAACATTTGCCTTTTGAACTCCTTTTAAATAATAAGCAGACATTGCCATTGGTGGGGTTAAGAAGGATGTCTGTAAATTTAAAGCGATTAACATTGCAAAGAAATATGGATTAACATTAAAAATCTCTAAAAGTGGCAAAAATATTGGAACAAATATAATCAAAATTTCAGTCCACTCTAAAGGCCAGCCTAAAAGGAAAATTATTATTTGAGTTATTACCAAAAATTGCCAAGTTGAAATATTTATTGATGTAAAAAAATGCTCAAAAACTTCATGACCACCTAAATATGAAAATACTGATGAAAAAGTCCAAGATCCAATAAACAGCCACATAATCATAGCTGTCGTTTTTGCAGTTAGAAAAACAGACTCCTTAAAATTTTGCCATTTTAATGTTTTATAAAACCAAGATAAAAGAATTGCACCAAATGCTCCTGCTGCTGCTGCTTCTGCTGGAGTTGCTATTCCTGCCAAGATTGTTCCTAGAACCAACATTATGAGACCAAATAGAGGCACAAAAGAAACTAATACCTCTTTTAAAATTTCTGCTCTAGGCGGAATATCTTCAGCAGGAGGCCTAGGTGCTATTGATGGATTTAGCCAAGCTCTAAAAACCGCATAAGCAATATATAAACCAGCCAACATAAGTCCTGGGAAAATTGCAGCTGCGAATAATCTAAGTGGTGATAATTGTGCAATTACTGAATAAACAATTAACATAATACTTGGTGGAATTAAAATTCCTAAACAACCACCAGAACATATAATTCCTGATGCAAATTTTTTATCGTATCCTGCTTTAACCATCGCTGGCCATGCAAGTAACCCCATCAAAGTTACCACTGCTCCAATAATTCCTGTTGCGGTAGAGAATAAAGTACAAGTTATTAATGCTGCTACAGCCATTGAAGCTGGTAATCTATGTGCTGCCAATCTAATAGCAAAAAATAATTTTGCTACAATTCCAGCTCTTTCAACTAAATATCCCATGAATAAAAAAAGTGGTACTGCTGTTAGCACGTTATTATCCATGACTGTGTAGGTGTTTTTAACAAATAAAGAAAATATTCGGTTGTCAAACAAATGATCCATTAAAACTGGATCATAATAAGCATAATAACCAAAGCCTATGCCCATAGCCATCAAAGTAAATGCTATAGGAAATCCTAATAAGACTGCAAATAAAAATACTCCCATCATTAAAATTGCCACTTCAGGATTAGTAAGACTAAACAGCATTTTCTTTGTCTTCCTCTTGAGATGTTCTCATTAAAATTTTCTCTGTTTCCTCTGCCACAACCATCCTTGCAGGCCATTGACCAGATTGAATACATAGTATTGATCTAAACACTTCACTAATTCCTTGGATTATCAATAGAATACCAGCTGCAGGTATCATAGACTTTACCATGTAGATTTGAATTTGTGCAGGACTACTCCAGCTAGTTTCTTTTATCTTCCAGGCTTGGGCTGCATATTCGTATCCATAAAAAGCTAAAGCAATTACTCCTGGAAAAAAGAAAATAAAATATAAAACTAAATCTATCCATGCCTGGGTTTTTTGGCTGAATAATCTGTAAATTACATCACCTCTTACATGTGCTTCCGTAGCTAAACAATATGCTCCTGACATCATTAATATTGCTCCATACATCTGCATACTAAAATCAAAATTCCATAAAGTTGGTTTGTTAAATGCATAGGCCATAACAACTTCATAAACTGTACCACCCATTAAAATTACTATGCACCACGAAAAAGCTTTTCCCATTGAGGTGCTTAAAGTATCAGCAAATCTTATGAAGGATTTCATCATGATTTTAAGGTATATTAAATTTAGTTAAAAAAAAAGGGGGTTTTTAAACCCCCTTTTATTTAAATCTTTTAAAGTTAATTAGATTTTAACTTTTCCGATTGGACCAAACTCATTTTCATAAGCTAATTTGTAGTTCGGTTGATTCATCAACAGATACTTCATAGTTCTCTTAGCATATGCTTTCTGAGAAGCGATAATTTTCTTAAAGAAAGGATCTTTTCCAGAAAATTCACTTACTATTTTATCCCAACCTTTTAACTGTTCAGCTAAAATAGCATCAGATGTTTGGTAAACGTTAACCTTATGCTCATTCATTAATTTAGCTAAATCTTGTGAGTATCTAACTAAAGCTTTGAAATAGTTATCTGAGTTTGCAGCATAAGCAGCATTTTTCAAGATAGCTTGATGAGCAGGTGAAAGGCTATTGTATCTTTTCTTATTCACCGGTATCTCGAACATTTCTTGAGACTGGTGGAAACTACCTAAATGATAGTGTTTAGATACATCTTGCATTCCAAACTGTGAGTCTGATGTAGGGTTGTTAAACTCTGCAGCATCAATTAAACCAGTTTTCATCGCTGGTTGAATTTCACCACCTGGTAATTGTCTTACGACCATTCCCATTGCAGTTAAAACGTTAGTCGCTAAACCAACTGTTCTATACTTCATACCTTTAACATCAGATACTTTTGTTACATTCTTTTTGAACCAACCAAAAGGTTGTGCTGGCATAGGCATATGAAAGAATCCGATATAATCGAATCCAACAGAAGCTACTGCTTGTTCATATAGCTTTCTTCCTCCACCATACTCCATCCATCCCATAACTTCTTGAGATGACATTCCGTATGAAGGACCAGTTCCAAAAAGTGAAGCCGCAGGATTTTTACCGTACCAATATGCTGTCACCCAGTGACCCATATCAAGGTTACCATCACTTACAGCCGCCCCAATCTCTGAAGTCTTTACAACTGAACCAACTGGCTGAAGATCTATTTTTAAAGATCCTCCAGACATATCGCTAACCATTTTTGCATAGTCACCTGCCATTTCAAAAAAGATGTTTGCGCCTGAAGGCCAAGCAGCTTGCATCTTTAAAGTTACATGACCGTCTGATCTAGCAATGTTTGGCATTGCAACAGTAGCTGCAGCAACAGCTCCAGCTTTAGCAGCAGTTTTAAAGAACTTACGTCTTGAAGATGTTTTAATCTTCAACGAGTTATTTTCTTTTGTCATTGTTTCTCCTCTAATAGTTAATTAACCATAATAATTTAAACATAGATTTTCATTAGAGTCTTTCTAAAAAAAGGCGTAGATGTCGCAGAAGTTGAATTTTATGCAATCCTGAGTAGAATTAATTTACTTTATTTTTACATTCTCCAGTTTGAAAAAACTCGTCAATATTATCTATGGCTAAATTTGCCATTGCTATTCTAGTGTCTTTTGTTGCACTTCCTAGATGCGGTAAAATGAAAACTGATTTTATTTTTAAATAACCTGGATTTAAATTTGGTTCATTTTTATAAACATCTAATCCAGCAGCATAAATTTTTCTTCTATTCAAAGCATCTATCAAAGCTTCATCATCGACAATATCTCCTCTAGCCACATTGGTTATTACTGCGCCTTTTGGAAAGTATTCAACTGTCTCTTTATTAATCATGTTTTCAGTTTCTTTTGTAGCTGGACAGCAGATAGATAAAACATCAGATACTGAAAAGAGACTTTTGACATTATCATGATAAATTGCACCATCTTCTTTCTCAGCACTTAATTTTGAACGATTATGATAATGAATTATCATTCCTAAAGATTTTGCAATCTTCGCAATCTTTTGACCAATTCTTCCCATTCCCAGAACACCTAATCTTGTTCCAGTTAATTGTTTT
This sequence comes from Pelagibacterales bacterium SAG-MED39, assembly GCA_014653625.1. Classification (GTDB taxonomy): domain Bacteria; phylum Pseudomonadota; class Alphaproteobacteria; order Pelagibacterales; family Pelagibacteraceae; genus Pelagibacter. The sequence goes on from JACWEI010000001.1 coordinate 138,880, forward strand.
CCAATTAAATAATCTGCAGACCATTTCCATCCACCAGCTTTTGCAGACTCTAGTCCCTCTGTTGCTCTTCTACATGCCCCTAATATTAAAAGAACTCCAATTTCTGCAGTTGCGTCTGACAAAACGTCAGGAGTATTTGTAACTGTGATGCCTTTTTTTTTAGCGGCTTCTAAATCAATATTTCCAAATCCAACCGCAAAATTTGAAATAATTTTTACCGTACCAGGCAACTTATCAATTGTCTCTTTATCTAATTTTTCTGTTAATGATGAAAGAATACCATCACAACCTTGGCTCATTTCTATTACTTTTGA
>JACWEI010000010.1 GCA_014653625.1 Pelagibacterales bacterium SAG-MED39
TTTTTTTATAATCCTTGTTTTTTACATGATCAAAATTTAAAAGATGCAGAAAACCATGAATAAAAATTTTAATTAATTTTGTATTAAAAAGCTTAAGTTTTTGTGACTTTGGTTTATCAATAAAATTGTAACTTATTATAATATCTCCGAGATAAGTTTGTTTAGTTATCTTAAGTTTTTTATTAAATGGAAATGATAATATATCTGTAGACTTATCTTTATTTCTAAAATTTTTATTCAAATTTTTTATACTTTTGTTATTTGAAAGTAACAACGATAGACTTACTTTTTTATTTATAAATTTGTATTTTTTAGGAAAAGACTTACAAATTTTATTAAAAAATAATTTTTTTTTCTTTAATCTCTTAGACCAAGCCTTCTCATTAGAGAAGACATTAATATTAATCATTTTTGGAATAAGCTTTTACTATTTTTGACACCAGTGGATGTCGTACAACATCTGAATGATCAAAATTAATAATTGCTATTTCACTTAAATGACCAAGTAGTTCTCTAGATCTTACTAAACCTGACATATTTTTGTTGGGTAAGTCAATTTGTGATGGATCTCCATTTACAACAATTTTTGAATTTTCTCCAATACGAGTTAAAAACATCTTAATTTGTGTATCTGTTGCATTTTGTGATTCATCTAAAATAGCAAATGAATTTTTTAATGTTCTTCCTCTCATAAAAGCTAGTGGAGCAATTTCAATATCTCCAATTTCAATCATTCTTTGTATCTTTTCAAAATCAAAAAGATCATAAAGAGAATCATATAAGGGTCTAAGATATGGATCAACTTTTTCCTTCATATCACCAGGTAGAAAACCTAGACGTTCACCAGCCTCTACGGCTGGTCTTGATAAAATTATTCTTTCAATTTTTTTTTCTAATAACATTGTAAGACCCACAGCTACTGCTAAAAAAGTTTTGCCCGTTCCTGCTGGTCCTGCCGAAATAATAATATCGCTTTGTCTTAAAGCCCTGACATAGTCTTTTTGTTTTTCAGACCTTGGAATAATAGATTTTTTGGGTGTTTTAATAATATCTGTAACATTGTTTTTTTTAATTTTTTCATTAATCATAAATTTATCCACTGATGAAACTATATCTTTATTTTCTATGCTACCATTATTAATAAATTGATTTGCTAGAAATTTAATAGCATTTTTTAATATTTCATTATTTTCAGGGCTAGATTTAATTAAAATGGAGTTTCCTCTTGAATATAAACTTGATTGAGTAATTTTTTCTAACTCTTTTAAATTTTTGTTAAATTCTCCCACCACACCCATCAACAAGTCGTTATTGTTAAATATTACACTTATAGAATTATTATCTGAATAAACAAATTTAAGTGACTGATCGATATTTGTCTTTGTTAAACCACTCAATTACTATGCTACCTTTTGATTTGAATTGTTAATTTTTTCTCCAAATAAAGTACTTCTATTACTTTGTTTAATTTTAACTTGCACAATTTTTCCAATGTCACTTTTATTACCATCGAGTATAACTGATGTCATATATTCTGTACGTCCAAAAACTTGCGTTCTGTCTTCAGTTAAATTTTCAACTAAAACATTTAAGTGTTTATTTTCTAAAGATTTGTTCATTTTCATTTGATTTTCAAATAGTAAATTTTGAACTTTCTCTAATCTTTTTATTGAAATCTTTTTATCAACTAATTTTAAATCAGCAGCAACAGTTCCAGGTCGTGGGCTGAAAATAAAAGAGTATGAATTGATAAAGTCAATTCTATTAATGAGATTAATTGTGTCTTTAAAATCTTTTTCATCTTCTCCTGGATAGCCAATGATAAAATCACTAGAAAATTCTATTTTAGAGTTTATTTCCTTGAACTTATTAAATATTTTTATGTATTTATCAATTGTGTGTTTTCTATTCATAAGTTCTAAAATTTTATTTGATCCACTTTGCACTGGCAAATGAACTAATGGCATTAATTTTTTAGAATATTTATATATATTTATCAGATCCTCTGTCATATCTTTTGGGTGTGATGTTGTATATCTTACCCTTTCTAATCCATTAAGTTTTTCGAGCTCTAAAATTAAATCTGACAATTTATTATTTTCATCATTATAAGCATTTACATTTTGACCTAATAAAATTATTTCTTTAGCACCATTATCTACTAAGTATTTGGCTTCATCTAAGACCTGATTAAATGGCCTGGAATACTCTGGGCCTCTTGTATATGGCACTACACAAAAATGGCAAAATTTATCGCATCCCTCTTGAATGGTTAAAAAAGAGGAAACTTTACCAGCATTATTTTTAATCTTGCTTAAATATTTAAATTTAGAAATTGGATCAAATTCTGTTATTTCAATTTTTTTCTTTTTTTTAATGTGGTTTAAAATCGTATCATTAATTTTATGATAAGATTGAGGTCCTATTACTAGATCAATATAAGGTTCACGTTTAAGCATTTCTTCATTTTCAGCCTGAGCAACACAACCAACAATAATTACTAATGGTTTTTTTTTGTATCGAAAAATTTTCTTCACTCTTCCTATCTCATGATAAACTTTTTCTTTTGCTTTGTCTCTTATATGACAAGTATTCAAGAGATAACAACTGGCTTCCTCATATTTTTCAGTTCTTTGAAAACCAATCTTCTTTATCGAGTCAAATATTCTATTTGAGTCATATTCATTCATTTGACAACCAAATGTTTTGATAAATATTTTTTCTATCATTTTATTGGGATTTCTTTTTTACCCCATATAATTCTAGTTTGTGATCGACCAAAGTATATCCATATTTCTCTGCAACTTTTTTTTGAAGTTTTTCTATTTCTTCATCTACAAATTCTATGATTTCACCTGATTTAATATCAATTAAATGATCGTGATGACCTTCATTTAATTCCTCGTATCTGGCTTTACCACCTTTAAACTCATGTTTAGTTAAGATGCCAGACTCCTCAAATAACTTCACAGTTCTATAAACTGTCGCAATACTTATCTTAGGATCTATTTTTGATACTCTATTATACAGTTCATCTACATCCGGATGATCGGATGCTTCTGACATTACTTTCGCAATTATTCTCCTTTGGTCTGTTAATTTAACACCCTTTGTTATGCATTTTTGTTCAATAGTATCTGACATATTTAATCTTAACTTATATAAATAGGTTTAATCAAATTTTTTTTTATATTAAATTTATCGCATAGATTAGGAATATTTTCATATTTTATCTTTTCATTATCTTGAAAATCCTGAAAACTATAACAATAATAATCTATTTTTGTAGCTAAATGTATTGCTTTAATTGTAGATAGAGAGTTTCTAATTCCGGCAAAACTACCAGGTCCTCTATTTATATATATTCTCGCAACATCAATTATTTCAAGATTTTTTGAATTTAGAAAATCTTTAATTAAAATTATCATTTTTTCAAAATTAGCTTTGGTATTCTCATGAGTAATACTATAATTATTATTCTTATTAACTATCATGAAAAAAATATTTTTTTTTGCAGCATCAATTATTAGTTTATTCATTTTACAATTATCTTTTTTAAACAATTCTAATTCAGAAGAAAAAAATAGTAAATCTTTTTCAGATGATAGTGGTGTTTTATCTTTAATGTATCATCGATTTAATGAAAACAAGTACCCATCTACAAATATTAGAATGAATATTTTTGATAAACAAATGCAAATGATTAAAAATCTTGGATATGAATTTTACGATCCAAAACTTTTTGAAAAAGAATTTAATGAAATAAAAAAAAGTAAAAGAATTTTAATTACAATAGATGATGGATTTCAATCTTTCTATGAAGAAGCTTGGCCATATTTAAGAGAAAATAATATTCCATTTATCTTATTTGTTTCAACTGAGCCAATTGGAAAAAAGGGTTATATGTCCTGGAGTCAAATTTTAGAAATTGAAAGATCTAAGCTGGGTATAATTGGACATCATTCCCATACTCATGAGTATTTAATTGATATGAAAAATGAAGATTTTATTAATGATATTGAGACAGCTAGTAAAATTTTTAAGGAAAAGTTGGGTTATGTTCCATCTATATTTTCTTATCCTTTTGGAGAATATTCAAAATTTATGAAAAATTATATTTCTAGAAAATTTAATATAGGTTTTGGTCAACATTCTGGGGTAATAGATTTAAATAAGGATAAATATGAACTACCAAGGTTTCCAATTAATGAAAAATATGGAGACTTAAAAAGATTTAAGTCTGTTATTAATTATGCTCCCCTTGAATATCACACTCTTTATCCAGAAGAAAAAAAAATTAATGACCAAAATAATCCACCAGAGCTAACTATAAAGTTTTTTAAAGAACAAAAAAATATTAATAATATTACCTGTTTTTCTAATGATGGAGGAAATTGGAAAAAAACTAATTTAAATTTCAAAGATAATAATATGGAAGTTAAATTTGATGAAAAATTTCTTCCCAGAAGAGGAAGGATTAATTGTTCATTAAATGATAATGGTAATTGGCGATGGTTTGGTACTCAGTTTACAATTAAAAATTAAATTAAACTTTCTAGAGAAATACTTGAAGGAAGTAATTTGGCATCATCAAAATCTTTTAAATTATTTTGTTTAATTATTTGTTGTAAAACTTCTACATACTGATTTCCTGTTTCAGCATATTCATTAAGATATTTGGCTAAAACAATGCTATCTAGAGGTTTATTTTTATCCCTTAGCTCTGCCCTTGCTTTTCTAAAGTCTCTATAAGTTGAATGAGTGTTAATATTTCTTTGATAAGCTCTTACCGAAGCCTGTAACACGTTAAACCTCATGACTTTATGACCCTCATTTTTGTCTGACTCTTTTGGTTTTAATCCCTCACCTGACCAAGTCCATTGTCCAAAAAGTGCGTTTCCCTCTTGTGCAAACCTTGAGGTTCCCCATCCAGTTTCTTTAGCAGCTTGTGCGATTGCAAGTGAAACTGGGACTTCATCCATTCTTATTTTTAAAGTAGACAAATCTTTTGATGGAATACCATATTGTTTATATTTTTTTTCTAACCATTTTTTTTCTATACTGGAATTGTGACTTTTATTAATAATACTAAATAGTTTTTTTCTATCTAATTTAATATTATTATTTTCTTTAAGTATCAAAGGTAATACAATTTGTATGAAAAGATCTTTTCTTTTTTTTGTATTTTCGATCATCTTTATCTCTTGAGGCAATAAAGTTAAGGCCACTGGTTTAACTAACTTATTTTTTCTGACATCATCTAATTTGTAATCAGTATCTTCAAATAATTGTTTTATTGTAGATGCATCTAGTCTAACTGTATCAGTCTCTAAGTCATTTAGACTAAAAATATCAACCAATAATTCTGTCTCATCAAATGTTCCATCTTCTGTTTTACTTCCTGGCTTATCGTTATTTAAGGTATAGGCTAAAACTGCTTTTGAATTATTTTTAAATTCTTGATTTTCTTTATTTGCAAAATCAACAACTATAGGTGCCGAATAAAAGAAAAATAAAACAATTAATGAACCTAAAAATATTCTAGGCAATGAGCCAATCTTATTTTGGTCAAAAAATTTCAAAACTTTAATATTTTTATTGAATCCTCTCTTCATATTCTAAACAGCTCTTACCTCTTTTACTTCTGGTATATAATGACACAAAAGATTTTGAACACCTTGTTTTAATGTCATTGTTGAACTTGGACATCCTGAACAACTACCTTGTAGTTGAACTTCAACAATGCCATCTTTAAAGTCTTTAAATTTGATATCCCCTCCATCTTTAGCTACTGCAGGTCTTATTTTTTCATCTAAAATTTTTATGATTTTTTTTTCAATTTCAGGTAAATCTTTTTTGATGTCATCAATTAAAGAATTACCAATGACAAATTCTTTTCCACTAGAATAAAAATCATTTATTAAAGAAATTACAATATGTTTAATTTCATCCCAAGGCGTGTTATCAAATTTATTTACTGAAATAAAATCTTTGCCTAAAAAAATACCTTCAACTCCATTAATTGATAATAAATTTTTTACTAATTCATTATTTGTTTCATCATTTTTTGTTATTTCAAATGAGCCTGCATTTGAAACAATTTTGCCTGGCAAAAATTTTAATGAATTTGGATTGGGTGTAATTTCAGTCTGAACAAACATAATTTATATATAGTCATTAATCCCAAAAATGAAACTTGTTAATGAAAAATATCTAAAAACCCACTATTTCGTGAATTTTTTTAATCTTTTTAGATGCTATATTTTCAGCTTTTCTAGATCCTTCTAAAAGTATTTTATCTAAATAATTTTTTTCGTCTAATAATTTTCTTATTTCAACTGATATGGGAATTATCTTATCTATTAAAATATCTGTTAAGATTTCTTTAAACTCAGAAAAATTTTTTCCAGAAAATTTTTTTATTGACTCCTCTAATTTTATATTAGCTAAACTAGAATAAATACAGATCAAGTTTTTTGCTTCTGGTCTTTTATTTAGTTCCTCGATTGTAGATGGCATTGGTAAGGGATCTGTTTTTGCTTTTTTTATCTTATTAATAATTTGATCTTTTGTGTCTGTTAAATTTATCCGACTTAAGTCTGATACTTCAGATTTACTCATTTTTTTTGAACCATCTTTTAAACTCATAATTCTTGAAAATTCTTTTTGAATTAAAGGTTCTGGTATTTTAAAAAAATTATCAATTTTAAAATCATTATTAAATTTCTGAGCTATATCGCGACAAAGTTCTAAATGTTGTTTCTGATCGTCCCCAACAGGAACATGAGTTGAGTCATACAATAATATGTCAGCAGCCATTAAAACTGGATAAGAATAAAGTCCAATACTCGCCTTTTCTTTATCTTTTCCGGCTTTTTCCTTAAATTGTGTCATTCTATTTAGCCAGCCCATTCTAGCAACGCAACTTAATATCCAGGCTGCTTCTGAATGTGCACTAACTTGCGATTGATTAAAGATAATACTTTTTTCAGGATCTATACCACTGGCTAGAAATGATGCTACTGTCCCTCGAATATTATTATTTAATTCTCTTGGGTCTTGATTTACAGTTATTGCGTGTAAGTCTACAACACAAAAAATGCAATCATTTTCGTTTTCGTTATTAAGTTCCACAAAATTTTTAATTGCTCCTAGATAATTGCCTAAATGGAGATTGCCTGTGGGTTGAACCCCTGAAAAAATTTTTTTCTTCATAAATTAATATTTTAATTTAATTTCATTATATTTAAAAGCTTTGATAAACAACGACAGAGTTATATAAAACGAAAAACTTAATAAAACTGATAAAACTAAATAAAAAGATTTAAAACTATAATCATATATTAAACGATTTTCAAAAAATAAAATCAAGTATTTGAAGAATATACCCATAATAAAAGATACTAATACAATCTTAATAAATCTTATAAAAAAAATATTATTAAACTCAAATAAATTTTTTTTTCTTAAAAAAATAAAAAGCATAAAGGAATTGAACCAAGATGAAAATGTTGTTGCAATAGGGATAATTATAAAACCTATGCTTTCAAAATAATAAATACTAATAAAAATATTTAAAGTTACAGAAATTAATGAAATATAGAAAGGAGTTTTAGTATCGTGATTTGCAAAGAAAAAAGTTGAAAAAACTTTTATCATTGCAAAAGCTGGTAGACCTAAACCAAAAAAATAAAGTGCTCTTGCAGAATTGTAAACTGCATCTTGATTAAACGAACCATAACCAAATAATGCTGAAATTATTTCTTCTGATCCTACAAACAGTGCTATAGATGCTGGTAAACTCAAAAACATACTTAGTTCAAGTGCTTTATTTTGCATTTGCAAAATTTTATTTTTTTTTTTTAAATAAACATGTTTTGAAAGTTGTGGTAATATTACTACACCAATCGCAATTCCTGCAATTGCCAAATTTATTTGGTAAATTCTATCAGCATAGTACAGATATGATACTGCCCCCGCTTCAAATGAAGCAATAATGGTCCCAACTAATATATTAATTTGAGTAACACCAGACGAAAAAATACTAGGTAAAAGTTTCTTAAAAAAAATTTTAACTTTCTTATTTAATCTAAATTTAAAATTGAACTTAATAGAATAAAATTTATTTACAAATTTGTATAAAAATACTAGTTGTAATAAACCAGCGATAGATACTCCATAGGAAAGATAATAAATAATTTTATCATCAAGATACTTTCCAAAAAACAAGATTGCTATTAAAACCAAATTTAGAATAATTGGTGCAGCGGAAGCTGCTGCAAATTTATTATGAGAATTTAGGATTGCTGAAAAAAAAGATGATAAACATACAAACATTAAAAAAGGGAAAGTTATTCTTGTTAAATTTATTGCAGTTTCTACTTTTTCTTTGTCTTCTATAAATCCTGGTGCAATTAAACTAACAACAAAAGGCATAAAAATTTCTGCAATTAAAACCAAAAAGAAAAGGCTTAAAAATAATAAATTGAAAATTTCGTTAGCAAAGATATTTGATTTTGACTTACTTTTAACCAACTCTGAAGTGTAGCTTGGTACAAAGGCTGCATTAAATGTTCCTTCTGCAAATAATCTTCTGAAAGTATTGGGTATTCTGAAGGCAACAAAAAAAGCATCGGCAAAAAAACTCGTGCCAAGAAAAATTGCGATTAAAACATCTCTTAAATAACCAAGTAATCTGCTGATTATAGTATAAAAACCAAAAGTCCCTGTTGACTTAACTAAATTCATAAATCATATTAGTCTTAATTTTACCCCATTTGTACACCTAATTAACAAAAATGAAAAAAACAAAAATCGATCATTACACAGATAAAGAAGCTCTAGATTTTCATAGTCATAAAAAACCAGGCAAGATTGAAATTTCATCCTCAAAAAATATGACTACAAAAAGAGATCTTGCCTTAGCTTATTCACCAGGTGTTGCTGCACCAGTTCGTGCTATTAGTAATAATCCAGATGCTGCATTTGATTATACAAGTAAAGGAAATCTTGTTGCAGTTATAAGTAATGGTTCTGCAATTCTAGGGATGGGTAATTTAGGTGCATTAGCTTCAAAACCAGTCATGGAGGGAAAAGCTGTTTTGTTTAAAAGATTTGCAGATATTGACTCCATTGATCTTGAGATTGATTGTGAGGATCCAAATGAAATTGTAAATAGTATTAAAAACTTTGCTCCAAGTTTTGGTGGAATCAATCTTGAAGATATTGCTGCACCAGACTGCTTTATCATAGAAGAAAAATTAAAAGAAATCCTGGATATTCCTGTTTTTCATGATGACCAACATGGAACAGCTATAATTACAACTGCTGCATTAATTAATGCACTCGATATTAGTAAAAAAAAAATAGATAAGGTTAAAATAGTAGTAAATGGTGCGGGTGCATCCGCAATGGCATGTACCAATTTATTTAAAAAAAGTGGTGTTCCTCAAAAAAATGTCACTATGATTGATAGAAAAGGAGTTATTTACAGGGGAAGAGAAAATTTAAATCAGTGGAAATCAAGTCATGCAATTGAAACTAATAACCGAACAATTAATGAGGCAATAAAAAATGCTGATGTTTTTTTGGGTTTATCAGCCAAAGGTGCATTAACTAAAGAAATGGTAAAAAAAATGGCCAAAAATCCAATTATATTTGCCTGTGCAAACCCTGATCCAGAAATTACTCCTGAGGAAATTGAAGAAGTTAGAGATGATGCAATTATAGCAACAGGTAGATCTGATTATCCTAACCAGGTAAACAATTTAATAGGCTTTCCCTATATTTTTAGAGGTGCACTAGATGTTCGATCCAAAACTATTAATGAAGAAATGAAAATAGCAGCTGCACATGCAATTGCAAATTTAGCTAAAGAAGATGTTCCAGATGAAGTCGTAGCAGCAATGGGTGGTGAAAGACCACGCTATGGAAAAGAGTATATAATTCCATCAACTTTCGACCCAAGATTAATAAGTGTAATTCCAACAGCTGTTGCTAAAGCTGCAATGGATACAGGTGTAGCAAGAATTAAAATAGATGACTTTGAGGCTTATAAAGACCAACTTAAGCAAAGATTAGATCCAACTGTAACTATTATGCAGGGTGTTAACGGTCATATAAGGAAAAAACAAAAAAAAGTTGTTTTCGCAGATGGTGAAGATGAAAATATGCTTAAAGCAGCAATAGCTTTTAAAAATTCTAAGTTGGGAATACCAATCCTAGTTGGTAAAGAGGAGGTAATTAAAAATCAAATAAAAAAAATTGGTTACAATGAAAATTTTGACATAGAAATTATAAATTCAAAGGATACTTCGAAAAGAGAAAAATACGTTAAATATTTATTTAGTAAACTTCAAAGAGAAAAGGGTATGTTAGAATGGGATTGTGATAGACTTATAAGAAATGATAGAGTTATTTGGGCATCTTGTATGATTGCTTGTGAAGATGCTGATGCAATGGTAACAGGTAATACAAGAAGATACTCTTCCTCTCTCGAAAAAATAACTAAAGTGGTAGATCCTAGAGCTGGTGAAATTATGTTTGGCTTAAATCTAGTTGTTAATAGAGGTAAAACAATCTTTATCTGCGATACTTCTGTGATTGAGTATCCTGATGCAAAACAACTGGCTGAGATGGCAAAATCAGCAGCAAGAGTAGTGAGACTTTTTGGTTTTGATCCTAAGGTTGCTTTTCTATCACACTCTACTTTTGGTGAACCAGCTACAGATAGAACAAAAAGATTAAGTGATGCAGTTGATATTTTAAAAAAGAGCAATGTAGATTTCAAATTCGATGGAGAGATGCAGCCCGATGTTGCATTAGAAGAAATATATAAAGAGCTTTATCCTTTTTCTAAAATTGTGGGAAATTCAAATGTGTTGATAATGCCAAGCCAACATAGCGCTGCTATTTCATATAAAATGATAAAATCTATGAGTAGAGCAAAAGTAATTGGGCCTCTTCTAATTGGCTTAGGTTTGCCAATAGAAATTGCTCCCTTAAGAAGTTCAACATCTGACATTTTAAACTTAGCATCTATAGCAGCCTATTCAGCTGATGTTATAGATTATAAAAAAGATTAATTTTTTTGAATTCTAAGATCCTCAACGAGTAAAATACTAGCAATAACATCCTTTACATCTGTTATTTCTTTAGCTTCATCTATTACCAAATTTTTTTCTTGTGAGTTAAGTGCAATTCCATAAATATAAATTTTGTTTTTATAGGTATCAATTTGATAATTGGTAGCTTTAATATTTTTATTCAATATAAATGCAGATCTTAATTGAGAAGTAATTAATAAATCTTTTGCTGATTGTTTAAAATTAAATCCTTCTTTAATTTTAATGTCATTTCTTACTGATCTTACGCCTTTTATTTCCCATGCAATTTTAGTTAATTTTAACTTTTCTTCAGGATCATCAACTTTGCCTGTCAGAAAAATTCTACCATCTAAAACTTTAGATTTTACAGATAAAAAATAATTTTTATTCTCTAAAAGCACTCTTGCTGATAGATTTTTTTGCATAATAGAGTCGTCTATTTGAGTTCCGACTGTTCTTGGGTCAAAAGCAATACTAACTCCTGTTCCAAAAATCCCTTTGGAAGAAACACCAATACACCCAGAAAGTATAAGGCTTAAGAAAAATATTAATAAAATTTTATTTTTCATTTTTTAATTTTAAGCAGTAATCGTATATTTCTTTTTTTGGAACTTTTTTATCATAATTAATTAAGTCGTTTATTTCTTTAATGCTAAGTTTGTTTATTGTTAGTTCTATCATTCTTTTATCTGATTCTTTAAGTTTATGTGAGGTGTTTTTTTTTTCAAATTTTTCAGAAATTACAATCGTTAATTCACCTTTTATTTTCTTATCAAAAATTTCTAATTTATCAATATCTTGTCTAATATATTCTTCATAAAATTTAGAAATTTCTCTGCAAATTACAATTTTTCTTTTTGAAAAATTTTTTTTTAAAAAAGGTATGATTTTATTTATTTTTTTAGGAGAAATAAAAAAAACAATACAACTGCTTATTTCAGATAGAGTTTTTAAATCTAATTCTAAATCCTTTTTTTTTTCTGGGAAAAATCCATAGAAAAAAAATTTCTCTGAAAATCCACTTATCGAAACAGCCGCTGATACTGCTGATGCGCCTGGAATGGGTATCACATCAATTTGATATTTTACACATTCATTAACTAATATTTTGCCTGGGTCTGAAATACCAGGTGTTCCAGCATCTGATATGATAGAAATAATTTTTCCATTTTTTAATAGTTTTATTATTTCTAATGAAATTTTTTTTTCATTAAACTTATGGTATGAAATTAATTTAGACTTTATGTCAAATCTATTTAACAAATTCCTAGATTTTCTTGTATCTTCACAAAGAATATATTCTGATTTTTTAAGAATGGTTATCGCTCTTGAAGAAATGTCATTCAAATTACCTATCGGTGTAGCTACAATATATAAGCCATTTTTAATCTTACTTTGGGCTAATTTAGGATTTACAATCATAATTGATATAAAGATACTATCATATCATCAAAATGAAAAAATTTTTTAAAATTATATCGATTTTGTTTTTAACATCTTTTTTTTCAACTCATGGCTTTACTGAAGAAGAAAAGTTAAAAATTGGTCTGCTAGTGCCAATGACTGGTGATGATAAAAATTTGGGTGATTTAATCATCAAATCTACAAGAATGGCCTTAGAGGATATAAATACAAATAAAGTTGAAATTTTTCCAAAAGATACAAATTCAAATCCAAAAAAAACATTTGAGTCTGCGTTAGAATTTAAAGATATGGGTATCAAAATAGTTATTGGGCCAATTTTTTATAATTCACTAAATTACTTAGAAGAATTAAAAGATATAACCTTTATTTCTTTAACAAATAAAACAATAGATCTTCCAGAAAATGTTGTAAGTAGTGGTATAAATTCAACTTCACAGCTTAATGCAATAAAAAAATTTATAAAATTAAATGAAATAAAAAAAACAATTTTTTTGACACCTCAACTTGATTATAAAATAGAAATTAAAAAATCAATTGTAGAGTCTAAAATTAAAATTTTTAAACATTTTTTATACGATGTGGAACCAACAAAATTAACTAAACAGATTGAAAAAATTACTAACTACAAAAGAAGAAAACAAAATTTAGCAGATGAAGTCAAAAGAGTAGAAAATTCAGATTTGATTGACAAAGAAAAACAATTAGAAAAATTAAAGAAAAAATATACAATCGGAAATGTAAATTTTGATTCTGTTATTATCTCAGATTTTGATGAAAGCTTAAAAAGTGTAATTACATCATTCCTATATACAGATGTGTCTCCTAAAAAAAAATACATTATTACATTTAACCAGTGGTTCGATAAAAGTCTTTTAAAAGAAAAAACTATTCAGCCAATCTACTATCCATCTATAAACAAACAAAATTTAAAGAACTTTGAAAAAAAATTTTCACAAAAATTTAATGAAAATCCTAACCATCTAGCATTGTTAAGTTATGATTTGGTAGGACTTGTATATTATTTATCTTTAAAAAATGAAATTCAAAACTTAGATAAAATATTTAAAAAGAAAAGCTCTTTTAAGGGTAAAATTGGAATTTTTGATATTCAGAACAATAAAATTAATCATAGATTAAATTTTTATCAAATTCAAAACGAAAAAATTAAAGAAATTTTTTAATCTTCTTAAACGCTTTATAACGATGATCCAGAGAAGATTTTTGAGATGGTTTCATCTCACCGAAAGTTTTATTTCTTTTATTAAGAATAAAAATTGGATCATAACCAAAACCATTGCAACCCTTTGGTTTTGATGAAATTTTACCTTCAACTTTACCTTTGCTAATAACAACTTTTTTATTTAAGTAACTAATAGATAAAGCACAAACAAATCGAGCACGTATTTTTTTTTTCTTCCAATTAGGATCTTTTTTTTTTAATTCTCTATAGACTTTCTTAATAGCTTTTTTAAAATCTGAATTTTTACCACCCCACCTGGCTGAATGTATGCCGGGTTTCTTATCCAATAAATCAATCTCCAAACCTGAGTCATCTGCAATACAAATTAATCCCGTTTTGTTAGAAAAATATTTTGATTTAATTAAACAATTTTCTTCAAAAGTGTTTCCATTTTCTATTGGACTTTTTAATTTAAAGTCTTTAGGGCAATAAGTTTTAATATTAATGGGTAATAAATCTCTTATTTCTCTTAATTTTCCCTTGTTATTAGTGCCTATAAGCAATTTTGTAATTTTTTTATTTAACATCTAGAAATTTTTAGTTCTCTTACCATATTAGATAGAATGGAAAAAGAACAAAACCAAAATTTAGATAATCATCCTTCAGAGGAAAAGGATGAAGAAAAAACAGATGAGTCTAAACTTGAAAATGAAAACGTAGTACAAACAGAAGAAAAAAGTCCAGAAAAAAAAATTTTAGAACTTGAGGATAAATTAGCAAGAACTTTTGCCGAAATGGAAAATCAAAGAAGAAGGTTTGAAAGAGAAAAAGACGAAGCTTATGAATATGGTGGTTTTGCTTTTGCAAAAGAAGCTCTAAACTTAATTGATAATTTAGAAAGATCAAAAAAAATTTTAGAAAATGACACCTCTTTAAAAGACTCAGATGCTCTTAAGAAGACACTTGAGCACTTTGATATTATAAATAAAGATTTAATATCTACTTTTTCAAAAAATGATATCAAGCCTATTGAAAGCTTGAATAAAAAATTAGATCCAAATTTACATCAAGCAATGTTAGAGATTGAAGATGATACTAAAGATCCAGGAACTATTATCCAAGAAATTCAAAAAGGATTTACTATTAAAGATAGACTATTAAGACCCTCATTAGTTGGGGTTTCAAAAAAAACGTCAAATAAAGATAATAAAGACGTTGAAAATACTGAAAACACAGAAAAGAAATAATGTTGGTAACAACTTGTAGAATTAAATTTAACCCCTATATGAGGAGAAAGAAACACTGATATGAGCAAGATAATTGGAATAGATTTAGGAACAACTAACTCTTGTGTAGCTATTATGGAAGGTAGCCAAGCAAAAGTTTTGGAAAATACTGAAGGTGCAAGAACTACACCATCTGTTGTAGCCTTTACTGATGAAAATGAAAAATTAATTGGACAACCCGCCAAAAGACAAGCTGTAACAAATCCTGAAAATACTATTTTTGCTGTTAAAAGACTAATTGGAAGAAATTTTGAAGATTCCAAAGTTAAAAAAGATATCGAAGCAGCCCCTTTCAAAATTGTAAATTCTGAAAAAGGCGATGCTTGGATTGAGGCTAAAGGTGAAAAGTATTCACCCTCTCAAATCTCTGCCTTTATTCTTCAAAAAATGAAAGAGACTGCTGAAAAATATTTAGGTCAGGCTGTAACAAAAGCAGTAATAACTGTGCCAGCTTATTTTAATGATGCACAAAGACAAGCTACTAAAGATGCAGGTAAAATTGCTGGTTTAGAAGTATTAAGAATTATTAATGAACCTACTGCCGCATCATTAGCATATGGTTTAGATAAAAAACAAAACAAAAAAATTGCTGTTTATGATTTAGGAGGTGGTACTTTTGATGTTTCTATTCTTGAATTAGGTGATGGAGTCTTTGAAGTTAAATCTACTAATGGAGATACATTTCTTGGAGGAGAAGATTTTGATAACGCTATTGTAGAATATTTAATTGGAGAGTTTAAAAAAGATAGTGGTATAGACTTAAAATCAGATAAGTTAGCTTTACAAAGGTTGAAAGAGTCTGCAGAAAAAGCTAAAATCGAATTATCTGCTGCTGAACAAACAGATATAAATTTACCCTTTATAACAGCTGACAAAACAGGTCCTAAACATATTAATTTAAAGATGACTAGAGCTAAGTTAGAGGCTTTAGTTGAAGATTTGATTTCTAGAACAATACCACCGTGCAAAACTGCTTTAAAAGATGCAGGTGTATCTGCTAGTGATGTTGATGAAATTGTAATGGTCGGAGGAATGACCAGAATGCCAAAAGTTATTAATGAAGTCAAAAATTTCTTTGGAAAAGAACCTAACAAAAGTGTTAACCCTGATGAAGTAGTGGCAATGGGTGCAGCAATTCAAGCAGGTGTTCTGCAGGGTGATGTTAAAGACGTTCTTTTATTAGATGTAACTCCTTTATCATTAGGAATTGAAACTCTCGGAGGGGTGTCCACTAAACTTATTGAAAAAAATACTACTATACCAACAAAAAAAAGTCAGGTTTTCTCTACTGCGGAAGACAATCAGCCTGCTGTATCAATTAGGGTTCTTCAGGGAGAAAGAGAAATGGCAACGGATAACAAATTATTAGGTAACTTCGAATTAGTAGGTATTGCTCCATCACCTAGAGGAGTTCCTCAAATTGAAGTAACTTTTGATATAGACGCTAACGGGATTGTAAATGTTTCAGCAAAAGACAAGGGGACAGGAAAAGAACAAAAAATTCAAATTCAAGCATCAGGTGGTTTGAGTGATCAAGAGATCGAAAAAATGGTTAAAGATGCTGAGGCAAATAAAGAAGCTGATAAGAAAAAAAGAGAGTCGGTTGATGTTAGAAACCAGGCAGATACTTTAATTCATTCCACTGAGAAAAATCTTAAAGATCATGGTTCTAAAATCTCTGACGCCGAAAAGAAAGCAATCGAAGATGGCTCAAATGATTTAAAAGAAGCTCTAAAAGCAGAGGATATAGAAGATATTAAGAAAAAAACTGAGTCTCTTGTCCAAGCCTCTATGAAACTTGGAGAGGCAATTTATAAATCACAACAAAACACTAAACCAGATTCTGATAAAAATGACGATAAAGACGAAAAGGGGAAAAAAGACGATAATGTTGTTGATGCGGATTTTGAAGAAGTAAAAGACGAAAACAAAGAAAAAAGCGCTTAACTGACATCTATTTGTCCAGGTTAAATAAATGGGTAAAAGAGATTATTATGATGTCTTAGGCGTTAATAAATCAGCTAGTCCTGAAGAATTAAAATCAGCGTATAGAAAGCTGGCAGTTAAATATCATCCAGACAAAAATCCTGACGATAAAGCTGCTGAAGATAAATTTAAAGAAGCAAGTGAAGCTTATGGAGTTTTATCTGATAAATCAAAAAAAGATAATTATGATAATTTTGGACATGCAGCCTTTGAAAATGGTGGAGGAGGTCAAGGAGGCTTTGGAGGATTTAGTGGTGCAGATTTTTCAGATATTTTTGAAGATTTTTTTGGAGATTTTGGTGGAAGCAGACGAAGCTCTAGAAAAAGTTCTAATAATAGAGGATCAGATTTAAGATATGATTTAACAATTTCATTAGAGGAAGCCTATTCTGGCAAAAAACAAAATATACAATTTTCAACCTCAGAAAAATGTAATACCTGTAAAGGGAATGGATCTAGACCAGGTTTTAATCCGGAGAGATGCTCATACTGTGGGGGGAATGGAAGGGTTCGTTCTAACCAAGGATTTTTTACGGTTCAACAAACCTGTCCTCAATGTACAGGAAGTGGTGAAGAAATAACTAACCCATGCACAGATTGTAATGGCCAAGGAAATAAACAAGCCTCAAAAAAAATATCTGTAACAATACCTAAAGGAGTAGATGATGGAACGAGAATTCGTCTTGCTGGAAAAGGTGAGGCTGGAACAAGAGGTGGGGCAAGTGGTGATTTATATTTGTTCATTAATATAAAGTCACATGATCTTTTTAAAAGATCTGATGTTAATTTATTTTTTGAATTTCCAATTTCTATAGCTGATGCCGCACTTGGAACAACAATTGAAATACCAACTATTGATGGTAAAAAAGCAAAAATTAAAATACCCGACGGTACCCAGGATGGTAAACAATTTAGGTTAAAAGGCAAAGGTATGCCGTTTATGAGAAGAGGAGATCACGGTGATCTATATGTTCAAGTTAAAACAGAAGTGCCAGTATATCTAAATAAAGAACAGAAAGATTTGTTGGAAAGATTTAGAAAAATAGAGAATGAAAGATCTAACCCAACTATAAAAAAATTTTTTCAAAAAGCCAGAAGTTTCTGGAATGATTAAAAAATGGGATTAGAACAAATAATCCCCACAATTTTTATAATATTAGTTTTAATTTTGGTACTTCCTGAATTTTTAAGATCTAACTCAAAATTGAAACAATTTATCAAAAATTTATTCATTTGGTCTATAATTGTTGTATCACTTGTGATAATTTCATATCTTATCTTTTAAATGAAAAAAATTAACTTAGCTATTACAGGGTGCATGGGACGAATGGGCCAGCAAATTATTAAATCAGTAAAAATAGATAAAAATTTTAAATTAACATCTCTTACAGAAAATAAAGAATCTGATAAAAAAATTAATGGAATAAAAATTAGCTCAAATACAGAGGAGGCATTTAAAAAAGTAAACTTAATAATAGATTTTACCATCCCAAAATGTACTTTTGAGGTTTTAAAAATTGCATCAAAATTAAAAAAAAGAGTAGTTATAGGAACTACAGGTTTTACAAAAAAGGAAGAAGTTTTAATTAAAAGATATTCGAAAAAGATTCCAATACTAAAAGCTGGAAATATGAGTCTTGGTATCAATCTTTTAATGTATTTAACTGAAATTACATCAAGCTCTTTGGGAAGGAATTTTTTAAGTAAAATTAGTGAGATTCACCACAAATATAAAAAAGATTATCCTTCAGGAACAGCTTTAATGCTCGGTAAAGGGATTGCTCTGGGAAAAAATAAAAATTTTTATACTTTTTTAGGGAAAAAATATCTTAATAAAAAAACATTTCCTTATGGAGAAAAAATCAACTTCAACTCTATCAGAAAAGGTGAAATAATTGGAGAACATGAAGTCAAATTTTCAAGTGGTAAAGAAATAATTACCCTTAATCATGAGGCTTTTGACAGAGCCTTGTATTCTGAGGGAGCGTTAACCGCTTCAAGATGGCTAATGACTAAAAAAGCTGGCCTTTACTCGATGAGAGATTTGATGAATTTCAAGTAATGAATGAAATTCAAAAAGCAAAAATAATTTTAAAAATTTTAAATAAAACTTACCCAAAAATAAAAGTGCCATTAAAAAGCAGAAATGTTTTTACTTTACTAATTTCTGTTTTATTATCAGCGCAATGTACAGACGTAAATGTAAACAATGTTACTAAAAGTATTTATCCAAAATATTACAAACCAAAGCATTTCACTAAATTAGGAAGAAAAAGAATTGAAAAATTGATAAAAAAGATTGGTATTTTTAGAGTTAAAGCTAAAAGTATATATAATCTTTCAAAGATATTAATTAAAGAACACGAAAGTAAAGTCCCCAAAACATTTGAGGAATTGGAAGAGCTTCCAGGTGTAGGTCACAAAACAGCAAGTGTTGTGATGTCTCAAGGTTTCGGTCATCCTGCTTTTGCAATTGACACACATATACATCGTCTTGCCCAAAGATGGGGTCTTACAAATGGAAAAAATGTGATACAGACGGAGAAAGATTTAAAAAGGCTGTTTCCAAAAAAATCATGGAACAAACTTCACCTTCAAATTATCTACTATGGAAGAGAATATTGTAAGGCAAGAGATTGTTATGGATTAACTTGTAAAATATGTACTTCTTGTTATCCTAATAGAAAAAAACCAGTTAAAACCAAAAAAGCTTAATATGCAAATTTTAGGAATGGGCAACGCCATAGTTGATGTAATTTGTAAAGTAGATGAAAATTTTATCTCTCAAAATAATTTAACTAAAAGTAATATGAAATTAATTTTCGATGAAAATGAATTTAAAAATTTATTATCAAATTTAAAAATAGAAAAAACAATTTCAGGTGGTTCTGTTGCAAACTCAATTGTTGGATTATCTCAGTTAGGAAATGAAGTGGGTTTTATAGGTAAAATCTCCAAAGATGACTTAGGTGAAAAATATGAAGCTGGATTAAAAAAAGAGAATGTTAAATATTTTTATCAAAAAAAAGTAGAAACACTACCAACAGGAACTTGTCTAATCTTAATCACGCCTGACTCAGAAAGAACCATGTGTACATTTTTAGGAACAGCGGGAAAAATTAATGAAAATGATGTGGATTTAGAAGCTATTAAGAAAAGCGACATAATTTTTTTAGAGGGTTATCTTTGGGATGAAGGTAATCCAAAAAAAGCGTTTGATAAAGCAATTAGTAACGCAAACAAGGTTGCAATGACATTATCTGATAGGTTTTGTGTTGATAGACACAAAAATCACTTTTTCAATTTAGTAAAAAACAATTTAGATATTATTTTTGCTAATGAGGATGAAATATCATCTTTAATTGATGCTAAGTCCTTTGATGAAGTTATTTCATTTGGAAAAGAGATTAAAAAACAATTAATTATTACTAGAGGTGAAAAAGGAGCTATATCAATCTGCTCTGAAAAAGTTTCTGAAGTAGGAATAAACAAAGATCTTAAAATAATTGACTTAACAGGTGCTGGTGACTTGTTTGCTGCTGGTTATTTACATGGGTATTTAAATAATTTTTCTCAGGAAGATTGCTTAAAAAAAGGTACTGAAATGGCATCAAAAGTAATCCAACAAATCGGGGCAAGGCTTTAATTTTTTTTTCTTTTAAAACTTCCTTTTCCTTTTTTAGGTTTCACTATTCTTGGTTTATATTTTTTTGTAAATAAATCTTTTGCAAATTTATTTTTTTTTTTAACCAATTTTATAACCATCCTTTGTACTTAAGATAAAATTTTCATCTTTGTTGAAGTCAAATATTTTCTTTTTTAATCTATGTACATGGGTTTCGACGGTATGAGTTTCTAATTCAACACTGTAACCCCATATTTCTTTTTGTAACTCATTTATTGTTATAGGTTGAGATTTTTTATTAAGATAAATTATAATCTTAATTTCTTTTTCTGTTAATTTTAATGACTTGTTTTCATAGGTAATTTCTTTTGAGTTAAGATTAATTCTGTATTTCCCAACAGATATTTTGGATTTTTTAGAGAAATTATTTTTTAGAATTTCAATATTAATTTTATCAACAATTTTAATAATAGGCGATGGTAGCAAATTAATAATTAGTTGATTATTTAAATTAGGAAGTATTTTTTTGGAAATAATCAAATAATTATCAAATTTCTTAACTTCGTTATTCAAGTCTTCTTTACTTCGTATGTTGCTTAATTCGAATTTTAAAAATTGTTTTAACTCATAAAAAATTTCATATAATTCTGTATAATCATAAAATATAAGTTTTGTATTATTCATGTATAAATAACATATGATAATTAATTTAAAAAATAAAGATACTCTTCAAGTTGATGAATTTCATTTCAAATGTTCAATTGGAAAAAAAGGATTGTCTAAAGAAAAATTAGAAGGAGATTTAAAAACCCCTAAAGGCCTTTATCAATTTAACACGTTATATTTTAGATCAGATAGATTGGAGAAGCCCAAAACAAAATTAAAAGTAATTGAAATTAAAAAAAATATGGGTTGGTGTAATGATACTAAATATCCTAAAAAATATAACAAATTAATTAAGATAGACAAAAAAGTTAGATATGAAAAAATGTTCCGTTTTGATA
Organism: Pelagibacterales bacterium SAG-MED39; assembly: GCA_014653625.1. Lineage (GTDB taxonomy): Bacteria > Pseudomonadota > Alphaproteobacteria > Pelagibacterales > Pelagibacteraceae > Pelagibacter. The sequence goes on from JACWEI010000010.1 coordinate 21,612, forward strand.
GAAAATACGATTTTGTTATTCCAATTAAATATAATTATAAAAAACCAATAATAAATAAAGGCAGTGCAATTTTCTTTCATTTAACTGACTCATATAAACCCACGGCAGGATGTATTGCATTAAACCTAAATGATTTTTTGATTTTATTAAAATTATTGGACCAAGAAAATAAAATTAAAATTTATTAGTTCTTTCTCCGAAAATTTTTGAACCTATTCTTATATATGTGGCCCCATTTTTCACCGCTTGAATGTAATCATTTGACATACCCATGCTTAATTCTTTTAAACCCAATTCTTTTTTCAATTCTAGCATCTCTTGAAAATAGGCATTGGAATCGATTGAATCAGGAGGGATGCACATAAGTCCAATAATATCTAAATTATAGTTTTCTACACATGATTTATAAAACAACTTTAAATCTTTTTTATCTATTCCACTTTTTTGAATTTCGTTACCAATATTAACCTGAATAAATATTTTAGGCTTAAATTGTTTTTTTATTTGTTCTTGTGATATTTTTTCAGCAAGTTTTTGATTATCCAGGGAATGGATATAATCAAACAAAGGAAGAATAAATTTTACCTTATTTGATTGTAACTTGCCTATCATATGAAGTTTAATATTTTTGTATTGTGGTTTAATAATTGACCATTTCTCTATGGCTTCTTGAACTTTGTTTTCACCATAGTGAATATGACCACCTTTTAATAAAGGATCAATCACATCAATTGGAAAGGTTTTTGTGACAGCTATAATATTAATACTTTGATTTTCTGAAACCACTTCATTCTTTATGATATTTAGATTATTAATACTTTTATGATCCATGATTACAATATTTACTATTTTATAGACAAATTTGATAGTGATGAATTATTAAGACTCGATAATAAAATCAATATCATTTATCGAAATTATGAAGAAAAAAATGATAAGACAGAAATGGAAAATATTGTTGAATTTTGTAAAAAAAACAAACGTAAAATATTCATTTCAAATCAATTAAAAATTGCTCTTAATCATGATTTTAATGGCCTTTATATACCAGCTTTTAACAAAAATTTAAATTTTAAAAATATTAATTTAAAAAAAAATTTTAAAATTATTGGATCAGCACATAATTTAAAAGAAATAAGAATTAAAGAAAAACAAGGTTGTGAAGAAATTTTTGTTTCTCCTTTATTTAAGATTATTAAAAAAAAAGGTTTTCTTAATATTTCACGTTTCAATTATTTGTGCTCATTAACGAAAAAAAATATAATTGCACTAGGAGGAATTAACAAAAAAAACTTCAATCAGCTTAATTCTGTCAATTCAAATGGATTTGCATCAATATCTTGGATAAAAAAAAACCGGCCTATAATTAAATAGGCCGGTTTTAAAATTAAGTAATTTCTATAATTAGAAAGTAAAGTTAACTGCTACTGATGTTTCTTCGTAGTTTTTTCCACCTGCAGCTGTTGCACCAATGTTTGAACCTTCAGAGAAAGAACCCATAAGCGTCATAGCACCCATTGTGTATGAAGCTTGAATTGATTCTAATTCTTGTTCAGTAGAAGCAGCTGTATCAGATACAGCAGCATTTACGAACGTAGATTCAGCGTATGAAAAAGACATATCACCTGCTGAGTAAGCAACCGCCCACATTTCAGCTTCTTGGTCTCTACCTTCTGTACCAACACCATTTCTAGCGTTATTGTATGACTCTTGGTAACCAACTGTTATTGGACCATAAGCATACTTAGCATATCCAGTAGTTTGTGTTTGTCCTTGACCTGCGCCTAGACCTTGATCATTATCGATTTCTTCATTACCTAGACCAACTTCAAGTCCAGCTGCTGATAGTTGTAAAACCATAGCATCACCAGAAACGTTAGTTGCTTTACCACCTGATGAAGCGTTGTAAGCTTCTTCAGATGTAGCTGGGTCATAAGTGTATGCAAAGTTTACAGTAATACCCGCTAATTCCATAGTTGGGATTCTGTAATCAATTGAACCGTCATTTGTAGGTGCACCGAAGAAAGATGGATCAGCTATACTAGCATCAGCTACTCTGTCCCATGTTTCCTGCATTGCATTAGGCATTACGTCGTCAATTGCGTTAGCTTTTGAACCAACGAATGTATTAACTTGTAATGTACCCATTGAACCCATTCCCAATGTAACTTGACCTGAAGTTTGTGAGAATGTTTTGTTCGTGTTAATACCTTGGTAGAAAGAAATAGTATAACCATTGTCTAACTCACCTGAAGCATTAAAATAAAGGTCAGTATCTACTGCAACACCTTTACCACTAGCAGCTTCTGTTGACTCTGAATCTTGAGACGACCAAGATACATATGCGTCACCAGTAACAGCATAATCAACTGCGTTTGCAGCAGTTGCTATTGCTAGAGATCCAGCTAAAGCTGAAAGCCCTATTGTTTTTAGTTTATTCATAATTCTCCTTTTGTTTTTATTCATATGAATGGTCGCAAATTAACACTTTCTTTGATTTAAAGTCCTTAAACTTATATTTTTCCTGTTTTTTTTGTTAAATGTGATATTTTTGCAACATAATTGACTATTTGAATATATATATTTATTAGTTTATCTATCCCTAGAATTAATGATTAGATTTAATAATATTCTGAAAGTTTTGGCTATAATAGTAGTTTCTATTTCACTTTTTTCTTGTGCCAAACCAGATTGGTCAAAACCGGGAGAACCCTCTGGTAAAAAAAGAGCACAACAAAACGTCAAAGACGGTAAAGGTGTGATATTTGATTTAAGTAGAGGAAAATCTGGAGGTGATTTTTTATTTGCTTCATCAAACCCTTTATGGAGAGCTTCTTTAGATACCCTAGATTTTATGTCTCTTTCTGTTGTAGATTATGCTGGTGGTGTTGTAATTACAGATTGGTATAACGATCAAGGTACAGATGAAGCTATCAAAATTTCTATAAAATTTTTGACAAATGAAGTAAGAGCTGATGCTCTTGAAATAGGTATATTTAAAAGAAATTGTAGAAGTTCAAATAATTGTGTTGTAAATAAAATTGAAAATTCATTAAGTGATCAAATTCAGAAAAAAATTCTCAAAAAAGCAGCAATATATACTAAAGACTTAAAAGAATTGCGTAAAAAAAACCGTCCTGAAAAAAAATGGGGCGGTAAAGATAAATAGAAATTTGAATTTCTATGAACAGGTATAATTTCAAGATAATTGAAAAAAAATGGCAAAATTATTGGGATAAAAATAATTTTTTTAAAACTAAAATAGATAAAAATAAAAAAAAATTTTATTGCCTCGAAATGTTTCCATACCCTTCAGGTAAAATTCATATGGGTCATGTGAGAAATTATACTATTGGAGATGTCCTTTCCAGATATAAAAGTTTAAATGATTATAATGTTTTACATCCAATGGGTTGGGATTCTTTTGGAATGCCTGCTGAAAATGCAGCTAGACAAAATAATTTAGATCCTAAAGATTGGACAAACGAAAATATCAAGAATATGAAAATTCAGTTAAAAGAACTAGGACTTTCAATCGATTGGGATCGCGAAATATCAACCTGTTCACCAGATTATTATAAACATCAACAGGAATTCTTTTTGGACTTATTTGATAAAGGTCTAGTTTACAGGAAAGAAAATTATGTAAATTGGGACCCTGTAGATCAAACAGTTTTAGCTAATGAACAAGTCATAAATGGTAAGGGATGGAGATCAGGAGCTACAGTTGAAAGAAAAAAACTGAATCAATGGTTTTTTAATATCACAAAATTTTCGAACGAGCTTTTAGATGATTTAGAAAAACTAAAAAACTGGCCTAATAAAGTTAAAATAATGCAAAAAAATTGGATAGGAAAATCTTATGGATGTGAATTAGTTTTTGAAATTTCTGGTAATCCAAAAGTTCAAAAAATCAGATGCTTTACTACAAGGCCAGATACTTTGTTCGGAATGTCTTTTTTAGCTATCTCTGTGGATCATCCAGTATCAGAATTATACAAAAATGATAAAGAATTTGAAAAATTTAAATTAGCTTGTTCTAAAACAGGGACCACAGAAGAGTCTATTGCTCAAGCAGAGAAACTGGGATTTAAAACTGATTTAATTGCCGCTAATCCATTGAATGAAAAAATAAAAGTACCAGTTTATTTTGCTAATTTTGTATTAATGGATTACGGTTTTGGAGCAATTTTTGGATGTCCCGCTCATGATCAAAGAGATTTAGATTTTGCTTTAAAGTATAATTTAAAAGTTAACCCAGTTGTTAAACCAAAAAAAGATGACAGTAATTTTAAAATAAAAGATGAAGCCTATACTGGTCCAGGAATAATATTTAATTCAAATTTTTTAGACAATTTAAAAGCACCAGAAGAGTCAATCCCAAAAACTATTGAAATTTTAGAAAAAAAAAAAATTGGAAAAAAAAAAATAAATTTTAGATTAAAAGACTGGGGCATTTCAAGACAAAGGTATTGGGGATGTCCTATACCAATTGCTTATAATTCAAAAAATGAAATTGTAAAAGTACCGAAAGATAAACTTCCCATAAAACTGCCTGAAAAAATTAATCTGAATGTTAACGGTAATCCTTTAGACCATCAAAAAGAGTGGAAAAAAATAACTATTAAAAATGAGGAATGTACTTTGGAAACTGATACTTTAGATACTTTTGTAGACTCTTCTTGGTATTTTTTACGATTTTGTTCTCCAACGAATAATAAAAAGGGCTTTGATATAGACGATATAAATTATTGGATGCCTGTAGATCAGTATATTGGTGGAGTAGAACATGCAATACTTCATCTTTTATACTCAAGATTTTTTACAAAAGCGTTGGCGTTTAAGAATGATAATTTTAAATTATCTGAGCCTTTTAATGGTTTGTTCACCCAAGGAATGGTGTGTCATGAAACTTATAAATTAAATAATAATTGGTTAAGTCCTGATGAAGTTATTTCAGATAATGGCAAAGACTATTTTTTAAGAAAAGATCCCAAGCAAAAAATTAAACTTGGGCCATCTGAGTCTATGTCAAAATCAAAAAAAAATACTATAGATCCTGCCGTAATGATTCAAAATTACGGAGCAGACGCCGTAAGGTTTTTTATACTTTCTGACAGTCCACCCGAAAAAGATGTTCAGTGGTCTGATCAAGGTATGCAAGCTTCTCACAAATTTATTCAAAAGTTTTGGGGATTACATTGCGAAATAAAAAATAATTTTTTCTCTAGTTCTAAAATCGAAGAAAAAATAATTGAAAATAAGTTAGATGTTAATGTTTTTACAAATCAGATACTACATAAAATTACTCAAAATTTAGAAAGTTTTCACTACAATGTTATTGTAGCAAATTTGCATGAAATTTATAATTATTTTAGTAAAATCAAAGCTAACAAAAACTTAGATGTAGAAAGTTTTAAAATTAACTATCTCAAAATTTTAAAAATCATTAGTCCAATTTTGCCCCATCTGGCGTCTGAATGTTTAGAGGATTTAGGTCAATCTTCAAAAATTGATTGGCCAATAGTTGAAGAAAAATATCTAAAAAATGATAAAATTAATATTGTGATACAAATCAATGGTAAAAAAAGGGGTGTTGTAGAATGTGAAAAAGATATGGATGAGGCAGATATAATAAATTTAGCTAAAAATACAGCCGACTTGAAAAAATATTTTTCAAATTCTGAGATTAAAAAAAATATTTATGTTAAAGATAAAATTATTAATTTTATTTTAAAATGAAAAAATTTTATTTTTTAATTTTGATTTTTTTTTTCACAGGATGTTCGGGTTATAAACCAACATTCTCATCCAAAGATATAAATTTTTATATTAATCAAATAATAACTTCAGATAATGATAAAATTTCATACAAAATTAAGAAAAGATTGGAACCCTACACCTCTAAAGCATCAAAAAAAAAACAAATTAATCTAAAAATTACTTCCCTAAAAGAGGTGAGAATTATTGCGAAAGATAATAAAGGTGACGCATCTATGTTTGATCTTATTATCATCTCTAATATCGAAGTTTCACTTAACGATATAGCTAAAAATAACTATAAATTTAGTGAAAAATTTACTTTTAAAAATCAAACTAATAAATTCGAGCTTGAACAATACAAAAGATCCTTGGAAGATGAAATAATAAGTAAAATTTTTGAAAAATTAATACTAAATTTAAGGACCCTTTAAAGTGATTATTAAAAATTTTGAACTAAATAAAGCCAATTTTAAAGACTTTAATTTCTTTTTATTTTATGGGGTAAATGATGGTCATAAAGAAGAGGTCATCAAAATGATAATTAATATAAAAAAAATAGAAAAAACAACTTACTTTGAAAGTGAGATATTATCTAACACTGAAAATTTTTTAAATTCAATAATATCAAAATCTTTTTTTGAATCTGAAAAGCTTATTGTGGTCAATAAAGTAACTGATAAATTCAAATGTATTATAGATGAAATATTGGATAAAAAAATAAAAGATTTAATTGTTATTTTAAATTCCGATGAATTAAACAAAAAATCAAAATTAAGAAATATTTTCGAAAAAGAAAAGAATCTTGTATGCACTCCTTTTTATGAAGATAATTATCAAACATTATCAAGCTTAACTTCCAATTTTTTTAAGGAAATTAAAATTTCAGTATCAAGAGAGATAATAAACTTGGTTGTTGAACGGTCTAATGGAAGTAGACAACATCTAAACAATGAAATATTCAAAATAAAAAATTATTTATTAGATAAAGATAAACTTTCACTTAATGAAGTTCAAAAATTAACTAATTTAAGTGAAAATTACAATATATCAGAATTAGTAGATAATTGTTTGGCCAAAAATAAGAACAAGATTTTTAAAATTATGAATGAAAATAATTTTTCAAACGACGAAACAATAATGATTATAAGAACTTTTTTATCTAAAACGAAAAGACTCTATTTAATAAAAAAAGAACAAAAAAAGGGGTTAAACTTAGAGAAAGCAATTTTAAATTTTAGACCACCAATTTTTTGGAAAGATAAAGACATAGTTAAACAACAATTAAAATTATGGTCATATGATAACATCCAAAAACTAATATTTGAGATTTCACAGACAGAATTTAATATAAAAAAGAATATATCAAATTCTATTAATATTTTACAGGATTTTATTTATACTCAATCTAGGATTATCAATAATTAGCTTTTACAATATCAATTATCTTATTTAATTGTTCTAATTCGTGATATGAAAAAGTAATAGTTCCTTTGTTTCTTTTGTTATTCTTTATTATAACTTTCAAACCTATCTTTTCTGAAACTGAAAGTTCTAAACTACTTAAATTGGGATCTTTTGAAAGCTTTATAGTTTTAGAATTTTTTCTAAAAATTTTAACAAAGTTTTCTGTTTGTCTGACAGATAACTTTTTTTCAACAATTTTATTCGCTAAAAAAAAAGCATTATCTAATCCAACTAAAATTTTAGCATGACCGGCGGTGATTTTTTTGTCTTCAATTAGTTTGATGACATCCACAGGTAAGTTTAGCAATCTTAAAGAGTTGGTTATGTAGCTTCTACTTTTCCCTATAAATTTTGAAACTTTTTCTTGATCATAGGAAAATTCATCAATTAGTCTTTTGTAACCTTGCGCTTCTTCTAGTGGATTCAAATCATGCCTTTGAACATTTTCAACTATAGCAAATTCTAAAGATTTTAAATCGTCTGCTTCAGTTACTACTACTGGAATATCATGTAGACCAGCTTTTCTAGCAGCCAACCATCTTCTCTCTCCAGCTATGATTTCATACTTTGAAGTAACTGAATTTGACTTACGAACTATAATTGGTTGTATTATTCCTCTTTCTCTAATTGAATTAGTTAAATCTTCCAAATTTTCATCTTCAAAATTTTTTCTTGGCTGGTATTTATTTGGAACTATATCACTTAAAGATAATCTATTTTTCCTCGTTTCTATTTTCGTTTCTCCAATCAAGGAAGAAAGCCCCCTACCTAAACCTTTTTTAATTTTTGAATTCATTAAGCTGCACTCCCTACTTTATCTTCTTGAGTCATAAATTCGTCTGTAAAACTATAATAAGACCTGCTTCCAGGACAACTTTTATCATATACTAAAACTGGCACGCCGTGTGATGGCGCCTCAGACAATCTTACATTACGTGGTATAACTGTTTGATATACTTTTTCTTTGAAATAATCTCTTGCCTCTTGTTCAACTTGTGATGATAGTTTGTTTCTCCTATCATACATTGTTAAAAGTATGCCCTGTATCTCCAATCTAGGATTTAGACTAACCTTTACACGTTCAATAGTCTTCATTAATTGAGTCAATCCCTCTAAAGCAAAAAATTCAGTTTGGAGAGGGACTAATAACGAATTAGAGGATACTAAAGCCATAACAGTCAATAAACTCAGTGATGGAGGACAGTCAATTAAAATATAATCATATAAAGCTCCAGAATCATTTAAATACGAGGTTAATTTAGCCTTCAATATAAAGGCTCTGTCACTATCACCAGCAGTTTCAACCTCCAATCCTGATAAATCAACGTTAGAAGTTATTAAATCTAAATTTTCAAATTTTGTTGTCTTAATCACATTAGAGATCGACATACTTCCATTTAAAATTCCATATATGGTTTGATCTGATTGTTCTGAATTGGATAATCCTAATCCTGTGGTAGCATTACCTTGTGGATCCAGATCAATAACTAAAATTTTTTTACCTAGTTGAGATAAAGCTGATGCTAAATTAATTACAGTTGTTGTTTTTCCAACCCCACCCTTTTGATTTATTATTGAAATTATTTTCATGAGAATTTCTTTTTAATTTTTTTCACATTTAATATAAATGAGCCTTCGTTTGTTAAACTTTTTT
>JACWEI010000011.1 GCA_014653625.1 Pelagibacterales bacterium SAG-MED39
TAGAATTTAAAGACACAAAAAAAGCATTGATTTCCAATGTAACTGCAGACGAAATTACAAATAAAGAAATTCTTAAAACATTATTAATAGATCAAATTGAAAATAGAGTAAGATGGCGTGAGAGTGTTATAAAGATGATTAATAACAAAGTTAATCATTTTATTGAAATAGGACCAGGAAAAGTATTGTCTGGATTAGTTAAAAGAATAAATAAAGATGTAAAGATTAATACAATTAATACTGAAAGTGATATAAAAGAATTAAAAATATGAATGATTTAAAAGGTAAAAAAATTTTAGTAACGGGGGCTTCGGGTGGAATAGGAAATTCTATAGTTAAAAGACTAAATGAAAATGGGGCCGATATATTAGCCTCAGGAACCAAAATAGAAAAACTAGAGGAATTAAAATCAAGATTTGATAATATTAAAATATTAAAATTTGATATCTCGCAAAGTGATAAAATAGATAAGTTTGTTGAAAATGCTACAGCTGAATTAGGAGGAAGTTTGGATTGTTTAGTTAATAATGCTGGGATAACAATTGATAACTTAGCAATAAGAATGAGTTTAGAGGAATGGAAAAAAGTAATTGATATAAACTTAACATCAACATTTTTGTTGAGCAAAAGTTCAATTAAAAAGATGTTAAAAAATAAATCTGGTAAAATTATTAATATAACATCAGTGGTAGGTCATACCGGTAATTTAGGACAAGCTAATTATACAGCTTCCAAGGCTGGAACTATTGCAATGTCCAAAAGTCTGGCAATTGAATATGCAAAAAAAAATATTAATATAAATTGTATTTCACCTGGCTTTATTAAAACAGCTATGACAGAAAAAATAGATGAAAAATTTAAAGATATAATTCTTTCTAAAATTCCTTCTGCCAAATTAGGAGAACCAGAGGATGTAGCAAATGCTGTTCTTTTTTTGGCTTCAAATCAGTCTGATTATATTAATGGAGAAACATTGCATGTTAATGGGGGCATGTATATGGCTTGACAAAACAAGTAATTAAACTAATAAGAATTTAAACTAATAAAATAAGGATTTATATGTCAGATGATATTTCAAGCAAAGTAAAAAAAATAGTTGCTGATCATCTAGGAATTGATGAAGCGAAGGTTACTGAAGAGTCTAGCTTTATTGATGACCTAGGTGCAGACAGTTTAGACACAGTTGAATTAGTTATGGCTTTTGAAGAGGAATTTGGTTCTGAAATTTCAGATACAGAAGCAGAAAAAATTTTAACAGTTGGTGACGCGGTTAAATTTATAGAAAGCAAAAGCAATTAACAAAGTAAATGCCTCAAAAAAAAGGTGGGATAATGGTGGTCTTATCATCCCCATCCGGGGCAGGTAAAACAACCCTAGTAAATCTTCTTTCAAAAAAAAGTAATTATACTGTCTCCATATCCCATACCACAAGAAAACCCAGATCAAACGAGGTAAATGGTAAAGATTATTTTTTTGTAACAAATGATGAGTTCAAAAGATTGATCAATAATGACGAGTTTCTAGAATATGCTAAAGTTTTCAACAACTTTTATGGAACAACAAGAACTGCAGTAATTCAAGGTCTAGAAAAAAATCAAAATGTGATTTTCGATATAGATTGGCAAGGAGCAGACCAAATCAAAAATAAAAAATTAAACTATAAATTGATAACTTTTTTTATTTTACCACCTAGTAAAAAGATACTATTTGAAAGACTTTCCAGTAGAGACATGAAGGATAAGTTAATTGCTGATGAAAGAATGAAACAGTTTGATAGAGATGTATTGCATTGGATTAATTATGATTATGTTGTGATCAATAACGATTTAGATAATTGTTTTAAAAAAATACAAAATTTAATTGATGCTGAAATTGAAAATGGATCTAAGGATTATGATAGAAATTTTATCAAAAGTCATATTGATAAATTATTGTCATAATTCTTCTAATTCTTTTGCTAACAAATAATATGTATTAAAGTCAAGATTTTGGGGTCTTAAGTCTAGATCTAAATTTAGTTTCTTTGCAATTTCATTATAATTATCAAATAATTGACTTAAGGGTTTTTTTATTTTTTTTCTTCTTTGATTAAAAAAAACTCTTGTTACTTTTTCAAGAGTTCTTGGATTATTTAATTCTATAAAACTTTTTTTTGGCGTAAAAACCAATAAAGAACTGTCAATTTTAGGTTTAGGATCAAATGAATTAGGATTGATATCTATTATTTTTTTTATTGCTAGTTTCCAATTAGAAATTATAGATAACCTTCCATAATTAGATGTGTTATTCATGCTGATTATTCTATCTGCAACTTCTTTTTGAAACATTAGAACTAGCTTATCAAACCAAAATTCATCATTAATATTTATTATCCATTTGGTAAGAATCTCTGTTGAAATATTATAAGGAAGGTTTCCAAAGACTGTAATTTTATCATTTGATAGTTTTTGTTCAGAAAATTTAAGAATATCTTCATTATAATAAATTGCTTTATCTTTAAATCTTTGTTGTAGTAAATTTATTAAATTAACATCTTTTTCAATTAAAAAAAATTTTTTTGGTTTTTTTTTTATAATCTCATTAGTAAGATTTCCAGTACCTGGTCCAACTTCAAGAATTGTTTTATTTGTTATTTGTGTACAACTTACTATTATATCTAAAATATTTCTATCAATTAAAAAGTTTTGACCAAGACTTTTTTTTGCTTTCACTTTCACCTAGTTTTATCTAAAAATTTAATTGCGTCGATAAGACTTTCAGGGTCAGATTTATTCTTGCCTATCATCCTAAAGTTAGGTCCATGATCAGGAGAGATTCTTAAAAAGGGCAAACCCAAAGTAATATTAATTGCATTGAAATTATATAATGCTTTTAGTGGGGCTAAAACTTGATCATGATACATTCCTACTACCACATCAAATTTTTTTATATTTTGTTTTAAAAAAATAGTATCTGCTGGAAAAGGTCCTTTAATGTTAATTTTCTTAATTTTTAGGTTCTTTACGGCTGGATATATAACTTTTGTCTCTTCACTTATTTTAAAAAAATTTTCACAATGTGGATTTAAACCAGTTATACCAATTTTTGCTTTTTTTGAAAAATACTTCTTATAAAAATTCGAAATTAATAAAACTTTTAAAATAATATTTTTCTTATCAATTTTTTTTGACACTTTGCTTATAGGTAAATGTGTAGTAATTGGAGAAACAGACAGTTTTTTATTATATATCAACATAGAGTAATTTCTTATGTTAAATTTCTTGGAAATATATTCAGTTACACCTTGATATTTATTTTTCAAAAAATACTTTTTAGAAATTGGTCCGTTAATTAGACCTTTTGTTTTGCTGTTATTTAAAATATGGAATGCTTTCCCAAAACATTCGGATAAATATTTGTTAGATTTAGAGGAGATTTTTTCAAAAGGTTTCGAGTATTTGTAATTTATATCAATAATGTTAAGTGTCTTTTTTTTTAAATTAAAAAATTTTTTATTTTTATAATTTACTAAATTTAAACCTAATCTTATTCCTATTTTTTTAAATTGAGCTAAAAGTAATTTATGTGATCCTATCAGAACTACTGGGTTCCTATGATTATATTTCTTAAACGATTTATAAATAATTTCTGAAAAAATACTGTTTGGTTCTCCACAAATTATTATTATTGGTTTATTTGACATCTATCCTAGAATTAATTTTAATTTTATTAAAATAAACTTGAGAAAATTGTTCAAATTGTTTTCTTTTCTCAAATTCTATTAAATTTCTTAGCACTACTTCCTCATTTTGCTCTTGTTCAATTAAATATTTGTTATTCATCAACAATATCATAAAACTACCACCAATTTTTTGAGGCTCAGAAATCTGTCCAATTTCCATTTTACTTAACAAATTTCTTATTTCATTCGATAACTGGCTTTCTTTTACTTTTCCAATTGAACCACCAAATTTTGCACTTTCAGAAATACTAAATTTAGTTGCAGTAGACTTAAAACCAATTGTGTCTATGTTTAAATTTATTTCGTTAACCTTTTGTTTAAATTCTTCAGTGCTGGCTGCCTGGAAAATAATTTCTGATAATTCATATTCTAATATTTCTTCGATATTTAATCTATTATCATTTATTTTCTTTTTAAGTTTTTTCTCATTGACTTTTACTTGATTACCGAATTTTTTGCTTATAAAGCGATTCCATAAAATTTCTAATTTTATTTTTTCTTTTACATCACTCAATTTTACATTATATGGTTTAAGATAATTCTGAAAATCTATTTCATTATTTAAATCAAGTCTTTGATAAAAATTTTTCAAAATATTATCTAACAATTCTCTTTGCTTAAAATTTTTAAGATCATAATATTTTTCAAGTTCGTTGATTTTTATCTTTTCTTTAATTAAAGAGTCATTTGCAATTTTTAATCCCTCCAATTTAGGTAATCTTTTTAATTCATTGTTAAGAGATGTTAGATAATTATACTCTATTTCAATATCAATATTTGTTATTATGTGATTATTAACTTTGTTCACAATTTTTATTTCAGTTGAAGTTATAGGTGTACTAATTACAAAAGTTGTAAGTAATAATATTAAAAAACGTTTAATTTTAAATACTTTTAAAAATACAGGATCCATTAATTTACTCCCGGTAAATCAATTGATGTTCCAAAAGGCATTAATGTAATTGAGAAAAATATACTTTCTTTTGGTTTAAGATCGCCATCATTATAATAATCTTTTTTATATTCTATTCCTGCTGTTAAACAATCCATTTTGTATTGGTAAATAAGATTGTAATATTCAGTTAAATCTGTCTTTTTATTCTTTCTTGTTTTAAATTTTAAATTTTTATTTTCATCAATATTAAATGATGTTTCATTTGCTAAAAAACTTTCATTACCTATATCATTATTTTCTTCAATAAATTCAAATGTTGATACAAAATTATTAACTTTAAAAGTAGAGTTAATCTTGTGGTAATTAATTTGATCTAAATTATTATCGGATAAAAAATCATAGCCAAAATCAATAAAGTTTTTTGGTTTAAAGTTTATTTGGCCAGCAATATTTGACATTTTTTTCCCCAAAGAACTTTTCGTTGGAAGATCTTTATTTTCTGAATTTCTAAATGATGAGGCCATATTGAAAGAAAAAATCTCATTTAATAGATCATTATTATTGAAAATTTTAAACTCATTACCAACCGTAATTGAACTATTACCCTCTAGTGTTTCGTTAGAACCAATTCTATTTATTGAGTAAATATTTTTATAGTCAACCATCCTATCAAAATCACTGATATTTTTATTTTTAAATGGATTAAATTTTCCAACAAAAATTGGAGTTAAGGAGCTAGAATATTTGTAACCTTCTTTTTTTAAAGGGATCTTAGAATTTAATTGAATTATCCCTTGCAGGTCGTTTTCAGTTTTATTTTTTAAATAACCAGAATTTTCTGACTGAGCGTTAAAATTTTTCATTAAAATTTCAAAATTATTGATAAAGCCAAAATTATTAATATTATCCAATGATTTATAGGAAAGATCATTGACCAACACTTTTTCATTAACATTGGTGTCAAATAACTTATTATAACCTGTATTAGTTAATGTTAAAAAACCCTCTAGTTTAGTATCAATAGTTTTGGTTATATTAAAGTTTGGTAAAATGAATTCGTATTTATCACTATTTTTTTCTTTGCTTAAATTTTCATATATTTCTGTTGAAATTGAAAAATCCAGGTCTTCATTTGAGCCTTGAAAATTAATTTTAGAATTTAAAGTAGTATTAGAATTAATTATTGGTGAGGTAATATTATAAGATTTTAAATATTTATTTCCAGATGTAGATTGAATTTGAATATCAAGTTCAGAGGTATCAAAAAAGTTAAAATCAGTATTAATTGTAGAGTTTGAAAAAAAATGAGTTCTAGAATTATTATCATTAGAAAGAAAAATACTGTCATTTTTAATACTTGCATCTAAAGTGTGTTTTGTTTTTTTTGTTATTAATCGATATTCCCCTTGAAAAATAGACTCTGAATTATCGTAAAATCTTGGAGAAAATGTAAAATCAGAGTTATCTGCAATTTCAAAAAAATATGGTATTCTAAAATAACTATTAGAATTATTTGCTGAAAATGTAGGTGTTAAGAAACCTGATCGCCTTTCTACAGTAGGATCAGGATGAAAAAATTTAGGAAAATATAAAACTGGAACATCAAAAAATTTTAATAAAGCATTTGAATAATTTATGGATTTTTCTTTTTGATCATGAACAATTTTTTCAGCTTGAATTGACCACGGAGGACACCCATCTCTTTTTTTACAATTCGTATAAATTGATTTTTCCATTGTTAATTTATCCTTTTCGAAACTGAATATCCTACTTTTAACTCGAGGCAGATATCTATTAATAGAAATCGTATTATCTTTATTTATTACCAAATCTTTACCGGCAATTTTTTTTTCTTTGAGATCATAATATAACTTTTCTACATTGTATATATTGAGCTCAACATCTGTAAGTTTTGCATTATTAGCTATTAGCAAATCATCTACTAATGAGATGTCAAGTTCTTTAACTAATAATTCATTACCTCTTAAATCTTTAATTAAAGTTTCTTCATCAGAAATTATTTTTTGTGTTGTTCTGTTATACAAAATGTTTGATGTTTTTATTTTGTACTGATTGTCTTTATCAATATTTGTTAAGCCAAATGATTTAACAGTATTATCATTAACGTTATAAACTATTTTTTGTGCTATAATTTTTGTTTGGTTCTTAACATCATCTAAAATTACATTTTCTGTAATTGTATAAATTTGTTTTTTTTTATCTAAATAAAGTTTTTCACCATAAATAGTTGTTCCTAAATTATTTCTTACGATTACTTTATTAGATGCTTTAACAAAATCATTACTGATTGTTTCAATATTTTCTGCTTCAAACTCAAAAGTTTCAGTATGACCATAGGAAACCATTAAAAAAAAGATAATGCTTATTTTCACAAAAAATAATTGAAATTTATTTTTCATTAATCCTTACTAAATTCATTGTAATGATCATAAATAAGATTATCTGAGGTCCCCAAATTGAGAATACATATGGGACATTTTGAGTTTCAATAATTACACTAAAGAAATGATTAATATAATAGATAATAACAGATACTAATATTCCAAAAGTTATATGAAAAATTTTTGATTTATTATACTTTATCTTAAGCATTATAATTGAGGCAATACATACCATTAAAGTAAGATAAATAGGATAGGAATACAATTTATGACTATAACCATCTAGAGTTTTAGTATTGTACCCTAGTAATTCATAATCTTTTCTTAATTCATTTAATTTTACAACATTTAATGATGAAAAATTTTCAAATATAGTTAAAATTTTTTCTATATCAAAGTTAGATTGTAACGAGAGTTGATCAATTTTTTGTGTATTATTATTTTCACTTACAATTACGTCCTCTAATACCCAGGTTTTACTTTGAATATTTGCTTTTTTTGAAATAATAATTTTTTTTAAATAAAAGTTTTCATCAAATTGAGATATAGAAATATTTAATAAGTCTGAATTTTGAAGTTTTTCAGCATTAATATAATTTGTATTATCATTTATTTCATCTCTTATCCAAAGTCCATTTCCAGTTACCACTGCAAGGTATTTATCATCTTTCGCGTATTGATTTTTTATTTCTAAATAAAAAAACTTCAAATTAGAAGATACATTATAAAATATAATAATCATAAAAATTCCAATTACAAAAGCAATAGTGCTTATGATTTCTATTATCTTTAAGTTTGTAATTCCATAAGTTTTGTAAACTACAATTTCATTTGTTTCTATAAGATCAATAAAAAAAACAATTGTACTAATCAAAAAAATAAATGGAGCTATTTCAAAAAAAATTGAAGGTCCATTTAATAAAGTTAAAAATAAAGGTAAAAAAATATCACTATCTGTATCATTTAAAAATTTTATTTCTTCAAATAAATTCATTACAACTATCATTACAAAAAAAATAGAACTTACTTTTAGAATATTAAAGATGTATTTAAGATAAATATATTTTTTATAAGTTGTAATCATATAATTATTGATAATAATAAATTTTTTTGTGTAGAAAGATATATTGTATAGCAATTAATAAAAATGGCAGAATGATAGCTAACTTAAAATATAATAAATTTTTAGCTGCAAGAGAAGTAGTTAGTTCAGAAATAACAAGTATTAAAGTTCCTAATATAAAGATTATTGATCGAAAATATTTTTGATTAAAATTTTCTTTTGAAAATAAAAATAAAAAACATGCACTTAGTACTAACGAAATATAATAAAATGGTTTGATTAATCTTTTTAGTAATTCTTGTTGAAGGATATTAAGAGAATCAGTGTTGCAATCGAGAATATGGTAATATGAAATATCGTTAAGTAAATGAAAATTGATATAACAATTTATCAATTTGGATGAGCTTTTTTCCTGAATTTTAAAATCTGTGATAGATTTTGTTAAATAACTACTCAAGTCAAATATTGTTGTTTTAAAATCAAAAGAATTAATATTTCCATTATTGATATTTACTATTTTTCCATTAAATAATTTTAATGATCTTTCATTTTCATTATTTATAAGCAATCCTTTTTCAGCTTGAATAATTTTTAAACTATTTTTATTTTTTGAATCTTTCAAAAATATATTTTCATAATCATTATTTTCTCCTTTTCTTTCAACATAAATAGTAAGTTTATCAACGGTATCAATAAATTTTTTTTCATTAATTAAAGACGGAAAAAAATCAATACTTGAAGACTGAATATAGGTTCTTGCTTTATTTTGAGATAAAGGAACTATTAGAGAATTTAAAATTATTTGAATAACCAAATAAATAAATGAATATTTTAAAAAAGCATTAGCAAATTCTTTCTTATCTATTCCATTTATCCAAAAAATTTTAAGTTCATTATTATCCTCTGATTTATTAATTGTATGAAATATTGCCACAAAAAAAATAAATGGCATTAATCTTGAAATAATCTTAGGAAGATTTAGTAAAGTGTATTTAAAATATATCACTAACCCATGACCATCTTCTGTAACAAAATCTAAAAAATTAACAGCTTGAATTACCCAAACAATTACACTCAAACTCAAGATGCATATTAAAAAGAAATAAGTGTTATCTAAAAAAAATTTTTTAAAAATCAATTTTTTATTGTAATTAATCATTTATTATCTATAAATTCAGAGTTTAAATACAACCTAAAGTACATATATATAAAAAATGTCAATAAAAATAACTATTAAAAGAGATTTTACTAAATAAATATTCAAAAAATATGTCTATTAAAATTAATTATAAAAATAACGGCCCAAAAAAACCATCAAATAACCTTGTTTTATTTTCGGATGATAAATTTAACTTAAAATCATTAAAAAAATATATTTCTATACAAGAGTTTTCTTACGTTCAAGATTTATTAAAAACTAGTGACTTAAGTAAAAATTTGTTCGTGTTTGAACTAAGCTCAAAAAAAAAATTAGTTTTAGTCTCTATTAAAAAGAATATTAAAAGTTCTGACATAGAAAATTTAGGTGCTGAATTTTATGGACGTATAAATTATGGAAAAAATAGTGAGTATTTCGTGAATGTTGAAAGTATACTCAGCAAACATGAGAACTTCATAGGTTATTTCCTTCACGGGTTAAAATTAAAATCATATGAATTCAATAAATATAAGTCAAAAAAAGAAACAAGGTTAATTTCTATAAATATTATTGGAAATAAGAATAAACCTTCATCTCAAAATCAGTTAAAATTCAAAGCATTGGAGGAGGGAACTTTTTATGCTAGAGATTTAGTCTCCGAACCAGGAAATATATTGCATCCAGATGAATATGCAAAAAGAATAAATTCACTTAGAAAATTTGGCTTGAAGGTAAATATATATGATGAAAAAAAATTAAAAAAACTAGGTATGAATTCTTTACTTGGTGTTGGGCAGGGGAGTGTAAGAGGATCGTATCTAGTAACAATGGAATGGAAAGGATTAAAGAATAATTCAAAACCTTTGGCATTTGTTGGTAAAGGGGTTTGTTTTGATACAGGGGGTATTTCATTAAAACCTGCGAAGTTTATGGAGGATATGACTTATGACATGGCAGGCTCTGCAGTAGTAGTTGGTTTGATGAAAAATTTAGCTTTAAGAAAAGCAAAAGTTAATGCAGTTGGTGTTGTTGGGCTTGTAGAAAATATGCCAGGTGGTAATGCCCAAAGACCAGGAGATATAGTAAAATCATATAGCGGAAAAACTATAGAGGTATTAAATACTGATGCCGAAGGTAGATTAGTTTTAGCTGATGCCTTAACATTTACAGAAAAAAAATTTAATCCTAAGTTTATGATTGACTTAGCAACATTAACTGGAGCAATTATAGTTTCTTTAGGTTCAGAATATGCAGGTCTATTTTCAAATGATGATCAATTATCAAAACAATTAATTGAAGCTGGAGAAAAAGTTGAAGAAAAAGTATGGAGAATGCCTTTACACAAAAATTATGATAAACTTATAAATTCAAAAAATGCTGATATGCAGAATATAAATTATGTGGGTGGTGCAGGATCTACAACTGCTGCACAGTTTCTTCAAAGATTTATTCTAAATAAAACACCTTGGGCTCATTTAGATATAGCTGGAATGGCTTTTTCAAAATACGGTGGAGCATTGAATTCAGGAGGAGCCACTGGTTTTGGAGTGAGATTATTAAACAAACTAATAGAGGATGATTATGAGTAATACAGAACAAACATTATCAATTATTAAACCAGATGCAATCGAGAGAAATTTAGAAAATGAAATTAAAGAGATGTTCAAAAATAAAGGTTTTTTAATAGTAAAAGAAAAGAAAATTCAAATAGAAAAATCTGAGGCAGAAACTTTTTATAAAATCCATGAAACCAAACCATTTTATAACGATCTATGTACTTATTTATCGTCTGGTCCGATAGTTGTAATGATAATCGAAAAAGAAAATGCTGTATCAAGTAATCGTGAACTTATGGGTGCAACTAACCCAACTGATGCAAAAGAAGGAACTATTAGAAAGAAATATGGACTATCTATTGATAAAAATTCAGTCCATGGATCTGACAGCGTAGAAAACGCAAAAATAGAAATAAATTTTTTTTTCAAAGATTAAAAATTAAAGACCTTTAAAATAGCCCTAGGATACAATTTATGCTCTTGAGTTAATACTTTTTTTTCCAGACTTTTAGGATTGTCATTCTTTTTAATTTTTACTTTTTTTTGAATTATAATTTTACCAGAATCTAGTTTTGAAGTTACATAATGCACAGTGCATCCAGAAAATTTTTCTTTATTATTAATTACCCTTTTATGAGTGTTTAAGCCTTTATATTTTGGTAATAGTGAGGGGTGAATATTTAAAATTTTTCCCTTAAATCTTTTGATAAAATTTTTTGATATAATTTTCATAAATCCAGCTAGACAGATTAAATCTATCTTACTCTTTTTAAGTTCTAAAAGGACTTTTCTTTCAGCTACAGATTGATTCTTAAAATTAAATACCTTTTTATTAACATTAAATATCTTTCCAAACTCTAGACCTTTTGCTTTAAGATTGTCAGAAATTATTAAATCTACAGAGATAGGTGATTTTTTAATCTTAGAAAATTTTATAAGATTTTTTAAATTACTTCCTCTACCTGAAATAAAAACTGCAGTTTTAATTTTTTTAGGTCCAGTTAATTTTGCCATTGAGTTTAATTTTATTTCTACCCTTTGATATCTGACCAATAACATAGGGTTTATATTCCTTTGAAAAATTTTTTTTTACTATTTCAAGTTTTTTTGGATCTATTATTAAACAAAAACCAACACCACAATTAAATGTTTTTAGCATTTCTTTATCAGATATATTATTTGCTTTTAACCATTTGAAAATTTTCAATGGTTTAATCTTATTTAAATCAATTTCAGCAACTAAATTATTTGGAATTATTCTTTTAATGTTATCTGAAAGTCCTCCCCCAGTTATATTTGCACACCCATTGATTAAATTTTTTTTGATTAGATTAAGTATTTCTTTAACATATATTTTTGTAGGTTTAAGAAGTTCCTTTTTTAAAAATTTATTTTTTTTGATATTAATTTTTTTTCTTTTTAAAAGATGTCTTACTAAAGAAAAACCATTTGAATGAAGCCCACTAGATGGGATAGCTAAAATTAAATCTTTTGTTTTTATTTTTTTTTTGTTTAAAATTTTATTTTTACCAACTATACCAACCGCAAATCCTGCTATATCGAATTTGCCTTTTTCGTATGTGCCTGGCATTTCAGCTGTCTCACCACCAACTAGTTCACACCCAGATTTTTGACATCCATTTAAGATTCCTTTGATGATTGACTTTAATTTTTTTAAATCAATTTTATTAATTGATATGTAGTCTAAGAAAAGAAGTGGCTTTGCACCCTGAACAATTAAGTCATTGACACTCATAGCTACTAGATCTATTCCAATAGTGTCATATTTATTAAGAGTATTGGCTATTTCAATTTTTGTACCAACACCATCTGTGCAGGCTACGATTTTTGGTTGTTTAATATTGTTTGGAATATCAGATAAAGAGCCAAAACCACCTATATTTGAAAACTTTTTTTTGCCCTTTTTTTTTGCAGAAATTGAAGAAATGAAGCTTACAAAACTATCTGCAGCATTAATATCTACACCACTTTTTTTATATGTTAATAAGTCTTTATTCACTAATATATGTTATGAAATCTACTTATAAATTTATTCATTTAAAATTCTTATATATTTTTTTTGTATTTCTATCTTTAATTATATTTTTTTTTTCCACAACTAAAGTCCAAGGAAAACCCTTTGAAGTAAACGAAATAGAAGTATCAAGACCATTTCAGATAGATTTTAATAAAAATGAGGTAATTGATGAGGGTTTTAAGAAAGGTTTTACAAAATTAATTTCTTTAATTGTAAATTCATCAGATCAAAAAAAAATTAATCAAATAAAATTAAATGAAATAAAAGGAATGGTTGAGTCTTTTTCATTTGAAGAAGAAAATTTTATAGATGATATTTATAATATGAAGATAAGTGTATCATTTAATAAAAAAAGAGTTTTCAAATATTTAGAAAAAAAAAATATTTTTCCATCAATTCCTTTAGAAAATAAATTTTTATTTATACCAGTAGTAATTGATGAAAAAAAAAAAGATTTATTAATTTTTAATAATAACAAAATATTTGAAGAGTGGAATAAAATATCAGAAATATATAATTTAATTGAATATATTTTACCAACCGAAGATCTTGAAGATTATAACATTATAAAAAAAAATTATGAATTTATAGAGCAATATAATTTTGATGAAATTACTAGTAAATACTATTTAAAAGATTCAATTATAGCTTTGATTTTTAAAAATGAAAATGAATTAAGAATATTATCGAGAATAACTGTAAAAGATAAGGTGGTTTTAAAAAATCAATCTTTTTCTGATATTAATCTAGAAAATATAGATGATATTCATAATTTAATATTAAATCTTAAACTGATATATGAAGATCATTGGAAAATATCTAATCAAATAAATACTTCTATAAAACTTCCCTTAAATATTAAAGTAAATAACTTAGATAAAGATAAAATCAATAACTTTGAGAAAAATTTAGATCAAACAGATTTAATATACGATTTTTTTATAACAAAATTTGATAACAAGTTTACATTTTATCAAATAATATTTAATGGTACGCCAAATAATTTTTTGAAAATTATGAGTAATTTTGAATATGATTTTAATACACAAAATAAGATATGGACTCTTAGATGAGGGAATTTGATCAAAAAATAATCAAATTTGATTATGATAAGAATTTAACTAATGATGATTTTTACGTATCCAAAAGCAATGAACATGTTTTTAATTTTTTAAATAATTGGCCTAATTGGAATAAGAAATTTCTCAATATAGTAGGAGAAAAGTATTCTGGAAAAACTCATTTGATAAATATTTTTTTAAAAAAATATAAAGGAATAAAATTTGAAGCAAATTTATTCAACGATGAAGACTTGAAGAAAATTAAGATTTATGAAAATATAATTTTAGAAAACTTTGATAAAAATATAAATGAAAAACTTATTTATTCTTTAATAAATATTATTGATCAGGATAATAAATTTTTAATAATTACGTCTAAAACATCCATTACAAGTATTAACTTTAAATTAAATGATTTAAAATCAAGAGCAAAAAATTTTCTTTTGCAGGATATTGAACAACCTGATGATGATTTGATTTTCGCAATTATACTAAAAAATTTATCAGATCGTCAAATTTCAATGGATAAAAAATTTATTGATTATATAATTAAAAGAGTGGACAGATCGTATAGTAAAATATTTGATTTCATATATAAGATTGACGAAATAAGTTTAAAAAAGAAAAAATCTATTGACTTAAAAATTATAAAAGAAGTTTTAGGAGAATAATTGAATAAATACAGAAGTCATAATTGTAATGAGTTGAGACAAAAAAATATTGGAAATGAGGTATTTTTATCTGGATGGATAAATAAAAAAAGAGATCATGGAAATCTTTTGTTTATTGATCTTAGAGATAACTATGGTGTTACACAGTGTATTATAGACAAAGATAATTCTAATTTTAAAAAATTAGAAAAAATTCAACTTGAAACAGTAATAAAAGTTAATGGAAAAGTTGTTAATAGAACAAGTGATACTATCAACAAAGATATTGAAACTGGGGATATAGAAGTTGTTATTGAAGATTATATTATCCTAGGGACCTGTAAAGAATTACCTATGCCAATATTTAGTGATCAAGAATATGCTGAAGAAATAAGATTAAAATATAGATTTTTGGATTTGAGAAGAAAAAAAATTCATGAAAACATTATTTTAAGATCAAAAGTTATTTCTTTTATAAGAAATGAAATGAGTAAGTTGGGTTTTTTAGAATTCCAAACTCCCATCTTAACATCATCAAGCCCAGAGGGTGCAAGAGACTTTCTTGTTCCAAGTAGATTAAATCCAGGAAAATTTTATGCACTACCTCAAGCACCTCAACAATTCAAACAACTTATCATGGTTGCAGGTTTTGATAAATATTTTCAAATTGCACCTTGTTTTAGAGACGAAGATGCTAGAGCAGATCGAAGCCCAGGAGAGTTTTATCAGTTAGATTTAGAAATGTCATTTGTAGAACAAGAAGATGTATTTAAAGTCGTAGAAAAATTATTAGTGAATACTTTTAAAGAATTTTCAAATAAAAAATTAATGTTTGAAAAATTTCCAAAGATCTCTTATTCAAACTCATTACTAAAGTACGGTACTGATAAACCTGATTTGAGAAATCCTTTAATCATAAATGATATAACGGAAATTTTCTCTAGAGAAGATGTTACTTTTGAAATATTTAAGAAACTTGTAAAATCTGGATCAAAAGTTAGATGTATTGTTACAAAAAACACAAAAAATAAGCCAAGAAGTTTTTTTGACAATATTGATAAATGGGCAAAGGAACAAGGTGCTTCAGGTCTTGCATACTTTACTATAGAAGAAGATGAGAAAATTTTAGCTAAAGGTCCTGTTGGTAAATTTTTTTCTGACAAGGCTCTGAGAGAAATCATGCAAAAAACTGATGCCAAAGTAGGTGATAGTATTTTTTTGGCTTGTAGCAAGCAAAAGGAATTAGAGAGAATTACATCATTGGCAAGAGATAAGATTGCTAAAGATTTAAATTTAATTGATGAAAATATTTTTTCATTTTGTTGGATTGTTGATTACCCCATGTTTGAAAAAGATGAGCAAACAAATAAAATTGAGTTTAGTCATAATCCATTTTCTATGCCCCAGGGAGATATAAAATCAATTAACTTTAAAGACCCGTTGAACATACTTGCATATCAATATGATATTGTCTGTAATGGTATAGAACTTTCTTCAGGGGCAATAAGAAATCATATTCCTGAATTGATGTATAAACTTTTTTCTATAGCTGGTTATGACAAAAAAAAAGTCGATACAAAATTTAGTGGCATGATCAATGCATTAAGCTACGGAGCTCCACCACATGGAGGTATTGCACCAGGAATTGACAGAATAGTCATGCTTTTAGCTAATGAAAAAAATATTAGAGAAGTTACAATGTTTCCAATGAATCAAAATGCAGAAGATTTGATGATGAATGCACCATCTGAAATAAATGAAAAACAGTTAAAGGAACTGAATCTATCTTTAAAAAAAAAATAATTTATTTTTTCCCTTTGAGGTTTATTTTGACGTCCGACAAATCAACTAAATTTTTTTTGTAATTATTTCTTACAAACCCTTTACTTGTAATATCTTTAACAATTTTTAATAATTTGTTTTGATCATCAGAGTTTTGTTCATCAAAATTTATATTTTCGGATGTACCAATTGCTGGAGTATGAGCAAGATCCTCTCTATTTTGATATGAAATAGCTAATTCTCTAAAAATATAATCTAGAATAGAGGATGCGCTTAAAATTCTGTCATTTCCATGAACTTTACCAGAAGGTTCAAATTTTGTTCCTACGAATGCACTAATAAATTCATCTAAAGGCACACCGTATTGAAGTCCAAGTGACACAGCTATTGCAAAATTATTCATCAAGGCTTTTACTAATTCTCCTTCTTTGCTGGTATCAATAAATATTTCGCCAATTTTTCCATCCTCATATTCTCCAGTATGTAAGTAGACTTTATGGTCGCCAATTGTTGCCTTTTGTATATAGCCCTTTCTTCTATCTGGCATACCAAACCTTTTACCGTTATTTTCCGAAATAGACGTTTTAGATTTTATAAAATTTTCAATATTTTTCGAAGTTGGTTTATTAACATCAGCGACAACATCAATTTTATTTTTGTCTAAAATTTTATTATTTTTAGGATCTAAACTTTTTGTTTTTCTGTTGTCTAGTTTGACGTCTAAAACTTCAAATTTTCCATCATCTCTTTTTTCAAGATTCTTTAGTTCTGTTTCATTTACATCATCTAAGTAATGATTTACCTTAAATGTACACGTATAATAAGTTTCTATTAAGTATTTTGCCATTTGACCCCAATTTTAAAAAATTAATTTGAATAACGATTCAAATTATTTATATACAAAATCAAATTTTAGTCTAATTTAATTTATACAATTTTGAATTGAAACTTTATTTATTTCTATGTTGACATTTTTAAAAAAAATTTTCATTTGGTGGAATCAAGATACGTTTGGAACAACAATAAAAACAATTATTTTTGGAAAATTTGTTGGTAAAGACGATTTTGGAAATAAGTACTACGAGAGTAAAAAGGGAAAAAGATGGGTTATTTATGCAGAGGAAATTGATGCTTCAAAAATTCCAGTTGAGTGGTATTCATGGATACATTTTACGCCTAATAAAATTGAAAAAAAACATGAATTAAAAAAATATAACTGGCAAAAACCACATAAGCCAAATTTGACAGGTAGTGATAAAGCTTACTATCCAAATAAAAATAAAGATGCTGTTGAAAAAAAATATAAAAGTTGGAAAGAATAAATTTATTTTTTATATAATAAATTTTTTAATTTCATTTAGTTTTTGTTATGCAGATGATTTAGAGACAAAATATACTAATATTAAAATTCTAGATAAGATTAGTTCAAAAAATGTGTTAATTAAACTTACAAATCAACGAGATCATATTTACAAAGATTTATCCATAAAAAGTATGAAATGCCAAAATTCAAAATTTGATGACAATCCTGAGACAACAGCATACATACAAGTTAAGGATTTAACAGACAAAAATAACGATAATGTTTTTGTTTTTAATGGTTGGATGTTTTCATCTAGTCCTTCGATAGCTCCATTTGATCATCCGGTTTATGATATCTGGTTAGTAAGTTGTTATTAGATAATTTTTTCTTTATCTAACCAACTTACATTAAAATTTGATGTTAAAAATTTTTTATGATTTAAAAGTTTTTTATGTAACGGAATTGTTGTTGTTACACCTTCAATTACAAATTCATCAAGAGACCTATTCATTCTTTGAATAGCTTCACTTCTATTTCTCCCATGACAAATTAACTTGCATACCATACTGTCATAATATGGGGTAATCTTGTATCCTTGAAATATGGCACCATCCACTCTTGTTCTAAATCCAGATGGTTGATGACACATACCAATTGTACCTGGAGAGGGTTGAAAGTTTTTACTTGGATCTTCAGCATTAATTCTACATTCGATGGCATGTCCTCTAGGATTGACATCTGACTGTTTAAGTGCTGTTTCACCACTAAAAGCTATCCAAATTTGTTCTTTAATGATATCGATACCTGTTACCATCTCTGAAACAGGATGCTCAACTTGAACTCTAGTGTTCATTTCTAAAAAATAGAATTTGCCTTCTTCATAAATAAATTCAACTGTACCAGCACCCTCATAACCAATCTTGCTAACCATATTTACAGTTTTTTCAAAAAGATCTTTTCTAATTTCATCATTTAAAACAGGGCTAGGTGTTTCTTCAATTAATTTTTGATGCCTTCTTTGAACTGAACAGTCTCTTTCGTGCAAATGAACAACTCTATTTTTACCAGCTAAAATTTGTACTTCAATATGTCTAGGATTTTGAAAAAATTTTTCTATATATACTTCGTCATTACCAAAGTATTTTTTTGCTTCTGATTTAGCTGTCGAAAAAAGGTTTTCAAATTCTTCTTCTTTATTTACAATCTTCATTCCTTTTCCTCCACCTCCGCCAGATGCTTTTATTAAAATAGGAAATCCAATTTTTTTACAAAGTTTTTTTGCCTCATTAATATCTTTAATACCATCCTCTGAACCCTCAATTACAGGTAAGCCATTTTCTTTAGCAATTTTTTTAGCTTGAATTTTATCTCCCATCATTTCAATATGTTTTGAAGATGCTCCAATAAATTTTATGTTATTTTCTTCCAATACTTTAGCAAAATTTGCATTTTCAGATAAGAATCCATAACCAGGATGGACTGCTTCAGCATTAGTTAAATCAATAGCAGACATAAGAGCGGGAATATTTAAATAACTATTAGCAGGCTGATGAGATCCTATACAAACACTTTCATCTGCTAATCTCACATGCATACTGTCTCTATCAACATCAGAATGTACAGCAACAGTTGATATACCCCATTCCTTGCAAGCTCTAATTACTCTGACTGCAATTTCCCCACGGTTTGCAATCAAGATTTTTTTAAACATTATTCAAGGATTATTATTGTTTGACCAAATTCAACAGGCTGACCATCTTCAATACATATTTCTTTTACAACACCGTCCGATGTGCATGGAATATGATTCATAGTTTTCATTGCCTCCACAATCATTATGGTGTCACCTTTTTTTACTTTCTTACCAACTTCTATAAATTTTTTTGCTCCTGGTTCAGGTGCGTGATAAGCAGTACCAATTATAGGTGAAGTAATTTCAATACCAGAATTTAATTTTGAAGAGGATTTTGTTTCTTCAATATTTGAAGAAAAACTAGTTTCAGAATTATTTTGTTTATTAATTGTAAGTTTATTTTTTGAAACTTTGATTTTTTTGTCTTTTTCAGTATATTCTAACTCTGTAAGATTAAATTCATCTAAGTAATCACTCAGTTCTTTTATTATCTTTTTATCAATTTTCATATTTTCAAAAGCTTTTGCATTGAAATTATGGCTAAAATATAACCCTCAGCACCTAAACCAAAAATTCCACCAGTAACTATATCGCTTATCAAAGATTTTTGCCTAAATTCCTCTCTTTTGTAAATATTTGAGATATGCACTTCAATTATAGGTTTTTTAAAAATATCCAAAGCATCCCGAATTGCAACCGAAGTATGAGTGAAAGCTGCAGCATTAATTATCATTCCATCAAAATTTTTTCTTGAATCTTGAACTATGTTTACCAAGTCACCTTCAATATTTGATTGTATAAATTCAGCATCTAAATCCAATTCTTTTGATTTTTTTAAGCAAATATTTCTTAATTTATCAAAAGTAATGGACCCATATTGTGATTGTTCTCTTTCTCCTAATAGATTAATATTTGGACCATTAATAATAATAATTTTATTATTCATTCAGCTTTTATATACGATGAAAAAAATAAAAAAAATAAAAATTAAGGTAAATGGTAAAGTAAATATAATTAATAAAGGCATCAAACTATCAAATCTTATTAAAAGATTGAAAATACCAATAAAAAAAGTAGCAATAGAATTGAATCAAGAAATAATTGAAAAAAAAAATATTGATAGAGTTGTTTTGAAAAAAAATGATCAAATTGAAATAGTTCATTTTATTGGAGGTGGTTAAAATTGAAAAAAGATAAGTTGTTGATAGCAAAAAAAAATTTTAATTCTAGATTAATTGTAGGCACAGGTAAGTATAAGAGTATGACTGAATGTGCGAAGGCAATAAAATTATCAGCTGCAGAAATAGTAACAGTGGCTGTTAGAAGAGTTAACATTACTGATAAGAAAAAACCTCTTTTGATGGATTATATTGACCCGAGAAAAATTACTTATCTACCTAATACAGCTGGATGTTTTAATTCTAAAGAAGCATTAAGAACATTAAGATTAGCAAGAGAAATTGGAGGATGGAAACTGGTAAAGCTTGAAGTACTAGGTGATAAAAAAAATTTATTTCCAGAAATGATTGAAACACTTAAATCGACAGAAATTTTATCAAAAGAAGGATTTAAAGTTATGGTTTATTGTAATGATGATCCTTTGATGGCTAAAAGATTAGAAAATGTAGGAGCTTGTGCAATAATGCCTTTGGCAGCTCCCATAGGATCTGGTTTAGGTATTCTAAATAAAGTTAATTTAAAGATAATTAGAAAACAAACAAAATTACCATTAATTGTAGATGCTGGCTTAGGACAAGCTTCAGATGCTTCGATTGCAATGGAACTTGGTTGTGATGGGGTGTTAGTTAACACAGCTATTGCAAAAGCTAAAAATCCTTTTGGTATGGCTTTAGCATTCAAGAATGCTGTAATAGCAGGTAGGCAATCGTATCTTTCTGGTAGAATAGAAAAATTATTGATGGGTAAACCATCCTCACCAACTGAGGGAATTATTTAGCTTTTTTAAAAAATTTTTTTTTTCTAAAATTTTTTTTTTTAAATTTTTTCTTATCTTTTATATTAATAACATTATCCTCTTTTTTTTGTTGTTCTAAATTTTTAAGAGTTTTAAAATTTTCAATTAATTCTAAAGTTTTATTTGTTTTATTTTTTACGTTTATAATATATTCAGGAATGATAAGAGAGTTATCTGATATGATATCAATTTTCATTTTATTTTTTTTTTCAAAATAAGTTAAATCATCTACAAAATTTTCTTTTAAAAAATCAGAAATTTTTTTACATACTTTTAATTCAACAAATTTAGCCTTATTAACAACAGCTTTTAATTCAACTAATTTAAGAATTTTTTGAGCAAAAGACTCATCAGTTAAATTAATTTTCCATTTAACAGCACTTTCTCTAAGTCTTTGTCTGGACATTTCTAGTAAACCAAAATTACTAATTCGACCAATTTGAATTCTTGCTCTATCTGAGCGGCATTTTTCTTTGAGTCTTCTTTCTACAAGTCTTCTATTTCCATAACTTAACATGTCAATAAAATCAATTATGATCAGACCAGACAAATCTCTAATTTTTATTTGTCTTGCAATCTCATCTGCCGCTTCTAAATTTGTGTCTAGAGCGGTGCTTTCAACATTTTTTTGTTTAATGGAACTTCCAGAATTTATATCTATAGAAACTAATGCTTCAGTTGGATTTATTACTAAGTATCCTCCAGAATTTAATTTTATTTCACTATCAAAAATTTGGTTTAATTTTTGTTCTATTCCTTCATCAATGAACAATGGGATTTTACCTCTATACTTTTTTATTTTTTTTACTTGTGAGGGCATCATCATTTTCATAAAGTTTTGTGCTTTTTTGTATCCTTCATTGCCTTCTATAATAATATTATTTGTGCTTTCATCATAAATATCTCTTAATGTTCTTTTAATAATTTCACTTTCTTGATGAATTAATGAGGGTGCTATCGAATTTATTGCAGTATCTTTGATTTGATTCCAAGTGTTAATCAGAGTTGTTAAATCATGATTAATTTCGTTTTTAGTTTTATTACTTCCAGCCGTTCTGACTATTAATCCCATTTCTTTTGGAATTTCAATTTCATTTAGAATAGATCTGATTTTTTTTCTATCAGCTGGATTAAAAATTTTTCTTGAAATTCCCCCTCCTTTTGGAGTATTAGGCATTAAAACAATATATTTTCCTGCGATAGATATAAAAGTACTAAGAGCCGCACCTTTTTGACCACGTTCATCTTTAATTACCTGAATTAAGATGACTTGATTTGGTTTAATTACTTCTTGTATTTTATATCTTTTAAATTTTGGTTTTTTTTCTTCTCTTTTCTCTTTTTCTTCTTTAAAATTATCTTTTTCTTCTAAGGACTTTTTTTCAATTGGATCATCAATTTCTAATTTTCCTTCTGCTATATTTTCATCTTCTTTTTCCTCAGTTTTTTTTGAGAGTTCTTCTCTTTCCTTTTCCTCTTCTTCTTTAATAATTTTTAAGTCACTCTTTGGTATTTGATAGTAATCAGACTGGATATCATTAAAAGATAAGAAGCCATGTTTTTCTCTACCAAAATCGATAAATGCCGCTTGTAAAGATGGTTCAATTCTACTTACTTTTCCTAAGTAAATATTATTTTTATTTAGATTGCTCTTTAGACCTTCGTATTCGTAATCTTCAATATTGTTGTTAGATTTAAGTACAACTCTAGTTTCGTTAGGATGCGATGCATCAATGTATAAATTTTTATCCATAATATGTTAATTGATTGATTTGTTTTATTTTGATTCATTTTTAAATTTTGTTAATTCTAATGCCTTAACTTTAACAAATTCCTATATATAATGAAATCAAAATGAGCAGAATTTATAAAAATTTATTAATTATTTTATCTAGTTTTTTTTTACTATCTTCAATTGTAATTTTAGGTATTTTATGGACATTTTCTAACAATATACCTGATTATAAATTTTTAAAAAGTTACAAACCTCCAGTTTCAAGTAAAGTTTATTCTGGAAATGGTGAATTAGTGGCTGATTTTTCAAAAGAAAAAAGAATTTTTGTGCCATTTCAGTCTATTCCAAAAAATGTAATTAATGCTTTTTTATCTGCAGAAGATAAAAATTTCTTTTCACACCCTGGAGTTGATGCAAAAGGAGTATTACGTGCAGTAGTAAATAATATTCAGAATTATTTAAAATCAAAAAGATTAGAAGGAGCATCTACAATCACTCAACAAGTGGCAAAAAACTTTCTACTAACTAACGAAGTCAGTTTAAATAGAAAGATTAAAGAAGCAATTCTTGCCTTCAGAATAGAAAGAGCTCTATCTAAGGAAAGAATATTGGAACTATATTTAAATCAGATTTATCTAGGTAGTGGAGCGTATGGAGTTGCTGCAGCTAGTTTGGAATATTTTGACAAATCTATTAAGGAGCTTAATTATGCTGAAGCAGCTTTGCTAGCAGCACTTCCAAAAGCTCCAAGTAAATACAACCCTTATAGAAATATCAAATTAGCTAAGTTCAGAAGAAATTTGGTATTACAAAATTTATTAGATAACAATTTCATAAATACAAAACAACATGAAAAACTTAAAAATGAAAATATCATTTTAAAAAAATCTAAAAAAATTTATCTTGAGGATGCACAGTATTTTATAGAAGATATAAGAAAAAGTATTATTGAACAACTTAGTTATGAAAAAGTATATAAACAAGGTTTTAATATTAATACACCAATTAATTTAGAATTACAAAAATTTGCAACTGAGTCTTTGAGAAAAGGTCTAATTAGTTATGATAAAAGAAAAGGTTGGCGAGGATCATTAACAAATAAAAAGTATGATGAGAACTGGTTTAATGATCTAGAAAAATATAAATTAGAAAAATCTATAGGCTGGAAAATTGCCATAATTAAAGACTTTGATAAATTTTCAGCAACAATAGAGCTAGAAGATAAGACTATTGGTAAGATTAAATATAAAGAAATAACTTGGACAAAAAAAGAATTTGATGAATTATTTAAGTTAGGAGACGTAGTATATGTTAAAGAACTTTCTAAAAATAAATATGGTTTAAAACAATTACCCAAAATTAATGGTGGAATAATAGTGATGGACCCTTTTACTGGAAGGGTATTTGCTCTAAGTGGAGGGTTCAGTTTTAAAAATAGTGAATTCAATAGAGCCACCCAAGCATTGAGACAACCTGGATCTGCATTTAAACCTTTTGTTTATGCATTAGCATTAGAAAAAGAATATACGCCCACTTCATTAGTTTTAGATGCACCTTTAGTTTTAGATCAAGGAATAGATCTTAAACTTTGGAAACCAGAAAATTATGGAAAAAAATTTTATGGACTATCAACAGTTAGAGTAGGACTTGAAAAGTCTAGGAATTTAATGACTGTTAGAATAGCTCAAAATTTAGGAATTGATAAAGTTGCAAAATTTTCTAAAGAACTTGGGATTTACGAAAATCCTGAGAAATTACTTTCAATTTCTCTCGGTTCTGCAGAAACTACTTTGATTAAACTCACATCTGCTTATTCTGCTTTTATAAATGGAGGAAAATTAGTTAAACCTATAATAATTGACAGAATTCAAGACAGTGAAGGTAATACTCTAATTAACAATGAAAATAGAACTTGTACAAACTGCGATCAAATTTCCTTCTTAAGTAATGATTATCCAAAAATAAAAGATAACTATAAGCAAGTTTTTACTCCTCAAACCGCATATCAAATTACTTCTTTATTAGAGGGTGTAATCCAAAGAGGAACTGGAAAAAAATTAAAAAAGTTAAAGTTAAATTTAGCTGGAAAAACAGGAACTACAAATGAAAACACTGACACATGGTTTATTGGTTATACATCAAACCTTGTTATTGGAGTTTATGTAGGAATGGATAATCCACAACCTTTAGGTAAGTATGAGACAGGTTCAAAAACAGCATTACCTATTTTTGAAAATTTTGTTAAAAAAGCAGTAAAAAAGTATGATGCTAGACCATTCAAAGTTCCCCAAGGAATTACAATGATGGTGGTTGACTCTTTTACTGGTCAAAAAGCTAAATTTTCTTCCAAAGACATGATTATGGAAGCTTATAAAAATGATAATGTTGTTAATGGGAAAGTTTTATATTCAAATTATAATAGATTAGACACAAATAATATATTAAAGTTCTACTAATGGATGATAAATATTTAAATTTTAAAAAAGAAATTGAAAAGATTAATCAAAGAGTAAAGGAGTATCTTTGAAAAAAATCATATTAGCTCAAAATTAGAAAATCATAATAAAATAATGTTAGATGCTAATTTTTGGCAAGATAAAACAAAATCTAAAAATATCATCAAAGAAAAGAAGCTTTACGAGGATTTGTTAAACTCTTACAAGGAGTCTCAAATAAAATTAAAAGATTTTGATGAATTAAATCAGTTAGCTATTAAAGAAAATAATCAAGAAATTCAGAATGAAATTATCGGGAATATAAGAGATTTAAGACATCTTGTTAAAAAGAACGAAATTAAATGCTTTCTATCGAATGAAGCAGACTCACTTGATTGTTATATAGAAATTCATGCTGGGGCTGGAGGCACTGAAAGTCAGGATTGGGCCAACATGCTAAGACGGATGTATTTAAAATGGGCTGATGACAAAAAATTTAGATCAAGCTTGATAAGTGAGCACAAAGGAGATGAAGCTGGTATTAAATCATCAACAATAAAAATTGAAGGTGATTATGTTTTTGGCTGGTTAAAAAAAGAGTCAGGTATTCATAGACTCGTAAGAATCTCGCCTTTTGACTCAGGTGCAAGAAGACATACTAGTTTTGCTAGTGTATGGATATATCCTGTAGTCGATGAAAATATAAACGTGGAGATATTAGAAAAAGATTTAAGAATAGACACTTATCGTTCTAGTGGAGCAGGAGGACAGCATGTTAATACAACTGATAGTGCAGTCAGAATAACTCATGTTCCATCAAAAATTGTTGTTCAATGCCAAAATGAGAGATCTCAACATAAAAATAAAGAGACCTGCATGAACATGCTTAAAGCGAGATTGTATGATTTTGAAATTAAAAAAAAAGAAAAAAAGAACCAAAA
Organism: Pelagibacterales bacterium SAG-MED39; assembly: GCA_014653625.1. Classification (GTDB taxonomy): domain Bacteria; phylum Pseudomonadota; class Alphaproteobacteria; order Pelagibacterales; family Pelagibacteraceae; genus Pelagibacter. The sequence goes on from JACWEI010000011.1 coordinate 26,329, forward strand.
TATAGAAACAAATAAATCAGAAATTGGTTGGGGACATCAAATTAGATCATATGTTTTGCAACCCTATAGGTTAGTAAAAGATAATAGAACCAATTTTGAAAGCACAAATCCAGATAAAATTTTAGATGGAGAAATAGATGATTTTTTAGAACAATCTCTTTATCAAATAATATGAAAATATTAATTTACAGAGTTTTTATTATTTTTTTTATTATTTTAACAATTTCAATTGTTTATTTAAGTACGATTGGAATTGAAACTAATAGATTTAATAATCAAATTTCAGATGAATTAAAAAAAATAAATAAAAATTTAATAATTGAATTAAAAAAAATCAAAATAGTCTTAAATCCATTGGAGCTAAAATTAAAGATCAAAACTTATGGAATAAAAGTAAAAAATAAAGATAAAATAATTGAATTGGATAATATTCAGTCCAAAATTTCAATTAATTCATATTTTGAAAATAAATTTATTCTTACAGATCTTAATATTTCCACTAAAGCAATTGAGATCAAAAACTTAATATCATTTGTAAGGACATTTAGAAATGATCCTAAATTATATATTATAAAAAAATTAATTAAAAAAGGATACTTGATTGCAGATATCAAATTAGAGTTCGACTCTAATGGTAAACTTAAAAATAATTATTCAATTAAGGGTATGGTTAGAGAGTCCAAAATAGACTTTTTCAATAGATACAACTTATCAAATATAAATTTTCTTTTTAACATAAGTGATAAAGTTTTTAATTTTCAAGATATTGGAGTGTCATTAAATAACACTAAGCTTTTATCAAAAAAAATTGATATTAAAAAAATTAGAGACGATTTTTTTTATTGAAGGTGAATTTAATAATAAAGACCCAAAAATCAATGAAGAAATTTATCAAAAAATTATAAGTCCTAATTTTCCAAAAATTGATATTAAAAATATCAATTTAGAGTCAAACAATAAATTTTCTTTTTACCTTAATAAAGAATTTAATATTAAAAAACTTAAGATTGATTCAGAACTTAAACTAAACAATCTTTTGATTTTAAATAAACTAAAATTAAAAAAATTTTTACCAAATATAAAAGATGAATTTAATTTATCTAATCATGTTATAAAAATAAATTTTTCGGATAGAAAATTATCGATTGTAGGAGAGGGAAATATATTATTACAAGATAAAAAAGATTTTCTCTCTTATAAAATAAGCAAAACTCAAGATTTGTACGAATTTGAGACCTCTTTAGATATTTTAGAAAATCCGATGTTGATAGATTTTTTAAATTATCAAAATGATAAAGATAAAAAGACTCTCAATTTAGCTGGCAAACATTCCTTTAAAAAAAATACAATTTTTAAATACATTTCCCTTGATCAAAATAAAAATAAGATAAAGATTAATGATATTGTCATGGATAAAGATTTTAAAATTAAAAGTTTTAAAAAAATGTCTTTAAATTTTTATGATAAAGATAAAAAAGAAAATAGATTATCTATAATAAATAAAAATAACAATTATATTCTTAGCGGAAGTAGTCTTAATGTAAATTCATTACTAGAAAACTTTATTAACGATGACAATAAAAAAAGCGAAGGTTTTTTAAATAGTGATTTTAATTTATCTATAAAAATAGAAAAAATTTATTTAGATGAAGTCTATGAAGTGCAAAATCTAAATGGAAGTCTATTTTATAAAAATAATGAAATTTCTAAAGCTGATTTGAAGGCTTCTTTTACAAACAGTCAAAAACTCAGATTCACTGTAAAATCTATTGAAGATAATAAAGTTACAACTTTGTTTTTAGATAAAGCTGAACCTATAATTAAAAAATATAAATTTATTAAAGGTTTCAAAGGTGGGTCACTCGATTTTTACTCATCAAAAAAAAATAACAAATCTATATCAACATTAAAGATTTATGACTTTAAACTAAAAGAATTACCAGCTCTAACAAAAATTTTAACTTTAGCTTCATTACAAGGGATAGTCGATATTTTGTCAGGTGAGGGGATTGGATTTGATGAATTTGAAATGAATTTTCAAAACCAAGGAAATTTAATGACAATAGATGAAATTTATGCAATCGGTCCTGCTATTTCAATATTAATGAATGGATATGTAGAAAAAAATAAAATTATAAGTTTAAGAGGAACTTTAGTGCCTGCAACTACAATTAATAAAGCGATTGGATCTATACCAGTTCTAGGTAAAATTTTAGTTGGTTCAAAAACTGGTGAAGGTGTTTTTGGAGTTAGTTTTAAAATTAAAGGACCGCCTAAAAAACTTGAAACAACAGTAAATCCTATAAAAACTTTAACACCAAGATTTATTACAAGAACGTTGGAGAAGCTTAAAAAAAACTAATTAATTTCAATTTTAAGATGCCTTTTCTTTCCGATTGAAAGTTTCAGGTAATTATTTTTAAATAAACTAGTATCTATTATATATTTTTCATCACCAATTAAACTGTTGTCTATTTTTACTGCTTTACCTTTTATTAATCTACGTACTTCACTTTTTGATACTTCCAATTTAGAAAGAATAACTAGATCAACAATATTTATTTTTTTTTTAAGAATATTTTTATTAATTTTTATAGTAGGTAAATTTAAACCTGATGAATTTTCTGTAAAAGCTTCCTTAGCTGTTTTTTCAGAGTCCTGGGCTTCTTTTTTTCCATGAAGCATTTCTGTTGTTTTATTTGCAAGTAATATTTTGAGATTATTAATATTCTTATCTTTTATATTTTCAATTTCATCAACTTTTATATCAGTAAAATATTTTAAAAATTTTATTACATCTCTATCATCTGTATTTCTCCAGAATTGCCAATAGTCGTATGGTGATAAAAATTTTTTATCTAACCAAATTGCTCCATCAGCAGTTTTACCCATTTTAGCTCCACTTGCTAAAGTAATCAAAGGTGTGGTTAAACCAAAAGCTTGTTTATAGGAGTATCTCTTTATTAATTCGACCCCATTTACAATATTTCCCCATTGGTCTGAGCCACCAATTTGTAAAGAACAATTCTCTTTTCATTGCCTCCA
>JACWEI010000012.1 GCA_014653625.1 Pelagibacterales bacterium SAG-MED39
TTTTTTTTAATTCTTTAATTTTCATAATTGAAGATTTAAGATCTTCAGTAGCCTCAGGGTGGATTGTAATTATATCAGCACCAGCATCTGCATAAGTTTCTATATATTTATGTACAGGTGAAATCATTAAATGAACATCAAAAAGCATTGACGATTGTTCTTTTAGTCCTTTGATAACAGGAGGGCCAATAGTTAAGTTAGGTACAAAGTGACCATCCATAACATCAACATGAATCATATCAGCCCCAGCATCTTCTAATCTTTTGATTTCATTCCCTAACTGACTGAAATCAGCTGAAAGTATAGAAGGTGATATTTGTATTTTTTTCATTGATAACTAGATTTACTAGTATCAATTTTTAAAATTTAATTGAATTAAAAAATTGATAAATTTGTCTCGAAATTTCACTTTCCAGAGGAAAAGATAGCATTCCCATTACTGAATAACCCAAAACCCAAGGCATTAAATAAAATCTGATCATAAAAAAAAACCATGCCACGTATAGTGGTATTAATGGCTGAATAATAAATGAGGGGGTTAAAGGCTTAAAAATTTTTAAAAATGGATTGGTATACTTAACAAATACTTTCATAAAGAAAAATTGAGAATCCTCTCTCTGAAAAATATTCATTGCCACTCTTCCAATCAAAGTCCACATGATTATACCAAGTATATAGTCAATTATATAAACCAATGGATGAAAGTTAGCAGACATTTATAAATTTATATTGGAAAAATAACTTAATTAAAAGGGGCGAAATTAATCGCCCCTTAATAAAGTTGGAGTTTCTCTTAATCCAGAAACAAAAATTGATGTTATTTTAAATTTTTTAGAACAAGTTGATTTAGTCCTTATAATGAGTGTAAATCCAGGGTTTGGTGGACAAAAATTTATGCCTGAAGTTTTAAACAAAGTTAAAGAGTTAAAAAAAATTCAAAAAGAAAAGAATTTAAACTTTGATATTGAAATTGATGGAGGAATTAACTTTGATAATCATAAAGCAGCTATTGAAGCGGGAGCTAACATATTAGTGTCAGGTACCACAATTTTTAAAAGTAATAATGGAGATATTAAAAAAAATATTGAATTACTAAAATCAAAATAATTAAATGGTTTATATTGATCAGTTTTTTTTTGGTATTTTTAATCAATTAAGAAAACTTTATCTAAATTCTCATTTCTATGACAAAAAGATTTCTAAGATTACTAGCAGAAGTCTAATTTATAAACCTAGTCCTCATTTACTATCGTCTTTAATAAAATATCAAAAAAAAAAAATTAGAATAGAAGAATTTTCTTTTGATGAAATTTGGAAAAATAAAAACTTAAAATTAAAAGAATTTAAAAACTTAAATAGTTTTTATTGGTTTTTTAGTTTGGATTTAAAATCATCAAAACAAATTACACAATCAATAATTTCAAATTGGATATCTCATAATCACAAATATAATTCTAAAAGTTGGAATTTTGATTTTACTGCCAAAAGAATTATTGCTTGGTTATCTTGTCATAACCTTACTTACGATGAAAGTAAACAAGACTACAGAAATAGTTTTAACAAAAGTATACAAAAACAAACTAATCATTTAATTAACGAAATTAACAGATCGAAATTAGTTGATGATAAATTAATAGCTTGTGCGTCGATTATTTTAGTTGGACTTTGCTACCAAAATGAAAAAAATTATTTATCATTTGGGTCCTCTCTTCTTAAAAGAATATCAAAATTAACTCTTGATAATTATGGTTTTCCTAAATCAAGAAATATTAAACAATTAATTTTTTATCTAAAATATTTCATTTTAATTAGAGAGTGGTTTAAAGAATCTCAAATCAATATTCCAGAACACTTGGATGAAACAATATATTATTTAGGTCAAGGTTATGCATTTTTTTGGCAAAACTCTGGTTCAGATTTTCTTTTTAATGGAAATAATACTTCAAATAATTTTGATTTTGATAATTACTTAAAAAGATTAAATTACAAATTTAAGAATGAAAATAAAGATTATGGTGGTTACATAATTCTTAAAAATAAAAAAATTTGTTTAGCCATGGATGTTGGATCTTCTCCAGATTCTAAATATACTAAAGATTATCAGTCTGGATCTTTATCTTTTGAGATCATATCTAATGGAAAAAAATTAATTAGTAACTGTGGATATTTTAATTATGAAAAAAATCATAAACTAAATGAATTATCAAAATCGACAGCTTCACAAAGTACTCTGGCGATTGATGACAATTCATCGTGTAAATTCACTAAAAACAATAATTCTATCATTATAAAAAAAGGCCTAAAAATAATTAAAAAAAGTTTAATATTTGAAAAAAATTATTGGAAAATTAATGCTTCCCATGATGGTTATTTAAAAAATTATAACTCAATACATGAAAGAGATATTGAATTTTACCCTGAACAAATGAAATTTATAGGAACAGATAGGATAATTAAAAAAAAAATGAACTATAATTATAAATTTGATATTAGGTTTCATGTAGAGCCTGTTGTAAAACTCATGAAAACACAAGATAATAAAACTATCCTAATTGAATTAAAAGATGAAGGTTGGAAATTTACCTGTGAAAATTATGAAATAAATATTAATAATGGTTTATATTTTGGTAATAAAAATTTATATACTGAAAACTATAATATTTTCATTACAGGTATTGCAAATAAGACGGTTGAAAATATTAAATGGGAAATAAAAAAAATATAATGAAAAAAATAAAATCAGCTCTAATTTCAGTATCAGATAAGTCTGACTTAAAACAACTCTTAAAGTCTCTAAAAAAAAACAATATCAAATTAATTAGTTCAGGTGGCACATATGAAATCATCAAAAAGTTGAGATTTGAGTGTTTAGATGTCTCGAAATTTACTGGTTTTAATGAAATTTTAAATGGTCGGGTTAAAACCTTGCACCCCAAAATTCATGCTGGGATTTTAAATAAAAGAAATAACAAGTCTCACCAAAAAGATCTAAAAAAAAATGCTTTCGAAAATATTGATTTAGTTATAGTTAATTTTTATCCATTTGAAAAAAATTTAAAAAAAACAAAAAATCATGAAAAAATTATTGAAAATATAGATATTGGTGGGCCTACTTTGGTAAGAGCAGCAGCAAAAAATTATAACGATGTTACTGTAATTACTTCAACTAAACAATATTCTAAACTTATTGATGAATTAAACCTTAATAAAGGTTCTACTTCACTAAAATTTAGAGAAGAAATGTCGAAATTAGCTTTTTCAGAAACTGCTTATTATGATGCGGTAATATCAAATTATTTTAATAAAATTTCTAATAACAATTTTCCACCAAAAAAAATGTTTTATGGAAATCTGATCGAAAAATTAAGATATGGTGAGAACCCTCATCAAGAAAGTGCAATTTATTCTAAAAATAAAGATCTAAGAATAAATAAAATTCAGGGAAAACCTCTAAGTTATAACAATTATAATGACATTTATTCATCTTTAGCTATTTCCAAATCTTTTCCAAAAAACATAGGAACCGTTATAGTAAAACATGCAAACCCATGTGGTGTTTCTGTGCTCAAAAATAACCTCGATAGTTATAAATCTGCTTTAGCATGTGATCCTACGAGCGCATTCGGTGGTATTGTTTCATGTAATTTTAAAGTTACAAATTCTGTTGCACTAGAATTAAATAAGATTTTTCTTGAGGTAGTTATAGCTAATGGATTTGATAATAACGCTCGTAAAATATTAAAATCTAAAAAGAATCTAAGATTAATAGATGCCTCAAATTATTCAGCGAACGAAATTATGAAGTTTAATTCAGTAGATGACTCCATGTTGATTCAATCTGAAGATAAAAAAATCTTTTCCAAAAAGGATTTTAAAATTGTTTCTAAAAAAAAACCTAACAAATTATTATTGGATGATCTCATATTTGCATTCAATGTTTGTCGCCACGTCAAATCTAATGCAATAGTACTAGCAAGTAATAAGTCAACCATTGGTATTGGTTCAGGACAGCCAAGTAGACTTGATAGTTGCGAAATAGCAATTAAAAAAATGAATAGATTTATTAAAACTAAAAATGAGGTTGTTGCAGCCTCAGATGCTTTTTTTCCATTTATAGACGGAATAGAAAAACTTGTTCAATCAGGAGTTTCTGCAGTTATCCAGCCAGCTGGATCAATTAGAGATAAAGAAGTTATCAAATTTGCAAATTCAACAGAAACTATTCTTGTTTTTTCTAAAACTAGACATTTTAAACATTAAAATTTCTATCTATTTTTGCTGCTAAGATAAAATCGTTTTCCGATAAACCCTCTATCGCATGGGTAGTTATTGTTATTTTGGCATAACCCCAGCCAAATGAAATATCTGGATGATGACCCTCTTCTTCAGATATTTTTCCAACTTTATTAACAAAGTCCTGACTTTCTAAGAAATTTTTAAATATAAATTTTTTTTCTAATAAATAATTTTTTTTTTCATTCTCAATCAAATCCCAACCATCTACCTTTTTTTGATATTTATGTATTTCAGAAATATCGAAAGGAATAACACCACCTTCACAGGGAACACATTTTTTGTTTAATAAATCACTCATAATTTAATGGAGCGGGCAAAGGGGGTCGAACCCTCGACCTTCTCGTTGGCAACGAGACGCTCTACCACTGAGCTATGCCCGCCTGTAAAACTAGTATAGTTAGTCATTTTTTTTTATTCAAGCAATATTAAATATGATATGTTCTATATAATTATGAAAAAAGATAACTTACCAAAAAAACTACCAGTTTTCCCCTTGAGTAACTTTATAATATTTCCTAATACCACTGTTCCATTAAATATTTTTGAACAAAGATACATTGATATGATCAACGATAGTATGAGATCAGATAAACTTATCGGTATGATTCAGCCAAAATTTTCAAAAAATAATAATGGAGAGACGCCAGAGTTGCACAAAATAGGTTGTATGGGTAAAATAACTAGCTTTAAAGAGACCAAAGACTCAAGATATCTCATAGAATTAAAGGGTATTATTCGATTTAAAATTATAAGTGAAATCCAATCTAATAAGAAGTATCGAGAATGTGAAATTAACTTTGAAAATTATTATGAAGATCTGGGAAGCAAAAAAGAAAATATAAAATTTTCTGATTTAGAATTAATTTTTAAAGATTTAAAATCACTTTTTGAAAAAAGAGGATTTATAATTAATTGGAACGCTTTAGAAAAACAAAGTTTAAATGAAACTATAGATGCACTTGCAATGGCATCTCCTTTTACCGTTGAAGAGAAGCAAGTTTTATTAGAGTCAAAAAATTTAGAAATCAGAAAAACAAAAATTTCAGAAATATTAACTACTTACTCTTTTGATCAATATAATAATACAACACTTCAGTAATTCTAAATTTCTATTCCCTTATCAGCAAATTTTTTAAAAAATTTATTAACAGTTTGATTTCTACCTAAAAATTTTAGTGTTCTGCTAAAAGTATTATTATTGGTTTTATTCTCAAAGTTAAAAAATTCATAAATAAAATCGATACCATTTGAAAAAAGGTAATTTTTATTTTTAGTGTTTTTTTCAAAATCTGAACAAATTGAATTATCTAAATCTAATCCATGATCTTTTTTAAATTTAATAAGTTTATTTATTTCTTTAATATCTCTAATTGTCATATTAAAACCCTGACCAGCTAAGGGATGAAGTTTATGTAGCAAATCACCAAATGCAATAATGTTTTTATAATAATAAGATCTTAAATTTGAGGCTTCTAATTTAAAATTAGCAAAATTATTTATTTTAAGAATTTTATATTTAGTATTATATTTTTTAATTAAATTATTTAAATCTATATCTTTTTTACCTTTTACAGAATAAACAATGGAAGTTTCTGTTGATGAAATGGGTAAAAAAGCTAATGGACCTTTTTTTGTAAAAATTTGAGAGGCAGAATGATTATTGGACATTTCCTCATGCTTTAAGATAGTTACATGAGCAAAACTATTGTAATCTTTATTAATTTTCTTAAAAAAAAATTTCTTAGAGATTGAACTGTTATAATCACAATTAAAAATTAATTTATAATTTTTTTTTAATAAATTATTATAATTAATCTTTTTTTTAAATTTTACTAAGTTACTTTTGTCTAAGTTAGAAAAGAGTAAATTATATAATTCAAAATTTTTAATTACTGAGAAAAGCTCTTCATTTTTATTTTCAAAATTTAACACTTTATCATTTTTTAAATTTTCGCTAAAAATTTCTATCTTATTAATGCTCCAACAAAATTTTTTTATGTCTAAAATATTTTTATTAAAAAAATTTAAGTTTGTTTGAGAAATTCCAAGTGTCTGAATTTTGTTATTTATTTTGATTTTACCGTCTGAAAAAATGTCTACACTAATTCCTTGGTTAACTAAGGATTTTGCTAATGCCAAACTAGTCAACCCATCCCCTAATATTGAAACTTTCATAATAATTTTAATTTTAACAACAAAAATTAGATGATACAAAGTGGTAAATTTGATTCACCAATTATGGATATAAAAAAACTAGGAAATTCAGTATTAATTTTTACCATTAACCGATTAATAGAAATTATAGGTGTACTAATTTTTTGTTTAGGGATTTTGCTTTTAATTGCTTTAATTTCTTACTCACCAACTGATCCAAATTTTATATTTCCTAAAGATACTGAGATTAAAAATATATTAGGATTTCAAGGAAGTTATATTTCAGATCTTTTTTTACAATCTTTTGGGTTAATTGCATACTTAATACCTATTACCTATGTTTTTACTGGAACAAATATTTTCAGAAAAAAAGAGATTTTTTTGTTAATAGAAAATACTTTTTTTATTATTCTTTATGTTTTAATTGGATCATTATTTTTTAGCTTTTATTACAAAGAAACGTTTTCTTTATATATTAATGGTAGTGGAGGTTTTGTTGGAAATTACCTAAATCAAATATTTATTAAAAATATAATTGTACAATATGAAGATATTTTTTATTATTTTTTCTCTTTATTAATTATTTTGTTTTTTATGAACAGTATTAATTTTAATATCAAAAATTTTATACAGGGAATAAAAAAAATATTTAGTTTAATCAATAAAAATGATGCTAAAAATTATACAAATAAAAATGAAATTATAAATGAATATATTCCCCAAGATGAAATTAAAAATTTAATACAAGAGGATTTACCCTTTATAAAAACAGAAGAAGGCAAGTCAACAAACAAGGTAAAATTTATCCTTCCATCTATTGAATTATTAAAATTTCCGACAAAAAAAGAAAGAATAAATTTAAATAAAAATGAAAATAATGACCCAGCTTTTTTAGAAAAAATTCTTTTAGATTTTGGAGTGAGTGGAAATATTAAAAAAGTTAGTCATGGTCCTGTTGTAACTTTAAATGAATTTGAACCAGCAGCTGGTATAAAGGTGTCAAAAGTAATAAATCTTTCAGATGATATAGCAAGAAATACTAGTTCTGACTCTGCTCGGATAGCGACTATTCCTGGAAGCAATACAGTTGGTATAGAGTTACCTAATTCTTCTAGAGAAAATGTTTATTTAAGTGAAATATTAAATAATTTAAATTTCAAAAAAAAAGAAATAAAATTACCTATAGCCTTAGGTAAAAATATTTCTGGAACTCCGATTGTAGGTGATTTAGCTTCGATGCCTCATTTGTTAATTGCAGGGACGACTGGTTCGGGAAAATCAGTTTGTATTAATACAATAATATTATCTTTACTTTACAGACACACACCCGATAAATGTAAATTTATTTTAATTGATCCAAAAATGTTAGAACTTTCAACTTATGAAGGCATCCCACATTTACTTTGTCCAGTTATAACAGAAGCTAAAAAAGCTGCATCAGTTTTGGGCTGGGTAGTCAAAGAAATGGAGAGTAGATACAGATTGATGACTAAAGAAGGAGTTAGAAACATAGATAGTTATAATATAAAGCATAAGCTTCCAATGCCTTACATAGTTGTTGTTGTTGATGAGATGTCAGATTTAATGCTTGTTGCTGGTAAGGAGATTGAAAACTATATCCAAAAATTATCTCAAATGGCGAGGGCAGCAGGGATACACATTATAATGGCAACTCAAAGACCAAGTGTAGATGTTATTACAGGTACTATTAAAGCCAACTTTCCGACACGTATATCGTTTCAAGTAACATCTAAAATAGATAGTAGAACAATTTTAGGCGAACAAGGTGCGGAACAACTGTTAGGAAAGGGTGACATGCTTTACATGTCCTCAGCCAATAAAATTGTAAGAATTCATGCCCCCTTCGTATCTGATAATGAAATTGAGAAGATTAACAACTTTTTAAGATCTCAAGCAGAACCTGACTATGTAGATGAAATATTAAATTTTGCAGATGAAAAAGAAATAAATGAAAATTATAAAAACCAAAACGATAAAGATGATCTTTACAAAGATGCACTGGAAATAGTCAAATCAGAGGGAAAAGCTTCAACTTCATTTCTTCAGAGAAAGCTACAGATTGGGTATAACAGAGCTGCTAGGATTATGGATATGATGGAAAATGAGGGTATAGTAAGTAAAGCTAATCATGTTGGAAAAAGGGATGTTTTATAAATTTTTAATCTTATTTATCTTAATATTTTTTCATTCTCCCAGTAAATCCATTGCAACAATAAAACAAGATATCATTAATAACCTTAAATCAACTAAAAATATATCATTTGACTTTGAACAAAATATTAACGGAAAGATTGAGACAGGAAATTGTATTTTAGAGTATCCAAAAAAAATCTTTTGTAAATATGAAAATAAAAATAAAAAGATTTTAGTATCGAATGGGCAGTCCTTAGTTATTAAAACTAATAATCCATCATATTATCATTATCCATTAAACAAAACACCACTTAATCTTATCTTAGATAAAAATTTCCTATTAAATGAAATAGCATTTTTAAAAGAAAGATCTCTAAATGAAAATTATATAAATTATACAATTTTAAAGAATGATAATGAAATTAATATCTTTTTTGACAAAAGAAATTTTTTTCTTATTGGATGGCAAGTAGTAGATATATACCAAAATTTAAATATAACTTTTTTATCATCAATTAAGAAAAACCAATTAATTAACAAAAATTTATTTTTAATACCCTCCCAAGACTAGATGTTAATTGATATCGTTTCTTTTTTAAAAATTTTCATTCCTCTTGATAAATAGTTATTGAGAGCGTTTCTATGATCGAGAGAACAAGTATGAACCCATACTCTTTTTGTCCTATTAAAAAATGCTTCTTTAATAGCTTTAGATAAAAGGTAAGATCCCAATTTTTTATTTTGATACTCCTCCAATAGTCCTAAATATGCTATTTCAACATCCCTTGAATTTTTATGTATTAATAATTCAAAATATCCAGCTAAATCTTCCTTATATTTTAAAATATAAGTATTTAAATTATTATCAGAAACATAACTTATCCATTTTTCATCTGACCATACAAGCCTGTCTTTCCAGTGATGTTTTTTTCCAATATTTTTATAAAAAAATTTATTTAATTGAAAATTACAGGGATTAACAAGTGTTAGAAAATAATCGTTTGAAACAAAATTTGATTCCTTTAAGTCTGCTACAGAATTAATTTCTAAATAATTTCTGTCTATTAATCTACTCACTCAACCATCTTGCCAATTTTTTCACCTCCAAATATATGAAAGTGTAAATGGGGAACTTCTTGACCACCATTTTTTCCTATATTAGATAATGCTCTATAGCCATCTCCATTTTTAAGAGATACACCAAGCATTTCAGCTACTATATTTATACCTTTAAATAAACCCACCATTTCATTTGCAGAGGCGTTTATACAAAAATCATCTAAATCAATGTATTTCCCTTTTGGTATTACTAAAGCGTGTATTTTTTTTTGTGGATTAATATCATGAAACGAAAAAATATACTTATCTTCGTAAATTTTTTTACATGGTATCTCTCCCTTAAGAATTTTTGCAAATATATTATTTTCATCATAAGTCATTAATTTTTCACTCTTTTCTTTTATTAAGCTCACTAAGTACATCTTCAATTTTAATATCATTGGCCTCTAAGTATACTGCTAAATGATAAAAAACGTCTGCAGCTTCATGTATTTTATTACTATTATTTTCAACAGACTCGATTAATTCTTTAATTTCTTCTTCAACCTTTTCTCTAGATAAAATTTTGTCATCTAACAGTCTCTTAGTATATGAGTTTTTTAAAGATGTTTTTTTTCTATCTCTTATCATTAAAATTAAGTCTTCTAGTGTACTTAGCATTGTGTTTTCTATTTCAATTTAAACTTATCATTATTAAATAACATATATATTTTTTTTTTAAAATATCGTTTGAAAAATCTTCTTAAATTAACCTCTTTTTTATTAAGTTCTATGTGAGGTATAATAGAATTATTGCTGTTTTTATTTTTTTCAAAATTTTCAAAAGCTTTAAAGCTGTAATCAAATTGAATGAGATCGTCTTGGTATATTTCTTCAACAAGACTAATATTTTCTTTATCCTCATAAAAGGACAAATAATCACTTTTTTCTGAAAATTTATGTTCTCCTGAAAAATTTTCTTTGGAAAAATTTAATTCTATTTTTTTTCCTATCTGTTTTAGATCAGTTTCAAAAGTCTCGAATTTTCCTATAAAACTTAATTTTTTTTCAGAAAAAAAATTTATCATTGGCATCCAATGAGTGTGGGGATTTTTTTTAATAAGTTTTAAAAAGTTTTTAAAAGAACTATCTTTAAAAATAATTAAAAAATCTCTTAAATCTTTTCTATATTTCATTACTTCGCAATATATACTTGCTATTCTTGAATAAGGGTTTCTAACAAATGCAAAACTAAAAAATGACTCCATTTCTTTTGGATAAATTTTAGTAATATTTTTTGTAGTTAGATGCTGCAATCCATCACTTTGATATTTATTTGTATACTTATCAACAAAACCTTGTAACAAATGTTTTTCATCACTGTTTTTAAATGAAAAAAATTCTCCAAACTCTTTTTTCCATAAATTTTGCTCAATTGAAGTGCCACCACATCTTGGAACGTGAACAAATATTATTTTTTGTTTAAAAAATATCATTATAATTAATTCTAAATAATCCTAATTGGAACCCCTTTTGAATGAAGATAACTTTTTGCCTCTTTCAAGGAATATGTACCATAATGAAATATTGATGCTGCTAATACTGCACTTGCACCTGATTTTATTCCATCAACCAAGTGATCCAAGTTTCCAACTCCTCCAGAAGCAATTACAGGGATATTTACATTTGATGATATTTTAGAAACTAGCTCAATATCATATCCCATCTGTGTTCCATCCCTGTCCATAGAGGTAACTAAAAGCTCACCTGCTCCACTATCCTCCATTTTTTTTGCAAATTGTAAGGCATTAATACCAGTATTGCTTCTCCCACCATGAGTAAATACTTCCCATTTGTCTCCATTCAATTTTGCATCAATCGCAACAACAATACACTGCGATCCAAATTTTTTTGAACTTTCAATAACTACATCAAGATTTTGAACAGCAGCTGTATTAATTGAAACTTTATCAGCACCACAATTTAATAATTTCGAAATATCCTCAATATTTCTAACACCACCACCCACTGTCAATGGAACAAAACATTTCTTTGAAGTTTTTTCAACAACATCATAAATTGTATTTCTGTTTTCATTGGAAGCAGTAATATCAAGAAAACAAATTTCATCTGCTCCACCATCGCTATAAATTTGAGCTTGCTCAACAGGATCTCCTGCATCTTTTAGATTAACAAAGTTAATACCCTTAACAACACGACCATTCTTTACATCTAAGCAAGGAATTATTCTATTTTTAAGCATCTTCTTTTACAAGTTCTTCTAATTTAATATCACCATCATAGATAGCTTTACCGACTATTATACCTTCAATATTTTTTAAACTCTTGGCTTTTTTAACATCATTGATAGATGAAACCCCGCCAGATATGATTACAGGACAATTTGATATCTCAGAAACTTTGGAAGTTTCCTCAAAATTTGGGCTTTGTTTCATTCCATCACGATTAATATCTGTATAAATTAATCTGCTGACACCATAATCATTGACCTCTTTTAAATAATCTATAGATAATTGATTAGAATTTTCCTTCCATCCAGAAACTGATAGAAATCCATTTTTAGAATCTAGACCTAAAGCAATTTTATTCGTAAATTTTTTACACGCTTTTTTTAAAAATATTTTATCTTTTATTACAGCACTTCCTAGAATTACCTTCTCGACGCCAACATCAATATATTTTTGAATACTATCAAGATTTCTAATGCCTCCACCTATCTCAACCTTTAGATCAAATTTACCAACAATATTTTGAATAATGTCTAAATTAACTATTTCACCAGTTAAAGCTCCGTCTAAATCAACTATATGTAAATTTTTAAAACCATGATTTTTATATTTTCTAGCTTGCTCTACTGGAGACATTTCGTACTCAGTTTTATTATTAAAATCTCCCTTAACTAACCTCACACACTTTTTATCTTTAATATCTATAGCTGGAAATATTTTCATTTTGAATATTCTTTATAAATTTATAAAATTACTAATTATTTTAAGCCCCATCTTATCGCTCTTTTCAGGGTGAAATTGAGCTCCAAAAATATTTTCTTTTTCAACAAAACAAACAATATTTGAGGAATAATCTGTTGTTGCTGAAATTACATCTTTATCTTCAGGAATAAATTCATAACTATGTACAAAGTACATATGTGATTTATTTTCAATATTTTCAAAAATTTTACTATTTTTCACAATATTAATTTGATTCCAACCAATGTGAGGAAGTTTGTATTTTCCATTTTGATTATCTATTTTTGAGACTTTACCAGAAATCCATCCCAAACCTTTAGTTTCTGTTTCTTCATAACCAATATCAGCAAACATTTGTAAGCCAACACAAATTCCAAGAAGAGGTTTTTTATTAGTTATTGCAAATTCGTTAAGTGTGTCTATAAGGCCCTCAATTTTATTTAATGCATCCACACAGCTTTTAAATGAGCCCTGCCCTGGCAAAACTACTTTATCACTTAATTTAATCTTATTTAAATCTGAAGTAACTTCGATATTTACTTTATCTTTAGCAACTTCTTTAAAAGAGTTTATCACCGAGCTTATATTGCCCGAGTTATAATCAACAATTGTAACGTTCATTAAACTTATAAAGAACCTTTAGTCGAAGGAATTGTTTTTTTATTCCTTGGGTCCATTTCTAATGCAGTTCTTAAAGATCTAGCTAATCCTTTGAAGCAAGACTCAATAATGTGATGACTATTATCACCATAGATATTTTCAACATGTAACGTTATTCCAGCAGCTTGTGAAAACGCCTGAAACCACTCTTTAAATAGTTCAGTATCCATTTCTCCCAGTTTTTCTACTTTAAGTTTTACTTTCCAAATTAAATAAGGCCGGTTTGATACGTCTATTGCAACCCGAGTTAATGTTTCATCCATAGGTATCATTGCGTGTGCATATCTTCTAATTCCAATAAATTTTTTTGAAGCTTTTTTTAATGCCTCTCCAATCGCAATGCCAGTATCCTCAGTTGTGTGGTGTAGATCGATATGAGTATCACCTTTTGCTTTGATATGCATATCAATTGATGAATGCTTGGATAATTGTTCAAGCATGTGATTTAGAAAACCTATTCCTGTATCAATTTTATATTTACCTTTACCATCAATGTTCAAATCAACACTGATACTTGTCTCTTTTGTTTTTCTACTAATTTTGCCTGTACGCTTCATAATTAAATTAGGTATACATATATTATTCAATTATGGCAATAATACTAAACCTGGGCTTGAACTATTAAATTTAATATCCATTTATATGCTATGACAACAATTGTATTAGTGAGAAAAAACAAAGAAGTCGTAGTAGCTGGTGACGGTCAAGTAAGTATGGGCAATACAGTTGTCAAAAGTACTGCGTCAAAAGTTAGGAAAATTGAAAAAAGAGATGTAGTGGCTGGTTTTGCTGGGTCTACAGCAGATGCTCTAACACTTTTTGAGAGATTAGAGGCAAAAATAGAAAAACATGCTGGAAACTTATCTAGGGCTGCTGTTGAATTGGCCAAGGATTGGAGAACTGATAAATATTTAAGAAGATTGGAAGCATTAATGGCAATTGGCGATAAAGAAAATAGTTATATAATTTCTGGAACTGGGGATGTATTGGAACCTGAGGGAAATGTTATTGGAATAGGTTCTGGAGGAAATTATGCTTTAGCTGCAGGAAAAGTTTTAATGAACACTGAAATGAGCGCAGAGGAAGTTGCAAAAAAGGCTATTGAAGTAGCATCTGAAATTTGTGTATTTACAAATAATAATATTAAAATTGAAAAAATATAATGGAAAAATCAAACGTAACACCACTTAAACCTAAAAATAAAAATGATGAAAAAAATGAGTCTTTAGTTAGCTCTTTGTCACCGAGAGAAATTGTTTCAGAATTAGATCGTTTTGTAGTTGGTCAAAATAAGGCAAAAAAAGCTGTTGCTGTTGCTTTGAGAAATAGATGGAGGAGACAAGCTCTAAAAGGTGAAATGAAAAATGAAGTTTTACCAAAAAATATACTTATGATTGGGCCAACAGGTGTTGGAAAAACAGAAATTTCGAGAAGACTATCAAAACTAGCTGAGGCACCGTTTGTGAAAGTTGAAGCTACTAGATTTACAGAGGTCGGGTATGTTGGAAGAGATGTAGAACAAATTGTGAGAGATTTAGTTGAAATTGCAATTTCAATGGAAAAAATCAAAAAAAGAAAAGAAGTTCATGCACAGGCGCAAAAATTGGCTGAAGAAAAAGTTTTGGATGCTTTAGTTGGAAAAAAAGCAAGTTTAGCAACTAGAGAAAGTTTTCGAAAAAGATTGAGAAATGGTGATCTTGATGAAAATGAAATTGAAATTGCTGTTAGTGATATAGGGGGTAACAATACTTCTTTTGAAATTCCGGGAATGCCTGGCGCTAATGTTGGAATGATAAATATTGGTGAGATGCTTGGTAAATCAATGGGATCTAAAGAAAAAAAGAAAAAAATGTCAGTTAAAGAATCTCATGAAATTTTAATCAATGATGAGTCTGATAAATTAATAGAACAAGATAAAATTGTTAAAGCAGCAAAAGTTTCAGCTGAAAATAATGGAATCGTTTTTTTAGATGAAATAGATAAAATTTCTGGAAGAACAGATAGAGTTGGGGGTGATGTATCTAGAGAAGGTGTTCAGAGAGATTTATTACCTTTAATTGAGGGTACAACTGTCAATACAAAATATGGACCAATTAAAACTGATCATATTTTATTTATTGCGTCTGGAGCTTTTCAACTCGCAAAACCATCTGACTTACTTCCTGAATTACAAGGAAGATTACCGATTAGAGTTGAATTAGAAGCTTTAACAAGTGAAGATTTTAAGAGAATATTAAAAGAGCCTGATTTTAGTTTAATAAAACAATATGTTGCTTTACTTAAAACTGAAAATGTAAGTCTTGAATTTTCAGAAGATGGGATTGATACAATTGCAAATATTGCTTCAGAAGTAAATGCGACTGTGGAAAATATTGGAGCAAGAAGATTGCATACAATTATTGAAAAAATATTAGATGAAATTAGCTTCACTGCAACTGACAGAGCTGGTGAAAAAATAATTATTAATAAAGACTATATTAACAAAAACTTAGATACCCTAGTAAAAGACACAGACTTATCAAAATTTATTTTATAATTTTTTTTTTAGATATATATAAAAGGCTCCACTACCGCCATCCTCTAAACTTGCTTCTTTAATCTCTATTATTAAACTCATCAAAGCTTTATTGTTTTTTATGTATTCGGGGACAGAATATTTTAATATACCTAGATCTTTAGAGACATAAGGGTCGTTTACATTATCAGAATGGAGACCTTTACCAGTTACTATAATGAGTTTTTTAAAACCATTTTTATAACAATTACGTATTAAATCTTCTATTTTTTTATTTGCATCATCTAAAGAATATCCATGAAGGTCACATACTATTGGTCTTAATTTTTTTTTCTCTATTGATCGAGAATCTTTGTTTGGTAAAGACTCATTTTTAGATAAAAAATTTTCCCAGTCTTTTTTGTCTTTATTTGAAATATTACTATTCAATTACGTTAAGGTATCAACTAATTGCCAGTTAGGATTTTTTGATTTTATGTTTCTAGAAAAAACCCAAGTATCATAAATTTTTTTAATTTTTTCAGGATCTCCCAAAATTATTTTTTTTTCTTTATCCCTTATACAAGTTATAACTTCTGCAACAAAATCTACTGTGACTTGCAAAAAACTATTTATGTTTTTATGCTCCTTTATTTTCGCTGAATCTAATCCAATAAAAGTTATTTCAGCATAGTGTCCTCTTTTACTTCTCTCTTGAAGGGCTAAATTAAACTGATCAAAAATCTTTTTGCTCAAAAGAGGCTTGCTAGTTGTCAGCTTGTTATCATTATCACTAAAGTCTGTTATTATTGTTTCATAAGCAATTTTAGCACCTACTAAAAACTCTTTTTGAGCTGCATCATCAAAGTCTTTAGCACTTTTTAAATTTTTTTCTAAATTAATATTATTTAAAACTTCTTGAAACTGCGCAGGTGCTTTGCCCTCAAATCCAGTTCTTTTGCCCAAGATACCTCTTAGTCTTAAAAAAATAAACCCAGCTATCATTGCTAATAGTATAATATCTATATATTCAAAACTATAATTCATAATTTAATAGTAATTACTCTGTTGATTAATTTCAACCAACAATTACATTAAAGACAAATGAACACACTAATTTTATCAGTTATTTTGGTACCAATTGTAGAAATTTATTTATTTATAAAGATTGGAGCAAATATTGGAGCGTTTAATACAATTCTCTTAATTTTTGCTACTGCATTTACAGGAATTGTTTATGCAAGGTATGAAGGTTTAAACACTTTAAAATCAGGATTTTCTCAAATGGTAAAAAATGAATTACCTGCGTATGAAATAATTTCTGGTGCCGCTATAGCATTTGGAGCTTTTCTTCTTATAGTCCCAGGTTTCGCAACAGATATATTAGGTTTTTTAATAATATTTCCTATAACAAGAAAATTGATATTCGGAAGAGTATCATCAAAGTTTAAGAAAAAACCAACAGAAAAAAATAATTTTATTGATGGCGAGTTTGAAGATATAGAGGATGATAATGACAGAAAAATTTAAAATACTTGCTAAATTTATTAAAGACGCATCGAGTGAAACAGCAGATGTAGAAACATATTTATTTGTTAAAGAAATGATACCTAAATATCACTTAAATATAGATATAAATTCCAAAGCTATTAAAAATAAACTCATAGAAGTAAATACAACTTTAAAATTTGAGGATAAGGAGGCCAATGAAAAGAAATCTTATTTTGAAATAGTTTTCACAACAATAATTAAAGTCAATGATGCTGTGAAAGATAAGAAAGAATTAGAGAAAGTTATACTATGCGATGTTCCAACTAAAATATATCCTGAACTTGAAATTTCTTTTTTAAATTTAATGCACAATTCAGGTCACCCAAATATAAAACTAGAAAAAAAAGTTGATTTTGAAAAACTTTATAATGATAGATTTAATTAAAAAAATTTTTCTTTAAAATTCTTTTAAGATAATCTTGATGGTTGTTAAATTCATCTTTAGTTGGTTTAATTACCTTTTTAAAATAAAAAATTTTATTCTCTACTCTATTATTATTTTGAGCAATTTGATCTTCAAAGTTTAAGGTGGGTTCTTTTTGATCGATTAAACTTATATAAACCTTTGCTAGTAGTTCACAGTCTACAAGGGCGGTGTGTTTTACTCGTTTTGAATTATCAATTCTATATCTTTTACACAAAGCATCCAAACTTATTGAAGAACCAGGAAATTTATTTCTAGCTAGAATTAATGTGTCTATTACTTGATTATTTATCTCTTTCTTTTTAAGAATTTTTAATTCATTATTTAGGTGTGAGAGATCAAACTCTGCATTATGTATAATAATTTTTTTTTCTTTAATAAAATCTAAAAAATTATCAACTATTTCTCCAAATTTTTTTTGTTTAGATAAAAATTCATCAGAATAACCATGGACCGCAAATGCTTTTTCTGAAACTTTTCTTTCAGGGTTTAGGTAGCAATGAAATTTATTTCCAGTAGGAATTAAATTATCTAATTCAATACATCCTATTTCCACAATTCTATGACCATCTTTTACCGATAGCCCTGTAGTTTCTGTATCGAGTATTATTTCTTTCATTTATAAGATTTCTTTCAGAATTCTTTTTATTGAATATTTAACAGATTTTTTTGTAAAATTATTTTTAATAATGAATTGGGCTCTTTTTTTTTTATAATCAAGTGGTAGTTGTATTTGTTTAAAATTATCCAATATTTTTTTATTAAAATTTTTCCTCTTTTTTAATCTCTTTAATATTTCTTCTCTTTTAGATTGAACAAAAATCAAGATATCTTTTTTCTGATTAATTTTATTTTCTAGCAAAAGAGGAATATCTAAAATTATAATTTTTTTATTTTTATTTTTTTTTAAAAAAATAATCATTTTTTTTCTTATTTCAGTATGAACAATTTTAATAATTTTTTTTAAATTTTTATCATTAGCTAATATTGCTTCCAGAACATTGTTCTTACTTACTGGAAAATTTTTAAAATAGTCAGGTAAAGATTTCTTGAGTTTTTTAAAAACCTTTTTATCTTTTTTATATAATTTGCTTACTTCTAAATCTGCGTTAAATACTGGGTAACCAAAGTTTTTAGAAACATAGCTTTTTCCTGATCCAATTTCCCCTACAATTCCTATCCTTATCATTTGTTTAAAAGTTCAATTATATCATTATTAACTTCTGGCTGAATTCCATGCCATATTTTAAAAGAGGCTAAAGCTTGATAAATAAACATCTTTTTTCCATTTTCAGTTTTGTTTCCTAATTTTTTTCCATTATTCAAAAAATCTGTCTCAATAGGATTGTAGATCACATCATAAAAAAGTTTATTTTTACCAATTTTAGAAAAATCTAAATCTATTCTGTCTTCCTTATTTAAACCTATGCTCGTAGAATTAATAATCATATCAAAATTCACAATTTTTCCCCAATCTATTACTGTTAGTTCTGGAAACAATTTCTTTAGATCCTCCGCTTTTTCTCTAGTTCTATTGCTTAAAGTAATGTTTGAAACTTTCATTTTCATTAGAGAATAAATTATTGAAGGTACAACCCCGCCCGCACCTAATATCAATACCTCTTTATTGTTTATATCGAATTTTATATCTTTGATACTATTTTCAAAACCCTCTACGTCAGTATTGTGACCCATTATTTTTTCATTGTTTAGATATATTGTATTAACAGATTGGGTTTTTTCCGCCTCATATGTTAGTACATCTAAATAAGGAATAATAGATTTTTTAAAAGGGATAGTGACATTAACTCCACTAATTTCTTTTTTTTTAACACTAAAAATTAAATCCTTTAATTGATTTTCTTCTAATTTTTTTTTTTCATATATTGCATTTATATTATTCTCTTTAATCCAATGACTGTGTAATTGGGGTGACAATGAATGGCCAATTGGGTTTCCAATAACTAAAAATTTTTTCATTTATAATTAACCAAATATTCCTTTATTTTTTTAATAGGTAGGCCCATAATAGTATCTTTGTCTCCATCAATGTTGGAAAATAAATTTTTACCCTCACCTTCAATTTGATAAACATTATAGGAATATAAGGCTTCATCGGAAATTTTAGATAGGTAATTATTTAAATCTTCGTCTGTCATTTTTTTCATCGTTAATGCTGCTTTATCGGTATAATTCCAAATCATTAATCCATTTTGTGAAATACAAACAGAGCTAATTAAATAATGTTTTTTTCCATTTAATTTTTTTAAAATAATCAGCGCTTCATCTCTATTACTTGGTTTAGATATCAATTCTCCATTTAAATCAATTACACTATCAGCGCCCAATACTAATGAATTACTTGTTTTTCTACTGACCTTGTTAGCTTTTAATTCTGCTAAATTCTTAGAAATAATTTCTGGTGAAGCTTTTTCATTTAATAGACTTTTCTTAATTAAATCCTCATCGATATTAGATGGTTCTACTTGATTGATTATATTATTTTTATCAAGTATTTCTTTTCGTATTTTACTTTTTGAAGCAAGAATTATTTTAGACATTCTGTTTATAAATTTCGTAAATTTTTATTATTGAGGCAGCTGTTTCTTCAACTGATTTTCTAGTAACATCAATCGATGGCCATTTGTATTTTCTAAAAGTATTTTTAGCTTCCTCGACTTCTTTTTTAATTGTGTCTAAATTTGTATAAGATTTATTTTCAGATTCTTTAAGGGAATTCATCCTGTTTTTTCTAATATCTACAAGTCTTTCAGGTTCCGTATTTAAGCCTACTACACATGCAATTTTGGGATTGTCTTTTAAACTTTGGGGAATAGAATTTTTATTTATTAAGGGAATATTGGATGTTTTAAAGCCTTTGTTGGCTAAATAAATAGATGTTGGTGTTTTACTTGTCCTACTCACCCCTAACAATATTATATCTGCTTTATTTATTTCTTTTACTAAGTTTCCGTCATCATGGCTCATAGTAAATTGAATCGCTGCTATTCTTTTATAATATTCATCATTTAAAGCATACTGGCCACTTGGTTCATGTGATGCTTTTTGATTTAAAAGTTTTGAAAAACTTAGAATAAGATCTCCTAATACACCAAAACATGGTATTTTTTTTTCACTACTAGTATTAGCTAAATATTTTGCTAAATTACTATCAACTATTGAATATAAAATAATTGACTTAGTGCTTTGTTCAGCTTCCGATAAAATTTTATAAATTTGATTTTCTGTTCGAGAAAACGAGCATGTGTGTATTTTGTAATCTATGTTTTTAAACTGGGCTTTAATAGCAGTAAAAATTCTATCTAAAGTTTCACCCGTGGAATCAGAAATTAAGTATATTTGGTATGTATCAGTCATGTATTAAGTGTTAATAACTTTTTATTATTTAAATCATATTAAGCAATTTTAATATTTCTAAATTTACCCTGTAAAACAATGCTCTTATAAACATTACCAAACATATGTATAAAATTTATAAAAATATTAGAGTTTTATGAATAAGCTTCAATTTTTCATATATATTTAATAAATTTTAAGCTCTAAATGTTAATAAATAGTTTATAAAATGTTTACTAAATTTAATCACCATTATTCACAGGATATACTAAATATACAATTAATTATATTTAATTATTGATATGACACCAATAGAGGAAGTTATTATAAACAAAAAAACAAACATTAATCCTATATGGATAATGAGACAGGCTGGTAGATATTTACCAGAATTTAGAGAGATAAGAAAAAAAAACAATAATTTTATAAAATTATGTTTAAATCATAATTTATCTTCTGAAATAACCTTACAACCCTTAAAAAGATTTGACTTAGATGCAGCAATTATTTTTTCTGATATCTTGATGATTCCATACGGTTTGAATCAAAAGGTAGAATTTAAAAAAAATTTTGGGCCCATTTTAGGAGAATTAAACTTAAATGAAATTTCTAAATTAGATGAAATTGACTTTGTTAAAAAAATATATCCTGTCTACAAGGCAATTAAACTAGTTAATAATAACAATCTTACCAATAATAAAAGTACGATTGGATTTGTTGGGGCGCCCTGGACTCTATTAGTTTATATGATCAATAAACAATCACCTAAATTCAAATTAAAAGATAATTTTTTTAAAGATGATTTTTTAATTAATAGACTATTAATCATTTTAGAAAAATTTTTAAAAGTACATATTAAAAACCAAGTAGAAAACGGTGCAGAAATTATACAAATTTTTGATAGTTGGGCTGGATTATTAACTTATAAGGATATACCAAATTATATTTATATCCCCACTTTAAACCTAGTAGAATTTACAAAATCTTTAAATGTTCCTGTCATATGTTTTCCAAGAGGAATAAAAGATTATAAAGAATACTGTGAAATTGTTAAACCAGATGTTATTTGTATTGACTATGATGTAGATCCAAAACAAATTCGAAAAGAAATCAAAATACCTATACAGGGAGGAATGGATCCTAAGATTTTATTAACTGATAAAGAAAATTTAGAAAAAGAAGCAAGAAAATATTTAGACATCTTTAAAGATCACCCTTATATATTTAATTTAGGCCACGGAGTTTTGCCCGAAACAGACCCTAACATGATGGAACATTTGGTTAAAATAGTGAAAGATTATTAAATGAAAAAAGCTGTAATTTTATTTAATTTGGGAGGACCTGATAAATTAGAAAATGTTAAACCATTTTTATTTAATCTATTTAATGATCCTGCAATTCTAAATTTACCTTCTTTTTTAAGATATCCTTTGGCAAAGTTAATCTCAAGTCGTAGAGCTCCAATAGCAAAAAAAATATATCAAGAATTGGGCGGTTCTTCTCCAATTTTAAAATTAACCAACAACCAATCTGACGCCTTAGAAAAAACACTTAATGCAGATGACGGTAAGAACAAATATAAATGTTTTGTAGTTATGAGGTGTTGGCACCCAAGAGCTAGCAATGTAATAAATGATGTTATAGATTTTAATCCAGAAGAAGTAGTTTTACTTCCCTTATATCCACAATATTCAGCTGCAACATCAGGGTCTTCAATAAAAGAATGGAACGAAGTTTGTAAAAAAAATAATTATAAAACAAAAACATCAACCATATGTTGTTATCCTACTGAAGAGTATTTTATTAAAAGCCATGTTGAAGAAATTAAAAAAAAAATTAAAAATCTTGAAAATTATAAATTAATTTTTTCCGCTCATGGTTTACCCGAAAAAAATATTAAAAAAGGTGATCCATATCAATGGCAAGTTGAAAAATCAGTAGAAAATATTATTGATAGTTTGAAAATAAAGAATCTTGATTGGATCTTGAGTTATCAAAGTAGAGTTGGACCCTTGAAATGGATTGGACCTTCAACAGAAAATGTTATAATTGAAAACTCCAAGTTAGGAAAAAAAATAGTTTTGGTTCCTATAGCATTTGTTTCAGAACATTCAGAAACTCTAGTTGAACTTGATATCGAATATAAAGAATTAGCTGATAAAAATGGTTGTAAAGAATATTCAAGAGTACCAGCATTAGGCACAAACTCAAATTTTATTAATTCACTATCATCATTGGTCATAAACAAAGAAAAAAATAAGTTTTCAGAGGGTTTATTTCCACCAAAAAATCAATGTCCAACTCAATTTAAAAAGTGTCCCTGTTTGTAAAATGAATATTTACTTATTATTAAAAAGCCTTCACTTAATTGCAGTTATATCTTGGATGGCTGGTCTTTTATATTTACCCAGAATATTTGTTTATCATTCTGAAAATAACAATGAAATCATTACATCTGTTTTTAAAATTATGGAAAAAAAATTATTCTTTTACATAATGACACCAGCAATGCTATTAAGTTGGTTATTTGGGCTTGTTCTGATCCATGAAATAGGATTTCAAGAATTATCAAGTTTATGGCTTCAATTAAAAATAATTTTTGTAATATTATTAACTGTTTACCACTTTTATCTCGGTTTTTTGCTAAACAAGTTTAAATTTAACCAAAATGACAAGACCTCTAAATTTTATCGATATATAAACGAAATACCAACTTTATTACTAATTTTGATTGTTTTTATTGTAGTTTTTAAGCCAATCTTGGGTTGAATAATTTTAACTAGTATATATATTATATCCATTATTAAGTCCTTAATAATTTCAAATCATGAACATACAAGAATTAAAACTTAAATCATCTGAACAGCTTATCACTCAAGCAGAAGAGCTTGGTATTGAAAATGCGAGCACGCTTAGAAAACAGGAAATTCTTTTTGCAATTTTAAAAAAAGTAGCTGAAAAAGAAGAAATTACAGGTGCAGGAGTATTACAGCTTTTACAAGATGGTTTTGGTTTTTTAAGAGCAATGGAGTCCAATTATCTTCCTGGGCCCGATGATATTTATGTAAGTCCAAGTCAAATTAGAAAATTTGGATTAAGAACGGGAGACACTGTAGAAGGTCCAGTTAGAGCACCCAAGGAAGGCGAGCGATATTTTGCTTTACTTCAGGTAAGTAAAATTAATTTTGAAGAACCAGATAAATCAAGGCACAAAATAGCATTTGATAATCTTACACCTCTTTATCCAAACAAACAGTTGGTAATGGAAGTTGAAGTAACTAAAACTGAAAAAAAACCGGACTTAACTCCAAGATTAATAGATTTAGTAAGCCCGATTGGTAAAGGACAAAGATCTATTATTATTTCACCACCCAAAGCTGGTAAAACAATGATTTTACAAAGTATAGCAAACTCAATAGCTAAAAATTATCCAGAATGTTATTTAATTGTGCTTTTAATAGATGAACGTCCAGAGGAAGTGACCGATATGCAAAGAACAGTTAAAGGAGAAGTTATTAGTTCTACTTTTGATGAACCAGCACAACGACATGTTGCTGTAGCAGAAATGGTCATAGAGAAGGCAAAAAGATTAACTGAACATAAAAAAGATGTTGTTATACTATTAGACTCAATTACAAGATTAGGAAGAGCCTACAATGCAGTAATACCGAGTTCTGGTAAAGTTTTAACAGGTGGTGTAGATGCTAATGCGCTCCAAAGACCTAAAAGATTTTTTGGTGCTGCAAGAAATATTGAAGAAGGCGGATCTTTAACTATTATATCAACTGCACTAATTGATACAGGAAGCAGAATGGATGAGGTTATATTTGAAGAGTTTAAAGGAACAGGCAATAGTGAGACTGTTCTCGATAGAAAAATTGCCGATAAGAGAATCTATCCTGCTATAGATATTACCAAGTCAGGCACACGGAGAGAAGAATTATTGTTTGATAAAAATGATTTACAAAAAATGAATGTTCTTAGAAGAATTATAGCCCCAATGGGCACAATGGATGCAATCGAATTTATAAGTTCTAAATTAAAAGATACAAAAAATAATTCTGAGTTTTTTAACTCAATGAATAAACCAGCTTAATCATTAATTATATTTCTTAAATCTTTCAAGTTATCAGAATAGTTCTGCCATTTTTTGATTGAAGATTTATAAATTGGAGATCGCACTTGAGCTAAGCTAGCAGTTGCAACTAATTTTTCGTTTTTATGAGGGCTTAAACAATTGATATCCCACTCCAAATCACAGTATTTTAATAAATTCTTGGTCTCCTCTTCTTGATTATTAATAAGTTTTTCATATGACAAATCATAGATTTCATCATTAAATAATTGTTTCCAAAAATTCATTAAATTTGAATATAAATTATAATAATGACCCAATTTGTTAAGATTATAACAAAACGAAATTGATTTAGATGTAAATGTGTTCTTAAAGTTAGAGAAACAAACATCCATTGGATCGCGTTGACAGTGTATTATTTTTGAATTTGGAAATAATACTTTAATTATACCAATCCATCTAAAATTTAGTGGCGCTTTATCGGTAAAAATTCTTTCTTTAAAGTCAAAAAGATTAACTTGATTTAAATATTCTTCTTGTATTTCTTTTAATTTTTCAAAGTCTATATTTGAAATTGTACTTTGAATGAAGTCATTATTGACCAAAATTTTTTTCCTAATTTCAGCCTCTAGAAAAGAAAGTTCACCCGCACCATAAACTTTTTTATGAGATGATATTATTTGTTCAGCGAGAGTCGTTCCTGATCTTGGCATTCCAACGATAAAGATCATTTTTTTTTCAGAATTAATCTGGTTTTTTTTATCAAAATTTTTGAATAAGTTTTTTATATTTGAAAATAGTTTTTCGTCATTCTTAATGTTATAATTAAATTTCTCGTCAGCAATGTTATTGGCCGATTTTAGAAACTTAAAAGATTTTTCAAATTCTTTTAAATCCTCGTATGCTTTACCGAGAGCAAAATATAAACTTTGTAAATGTGGTTTTGATTTAGTTAAAGATATTTTATTTTCCATTAATTTAAGATGGGCATCATTTTTATCTTTATATTTATAGATTAGGCTTATAGCCTTATCAGAAAATGTATTTAAGGGATTTAGTTTATTAACTATTTCAAAACATTTGATCGCTTTTTGAAAATCACCAATTTGTTGGTAGTAAAATCCTAAAGAAGAATTTATAATTTCTTCTTGTCCTTTTGATCTACAAAATTTTAGAGCTCGATCCAAACGTTTTTTGGCTTCTTTAGTTTTGTTTTCACTTAAATCAAGTTGGGAAATATTAAGTAAAGCGTCAACAAAATTTTCGTTAATGGATAACGCTTTTTCATAGAACCATCTTGCTTGCTTTTGGTTGTTCATATTACCACTCACCAAACCGGAATTATTTAAAACATGAATATTTTTAGGTTGTAAATTAAGAGCCTTTTTTAAAATTTTTAACGACTCATCGTGTTGCCCTATAGATGATAAAGACAAAGCAGTTGCATTATAAAAAAGTATTTGGTTTGGAAATTTTTTAATTAAAACTTTTCCTTTCCTAATTACATCGTTAAAAAGACTCGCATTGTAAAGATTCAAAAGCTTTGAAGTTTCGTTTTGTAAGTATTTTAAATTATCCATCAATTAATTATTCAATTTTAATCTGTTAATCATAAAATAATGATATAATTACAATCAATAAAAATCTATAATGATTAAAATGACTATTTATGCTTTATCAACTGGATCGGGGATTTCTGGAGTAGCAGTTATTAGAATTTCTGGTACTGAGGCGGGTAAGACTATAAAATTATTGACAAAGAAAGAAATTCCAGCGCCTAGAGTAGCGACTTTGAGAAAAATAAACAATATCAACACTTCTGAGCTAATTGATGAAGGCATAATTATCTGGTTTCCTGGTCCAGAGAGCTACACAGGAGAAGATATGGCAGAAATCCAAGTCCATGGAGGGAAAGCAGTAATTTTGGCGGTTCAGAATGAAATTTCAAAGATCAAAAATTGTAGATTAGCTGAACCAGGCGAGTTCACAAAACTTGCTTTTCAAAATGGTAAAATAAATTTGCTAAAAGCTGAGAGCATTGCAGATTTAATATCTGCAGAAACTGAGATACAACGATTACAAGCTGTAAAAATAATGAAGGGTAAATCTTCAGAGAAATTCAATGACCTCAGACAAAAATTATTGAAAATTTTATCTTTTGTAGAGGCTAAAATAGATTTTCCCGAGGAAGATATTCCAGAGGAAAAGTTAAGAAATATAAAACAGGATTCCTTGAACATTTTAAATAGAATTAATAAAATTTTAGACGATCAAAAAGTCGGAGAAATAATTCGTGAGGGTTTTAAAATTGCCATTGTAGGCCCAACGAATGCTGGTAAATCAAGTTTGTTGAATAATCTTTCAAACAGAGAGGTTGCTATAGTCTCTGAGATTGCAGGGACGACAAGAGATGTTGTTGAAACGCACCTCAATATGGACGGTTACCCTGTCATAGTATCAGATACTGCAGGTATACGAGATTCAACAGACGAGATTGAAAAAAAAGGAGTTAAATTATCTCTCAATAAAGCTGAAAGTGCTGATTTAAAATTAGTAGTGGTTGATGCTAAAAGCATTGATTTAAGCGGTTTTATGAACGATTTATTAAAAAATGATGCGATACTAGTGATTAATAAATCAGACCTTTTAAAAAAAAATTTAGAGCCAGAAATAACTAAATTCAACCATGTTATAATTTCATTAAAAGATAATTTAAATATTGATAAATTAGTTACAAAAATAAAAAATAATTTAAAAAATAAATTTATATCTGAAGAAGATATTTTAATTACTAGAGAGAGACATAGACAACATCTAGTACAATGTGCAGATCATCTTAAAATTTTTTTAGAGAAAAATGATAAAAAAGATTTTGATAAAGCAGCAGAAGATTTAAGATTGGCGACCAGACATTTAGGAATGATTGTTGGTAAAGTTGATGTAGAGGAGATATTAGGCAGCATTTTCAACGATTTTTGTATTGGAAAATAATATCGATTTTCCTCGATTTTTTACCTTTTTTTATCGATTTTCGTTGATAAACTTGGCTTATTTGAGAAAAGAAACTCAAATCTTGTAAATATTTTAATCGAATATAAATTTAGATCATGAAAAAAGATTTATCTTTTGATGTCGTTGTAATAGGTGGTGGTCATGCAGGTTGCGAGGCCGCAGCAGCATCTTCACGACTTGGAATTAATACCGCTCTATACACTCATAATAAAAATACCATAGGAGAGATGTCATGTAACCCAGCTATTGGAGGTCTAGGAAAAGGTCATCTAGTGAGGGAAATAGATGCTTTAGATGGGGTTATGGGCGAGGTAGCTGATAAGTCTGGAATACAGTTTAGACTGTTAAATAGAAGTAGAGGGCCTGCAGTAAGGGGGCCAAGAACTCAATCCGATAGATCATTATATCGAAAATTTATGCAAGAAAAACTTGTAAACTACTGTAATTTAAGCATTTTTTCTGATCCTGTGGTGAAGTTTATTTTTACTAATAATGAAATAAGTGGATTTTTAACTTCAAAAGGTAATAAAGTAAGTTGTAACAAGTTAATACTTACAACTGGTACATT
>JACWEI010000013.1 GCA_014653625.1 Pelagibacterales bacterium SAG-MED39
CTTCTAGTAAAGCAAAACGATCTTTAGGAGGTAATAAACTTAATATCGCATTTTTATCTTTTTCTTCAACGTTTTCTAGAATAGCAATAGCGTCATCTGACTCTAAGTTTTTTAGAATACTTACAATAGCCTCTGATGAAAGATATTTTATAATTTCAGTTTGGATAGATTCGTTTAGCTCAATAAATACTTCTGGATCAATCTTAAAATTATTTAGTTTAATCAAATTCTCCCTATTATTCTGGTCCAAATGCTCAATTATATCTGCTGCATCAGCAGGGTGCATTTCTTTGAATGAATTTGTTATAAAACTTGCATCATTACTAGCAATTTTATCTGTGACTACTTTTATATATTCTTTATTAAATTCAAAATTGACTTTTTTGTCTTTGATTTTTTTAATTAAAGTCATAAATATTCCTATTATTCAGTCGGAACTTTTAATACATAATAAAAAGAATACAATTTTTAAATGAATATAGAGATCAAAAAGTCAAAAAAACCTGTAAAATATGATGATGCTATAAAATTCATGGAAAAACGATTATTAGATCTATTTAAAGATGGCTCTAAAGAACTAATATGGTTATTGGAACATAATAATATTTATACAGCTGGAACAAGTCATAAAGAAGATGAAATCTTAGATAAATCAATCAAAATTATTAAAACAAATAGAGGAGGAAAAATTACATGGCATGGTGCTGGTCAGCTAATTTGTTATTTTGTAATTGATCTTAGAAAAAGAAATAAAGATATTAGAAAATTTATTTCTTTAATTGAAAAGACTATCATTGATACACTCAAATTTTATAGAATTGAAACTTTTGCTGATAAAGAAAATATCGGTATTTGGTATAACGACAAAGATGGAATAAAAAAAATTGCAGCTATAGGTGTAAGGATAAGTAAATGGATTGCATATCATGGTTTTTCAATAAATATAAAAAATGACTTACAAATGTATAATTCAATTGTACCATGTGGTATTAAAGATAAAGGCATAACTAACCTTAAAGAAATTAAAGATCAAAACTATAAAGAAATAGAAAATATACTAATTGAAAATCTTATTTCAAATTTACAAAATTAAGCCTTTTAGTTTTTAGTAATTTTTTAAAATAATCTGGTAATAATGCTTTATATGTATGTTTCTTATCTTTTATAATGAATTTTATTTCATATGAATGAAGCATTAAATTTTTATTAATTCCCTTGGTTGAATTGATAGATCTATATTTTTGATCACCGTAAATTGAGTTTCCTATATTAAACAATTGTTTTCTTAGTTGATGTTTCCTTCCTGTTATTGGTTTCATCTCTACTAAACTTGAATTGGAATTTTTGTCTAATACTTTATAAATAGTTTTAGCCTTTTCTATGATTTTCTTACCATTATCAAAACGAATTAATTCATCATTCCATACACCAGAATTTTTTTCTAACTCACCGTGACATATAGCTAAATAAGTTTTATGAACTTTTCTTAATCTAAATAATGATGTTAATAATTGAGCAGTTTCTCTATTCTTAGCCATTATAAAAACACCAGAAGTATCTTTGTCTAACCTGTGAACCGAATAAGGTTTTGTATTACTAAAAATTTCACTTTTAGCAAAGATATCAATTAAGTTTTTTTTTGATTTTGTTCCTCCTTGAACTGAAATACCTGGACTCTTATTCAAGACAATAAAATTGTCATTATTTTCTATAACTAAATCTTCATTAGATTTAATAATGTCATCAGAGGGATCAAATTTAATTTTTTTTTGAATAATTTCTTCCTTAAAATCTATATTAAATATATCAATCTTATCATGGGTTCTGATCTTAAATGAACTTTTAACTTTTTTTTTATTTACTTTTATTTTTCCTAATCTTAAAGTTTTTTCGATTAAGCCTTGTGGAAATTTACCCAATGTATTTCTTATCCATCTATCAATACGCATATTATTACACGTCGCATTAACGATAAAATTCTTTATCATGATTTTAAATAATTATACTAAGCTGTAGCTACTTTTTTATCTTCTTTTTTATCAGCTTCTTTAGAAGGATCTTTTTTCTTTTTGTCTATTTTTTTAGCTTGAATATCTCTGTCAACAAATTCGATTATTGCCATTGGAGCATTATCACCATATCTAAATCCTGCTTTGATAATTCTAGTATATCCTCCACTTCTTTTCTCATATCTTTTAGACAAAGTTTTTTTAACTTTACTTGCAGATTTAGGGTCTTGTAATTGAGAAACTAATATTTTTGTTGTTTGCAAAGTGTCTTTTTTACCCAATGTTATAATTTTATCGGCTTGGGGTTTTAAAAATTTTGCTTTAGGCAAAGTAGTTTTAATTTGTTCATATTTGATCAGAGAATTTAGCATATTTTTAAGTAATGCTTTTCTATGTTCTGAAGTTCTATTTAACTTCTTATTGGCCATTCCATGTCTCATTAAATGGCTTCCTCTAATTTCTTAGACATTTCAGCAATATTGTCTGGTGGCCAATTTGGTATCTCCATTCCTAAATAAAGCGACATACCTGTTAATACCTCTTTAATTTCATTTAAAGATTTCCTTCCAAAATTAGGTGTTCTTAACATTTCACCCTCTGATTTTTGAACAAGATCCCCAATATAAATTATATTGTCATTTTTAAGACAGTTCATAGATCTCACTGAAAGTTCCAGTTCATCAACTTTTCTTAATAGGTTTTTATTGAACTCTGGTTCAGTAGAAACTTCTTTTACAGGAGCTTCAACAGGTTCATCAAAATTTATAAACATTTTCAATTGATCTTGAAAAATTCGAGCTGAATATGCAACAGCATCTTCAGCAGAAATTGAACCATTTGTTTCAACTTCCATTGTTAATTTATCATAATCAAGAGCCTTACCTTCTCTTGCTGTACTAATTGAATACGAAACTTTTTTAACTGGAGAATATAGAGAGTCAATAGCAATTAGTCCTAGTGGTGGCTCCTCTGGTTTATTTAATTCTGCAGGCACATAACCCTTTCCAGTATTTACATTCATTTCCATATGAAAATTTGTATTTTCATCTAAATTACAAATAACTAAATCAGGATTTAATATTTCAATATCTGCTACTTGAGCTATGTCTGAAGCTTTTATCTCACCTGGGCCTTTAGCGTCTAATACAAGTTTTTTTGTTCCCTCGGAATTTGATTTTAACGCCAAAGATTTTACGTTTAATACTATATCTGTTACATCTTCTCTAACGCCCTTAATAGATGTGAATTCGTGTAAAACTCCATCAATTTGAATTGAAGTAACTGCAGCTCCCCTTATAGAAGACAATAAAATTCTTCTTAAAGAGTTACCTAAAGTTAAACCATATCCTTTTTCTAATGGTTCAGCAATAATAGTAGCTTTAGTCAAATCTTCACTTATTTTAACATCTAATTTTGCTGGTTTAATCAACGATTTCCAATTTTTAATATTAACATTTTCAGTTTCCATTAAACTCTCCTTTTTTTTGGTGGTCTAGTTCCATTATGTGGCATTGGTGTAGTATCTTTAATAGATAAAATTTTAAAGCCTCTTGCTTGAAGAGCTCTTAATGCAGTTTCACGTCCTGATCCTGGCCCTTTTACTTCAACAGAAAGTGTTTTCATTCCATACTCTAAAGCTTTTGAAGCTGCAGCATCAGCTGCAATTTGAGCAGCATAAGGAGTTGATTTTCTTGATCCTTTAAATCCTTTTTGACCAGCTGATGCCCAAGACACGACGTTTCCATTTGTATCAGCTATCGAAATAATTGTATTATTAAAAGTTGATTGTACATATGCTATCCCATTCAAGATATTTTTTTTTTGTTTTTTTTTTTTAGAATAAGAACTTTTATTAATTTTTTTTATAGTTTTATCAACTTTTTGATCTTTGCTCTCAACTTTGTCAACTTTTGCCATATATATACTATTTTTTAAGTGGTGTTAATTTTTTTCCTGCAATTGCAATAGCTTTTCCTTTTCGAGTTCTTGCATTACATCTTGTTCTTTGACCTCTCACAGGTAATTTTTTTCTATGTCTTGAGCCTCTATAGGAAGCAAGGTCAATTAATCTTTTGATACTTAACGAATATTCTCGTCTTAGATCACCTTCAACTTTAAAATTTTGATCTATATATTCTCTAATCTTTAAAATTTCTGCATCCGTTAATTCATTTACTCTTTTTTTTTTGGGAATTTCTAAAGAAGTACAAATCTGTTTTGAAAATTTATCACCTATACCATAAATATATGTCAAACCAATTTGGACGAGTTTATTTTGTGGGATATTAATACCTGCTATACGAGCCATAAATATGTGATAAATTTTAGCCTTTTATATAAGATGATCTTTCAAAGTCAACTATACTCAATCGTTTAAACCCGAAGAAAAGCATCAATTTTACTGGTTATTTCATCAATTTTTAAAGATCCATCTATTTCATGAAAATTTGGATTATTAGAATAGAATTCTAACACAGGTTTTGTTGTTTCCATGTATGTATCATATCTTTTTAAAATAGTTTTCAAATCGTCATCTGATCTTTTTTCAATAATTTTTCTTTTTTCAATTCTTTTGATAATAGTGTCTTTATTTACATTCAAAAAAAAAATAAGGTCTAGTTTTTGATTTGTGTCTTTTAACAATAAATCTAAATTTTTTGCCTGACTAAGTGATCTGGGATAACCATCAAATACTAATTTATTTTTCTTTTTAGGATCAGATAAGGCATTTTTAATTAGTTTATTAACTATTTCATCATCTACAAATTTACCATCATTCATATCATTAATTATTTTTTTACCAATTTCAGTATCTTTTTGAATTTCATTTCTCAGCATGTCGCCTGTTGATATTTGAAATGCATCCAATTTTTTTATTAAATATTTAGCTTGGGTGCCTTTTCCAGCACCTGGAGGTCCGAATAAAATTAAGTTCACTTTTTATTATTTACCAAATTTAGTTTTTTTAATAAGTTGTTCATATTGAGAGCTCATAAGTCTTGTTTGTATTTGAGTGACAGTATCAATTGCAACAACTACTACGATTAATATTGAAGTCCCACCTAGATAAAATGGGATTGGATAATTTGCTATTAAAAATTCTGGCATTAAACAAACAAGTGTTAAATACAGAGCACCTATAGTTGTCAATTTTGTTAAGATATTTTCTATATATAATGCTGTACTTTCTCCAGGTCTTATGCCTGGTATAAATCCTCCATACTTTCTTAAATTATCAGCAGTTTCAGTTGGATTAAAAGTAATAGAAGTATAAAAGAAAGTAAAAAAAATTATTCCTGATGCATATAGTAGCATGTATAAAGGCTGACCTTGTGTAAAAAAAGAACTTAAATTTAAAAAAGTCTCATTTTCTGAAAAATTAAAATTAGAGAATGTTACAGGTAATAAAAGTAAAGCTGACGCAAAAATCGCCGGTATAACTCCAGCTTGATTAATCTTCAATGGTAAATGCGATGATTCTCCGCCATACATCTTATTACCCATTTGTCTTTTAGGATAATTGATTAATATTTTTCTAAGCGCCCTTTCCATAAATACTATAAATAAAATTGTTAAAATTAGTAAAATAAAAATAGCTAATATCATTAGTGTAGAAACAGCTCCTGTCCTTCCAAGTTCAAACGTAGTAACTAGAGCCCTTGGTATTTCAGCAACAATTCCAGCAAATATGATCAATGAAATTCCATTTCCAATTCCACGTTGAGTAATTTGCTCACCTAACCACATTAAAAAAATGGTACCTGCAACTATTGTAGTTACTGTAGATAGTTTAAAAAATATTCCTGGGTTTATAACTAAATCTACAGACGACTCTAAACCTACAGCTAAACCATATCCTTGTACGGTTGCTAGTAATACAGTTCCATACCGAGTAATTTGTGTAATTTTTGATCTACCAATCTCACCTTGAGACTTTAAATTCTTAAAATAATCTGAAACTCCAGTCAACAATTGAACTATAATTGATGATGAGATATATGGCATAATTCCAAGTGCAAATATTGCCATTCGACTTACCGCCCCACCTGCAAAAACATTGAACATACCAAGCAGACCCTTTTGATTACCTTCCATCATTATTTTGAGTTGCTCAGGATCAATACCAGGGAGTGGTACAAATGTACCAAATCTATAAACTGCTAATATCGCTATAGTAAATATAATTCTATTTCTTAAATCATTTGTAGAAGTAGATGAGCTCATTTTAATCTAATTACTTTTTTAATTGTAAGGATCCACCAATTTTTTCTAATTTATCAATCGCAGATTTTGAGGCTAAGTCTGCTTCAATATTAATTTTTTCTTTTATATCACCAGAGCCTAAAATTTTAAGTTTATTAGAATTTTTATTAATTACTTTCAATTTTATCAATACATCAGAATTTAATACATCTTTGGTTTTGATAGTTTTTTTATCAATTAGAGTTTGAATTTTATCAAGATTTAAAATTGCTATTTTATTTTTAGAGATTGGATTAAAACCTCTTTTGGGTAGTCTTCTATATAATGGCATCTGCCCACCCTCAAAACTTTTAATTGCAACACCAGATCTGGATTTTTGACCTTTCACACCTCTTCCTGATGTTTTTCCTTTACCAGAGCCTATGCCTCTTCCTACTCTAATTTTTGATTTATTTATTTTTGTTCTATTATTTAATCTAGTCATTATCCTCTTTTTTCAATCACTTCAGAAATTTTTTTGTTTCTAATTACTGAAATTTGTTTTGGTGAATTTTGTTTAAGTAAAGCTTTCATTGTAGCGCGTATAACATTATGTGCATTTGAAGTTCCCATAGATTTTGCTACAATATCTTTTACTCCTAATACTTCACAGACTGCCCTTACAGGGCCACCAGCAATTATACCAGTTCCTTTTGATGCAGCTCTAAGCACAATTTTGCCAGACCCATCTTTTGCTTTTACGTCATGATGGATCGTTCTACCCTCTCTTAAAGGTATATGAACTAATTTTCTTCGAGCCATTTCATTTGCTTTTTTTATGGCATCTGGAACTTGCTTTGCTTTTGCGTGAGCAATACCTATTTTACCTGCTTGATTGCCTACAACAACTAACGCAGAAAAACCAAATCTTCTACCACCTTTAACAACTTTGGTAATACGATTTATGTGAACTAATTTTTCTAAAATATCATCTCTCTTTTTATCAAATTTTTCATCCATATTTAAAATTCCATTCCATTTTTTCTAAGTGTTTCAGCGAAAATTTTAATTCTTCCATGATATTTATAAGTTCCTCTATCAAAAAAAATTTTTGTAATTTTTTTCTCTTGTGCTTTTTTTGCTAATTTTTCCGCTACTATTTTAGATAGTTCAGATTTATTAACTTTAGAACCAGATTTTATGTCTTTTTCAACAGATGAAGCAGAGAGTAATGTTAAATTTTTTTTATCATCTATTATTTGGGCAGAAATATTTTTTGAAGATCTTGAAATAGATAATCTGAATCTATCATTTGGGGCTGCTTTTTTAACTTTATTACTTACCCTAAATTTTTTTCTAATACTTGTATTTAGTTTCATTATTTTTTCTTTCCCTCTTTTTTCAGCACATACTGACCTTTTTCTCTAATTCCTTTACCTTTGTAAGGTTCTATTTTTCTTAAAGTTTTAATCTTAGATACTACTGACCCAACTTGTTGTTTATCATGCCCAGAGACTTTTAAAGTTGTTTGTTTTTCTACTACTACTTTAATTCCATCGGGAATTTCAAAATTTATATCATGACTATAACCTAATTGTAAATTTAACTGATTTCCTTTTAAAGCAGCTCTATAGCCAACACCTACTAATTCAAGAATTTTTTCATAACCAGAACTTGATCCAATTACTGCATTATTTATCAAGCTTCTATTCATTCCCCACAATCTTTTGGTATTTTGATCTAATTTTTTTGGTTTAATTGATATTTCTTTCCCATCTTTAATGTCTAAATTAAATATATCTAAATCAATATTTAGGGTTTTCTTTCCTAGAGGACCTTCTATATTTAAAATATTACCTGCTAAGACAACTTTAACTTTATCAGGAATTGAAATATTAATTTTACCTATTTTGGACATTAAAATACCTTACAAATTATTTCGCCACCGACCCTTTGTTTTCTTGCATCTATATCGGTCATGACACCTTTTGGTGTGGATATTATTGCTATACCTAAACCATTATTTATTTTAGGTAATCCATCTGCACTTGAAAAAATTCTTCTACCTGGCTTTGATACACGCTCAAAAGCACTAATTACAGGATTACCTGAGTGGTACTTTAATTCTAATAATAAAATTGATTTATTATTTTCAGAATTAATTTTAAAATCTTTTATAAAACCTTCATTTTTTAGAATATCTGCTATTTTTGACTTAAAATTTGATGATGGCAATTCCACTTTTTTATGATTTCTTGATTGAGCATTTTTTACTCTTGCTATCATATCACCTATCGGATCACTTAAACTCATAATTTCCTTTCTACCAACTTGATTTAACTAAACCAGGTATCTTTCCTTGCAATCCAAGTTGTCTTAATGCAATTCTAGATATCTTTAATTTTCTGTAAACTCCATGAGGTCTGCCAGTAATTTGACATCTATTCATCACTCTTACTTTTGCTGAATTCCTAGGGAGTTTTGATAATTTTTGTTGTGCTTTAAATCTCTCCTCTAAAGGAAGACTTTTATTCATAACTATTTTTTTTAATTTTTGTCTTTTTTTGTATAATTTATCTGAAAGTTTAATTCTTTTATTATTTTTATTTATTGAGCTAAGTTTAGCCATAATTAATTGTCCCCTTTCTTAATAAATGGAAAATTTAATTTTTCTAATAAAGCAAAACTATGTTCTTTACTTTTTGACGAAATCACAATTATTATATCTAAACCTCTAACTTTATCTGCTCTGTCAAAACTAACTTCAGGAAAAATTATATGTTCCTTAACACCGAATGTGTAATTACCAAATTTATCAAAAGCATTTGGTGAAAGACCTCTGAAGTCTTTAATTCTTGGTAATGCAATATTGACTAATCTATCTATAAATTCGTACATCTTATTCTTTCTTAAAGTAACTTTTAATCCTGCATTAGAGCCCTTTCTTGTTTTAAAATTAGCTACTGATTTTTTAAATTTAGTCACAACAGGTTTTTGTCCAGTTATCTTTGCTAAATCCTCTTCACAAGATTTAAGTATTTTTGCATCATTTCCATCTAAACCTAAACCCATATTCAATACTATTTTTTCTAATTTGGGTCCCATGTATAAATTTTTAAAACCAAACTGTTCTTTAATAGAGTTTTGGATTTCTTTAAAATATTTTTCTTTTAATCTAGGAGTCATTATTTTTTAACCTCTACTTTTTTTTGTTTAGTTTTTGTTGCAACTAATTTTAGATTAGATAGATGAATAAAACTCTCTTTAGAAACTATTCCACCCTTTTTTTCTTTGGTAGTTTTAACGTGTTTTTTTACCATATTAATATCTTTAACTTTAGCTCTATTTTGAGGTCTATTTATTTCAATCACTTCACCTTCTTTTTTCTTATCTTTTCCAGCTAATACAATCACTTTTAAACCTTTTTTAATCATTATAAGACCTCTGGAGCTAAAGAAATTATTTTCATTTGTCCTCTTAATCTTAATTCCCTTGTAACAGGTCCAAAAATCCTTGTACCCACTGGCTCGCCCTTGTCATCAACCAAAACAGCTGCGTTATTATCAAATCTAACTTTTGATCCGTCATCTCTATGAATTCCTTTTTTTACTCTTACAACAACTGCTTTATGAACTGACCCTTTTTTAACCTTACCCTTAGGTATTGCCTCTTTAACAGCAATAACAATTGTGTCACCAATACTTGCATAACGTCTTTTTGAACCACCTAATACTTTAATGCACTCAATTCTTTTTGCTCCAGTATTGTCAGCAACTTGTAATTCTGTTTGTACTTGTATCATTATTTTAAATTCTCCATTACTTGAAATTTCTTATTTTTAGAAAAGGGTTTGCTTTCAATAATTGAAACTTTATCACCAGTCTTAAATTTATTATTTTCATCATGTGCATTGTATTTTTTCTTAACTTTAATCACCTTTTTTAACAGTGGATGAGAGTATTTTCTCTCAACAACAACAGTAATTGTTTTATTTGGTTTATCACTTACAACTATTCCAGTTAGAATTTTTTTAGGCATTTTTTTTTCCTTTTAATAAAGTTTTTAATCTAGCTATATTCTTCCTGGTTTCACCAATTTTTGCTGGGTTCGTAACCTGAGAATTTATCTTTTGAAATCTAAAATTAAACAAGTCTTTTTTAAATTTGTCCAAATTTTTTAAAATTTGGTCTTCAGTCAGTTTTTTTATTTCTTGTTTTTTCATTTTAAGCAAATCTTTTTATTGTTTTTGTTTTAATTGGTAATTTTGCTGAAGCTTTATATAATGCTTCTTTTGCAATTTCTTCTGAAACACCATCAACTTCAAATAAAATTCTTCCTGGCTTTACTCTGCAGGCATAATATTCGGGAGAACCTTTTCCTTTACCCATACGAACTTCTATTGGTTTTTTAGATACAG
The DNA here is from genome assembly GCA_014653625.1 of Pelagibacterales bacterium SAG-MED39. Classification (GTDB taxonomy): domain Bacteria; phylum Pseudomonadota; class Alphaproteobacteria; order Pelagibacterales; family Pelagibacteraceae; genus Pelagibacter. The sequence continues at coordinate 10,609 of JACWEI010000013.1, forward strand.
GTATATTTGGAAAAACTCTTGTCCAAACACGCCCTTGTCTTTTCATATGCCTCGTTAAAGCAACTCGAGCAGCCTCTATTTGTTTACCAGTAACTCTCTCTGGTGATAATGCTTTTAAAGCATAGGCACCATAATTAATAAAGTTTGCTCTACCAGCAGTTCCATGAATTCTACCTTTGTGAGCTTTTCTCCATTTAGTTCGAACAGGTTGTAACATATTATTCTTTTCCTTCTTGTGATTTTATTTTATTTGTTTCTTGACTGAATTCTTTTGCAAAAACTTCTCCTTTATATATCCAAACTTTTATACCTATAATTCCATACGTAGTTAAAGCTTCGGCCTCAGCATAATCTATATCTGCTCTCAAAGTGTGTGATGGAATACTTCCGTCTCGTAACCATTCTGTTCTAGCTATTTCATTTCCACCCAATCTACCACTAATAGAAACTTTTATGCCCCGTGCACCAAGTCTTAAACAAGATTGCATAGCCCTTTTCATAGCTCTTCTATAAGAAATTCTTTTAACTAGTTGTTGAGCTATATTTTCAGCTACTAAATAGGCATTTGTTTCAGGTTTTTTAACTTCTTTGATATTAAGAGTGACTTCATTTGAAGTAAATTTAGATAAGTTGTTTTTAATCTTGTCAATATCACTTCCCTTTTTTCCAATAACAAATCCTGGTCTGGAAGTATAAATTGTAACAAAACACTTGTTTGCAGTTCTTTCTATCATTACTTTAGAGACACCAGAATTTATTACATTTTTTTTTATGTAATCTCTAATTTTGAAATCTTCTATAAGATAATTACCAAAATCCTTTTTTTTTGCATACTAAACAGAATCCCATCCTCTATTTACACCAAGTCTAAAACCTACTGGATTAACTTTTTGTCCCATGACTCTCCATTTTTTTTGTCTCAGATAAAATTATTGTAACACTTGAATAAGGTTTTAATATTGGGGCCGCTCTGCCTTTAGCCCTTGGTCTAAATCTTTTCATTGTTATTTTTTTTCCACAATAAGCTTCTTTAACTATTAATTTATCAATATCATATTGAAAATTATTTTCTGCGTTAGCAACAGCAGAGTTGATAGTTTTGCTTATATCTTTTGTTATTCTTTTTTCTGAGAATTGTAAATCTCTTATTGCTATCCCAACTTTTTTTCCAACTATAGCTTTTAGAATTGGATTAAGCTTTCTAACACTAGATCTAATATTGTTATTTATAGATCTAATTGTCTTATCTTTATTTCTATCAATTTTTTTTTTCTTACCCATAATTATTTTTTATCAGTTGCCTCTGCTGGCTTCGCTTTTTTATCTGCAGGTGTATGACCAAAAAAGGTTCTAGTAGGAGCAAACTCTCCTAATTTATGTCCTACCATGTCTTCCGATATTGTTATTGGAATAAATTTTTTACCGTTATAAATCAAAAAACTTACTCCAACAAAGTCAGGAATTATTGTAGATCTTCTAGACCATGTTTTTATTGGTATTTTTTTTGGGTCAGTTTTATATTTGTCAACTTTTTTCATTAAACTTTCTTCTACAAAAGGCCCTTTCCATACAGCTCTAGCCATTATTTTGTATCCTTCCTTTTGTTTCTTCTTCTTACTATAAATTTGTCAGTTCGTTTATTGTCCCTTGTTTTTAATCCTTTTGCTGATTGACCTGTTGGAGAAACTGGATGTCTTCCGCCTGCAGTTTTTCCTTCACCTCCACCATGTGGGTGATCTACTGGATTTTTAACAACACCTCTTGTATGTGGTCTTCTACCAAGCCATCTTGATCTACCAGCTTTTCCAATTTTTATATTTTTTTGATCTGGATTACTTAAAACTCCGATTGTAGCTAATGCTCTTGAGTCAATTTTTCTAACTTCTCCAGAAGATAATTTTATTAAACTGTAATTTCCATCTAATCCACTGATTGTAACTGAAGTACCCGCAGATCTAGCTATTTTACCACCACCACCAGGTTGGATTTCTACATTATGTATATTAATACCAACTGGTATATCTTGAAGTGGCATACAATTACCAATTTTTATCTCTTTTTTTTCTCCATTTTCAATTTTATCACCAACTTTTATTTTTTGTGGAGCTAGATAGTAAGCATTAGAATTATCCTCAAATTTTACTAACATTATGTAACATGATCTATTTGGATCATATTCAATTCTTTCAACAATTGCAGGTACATCAAATTTTTTTCGATAGAAATCTACATGTCTATACATTTTTTTGTGACCACCTGCTCTATTAATTGACGTTATGCGGCCATAATTATTTCTGCCTTTCATGGCGTTTTTTGGAGAGACTAAAGATTTAAAAGGTTTACCTTTCCAAAGGCCAGCACGATCTACAAGTATTGTGCCTCTAGTTGATTTTGTATATGGTTTAAAAGTTTTTAATGCCATTTTTATATTCCACTTGTTAGATCAATACTCTGACCTTTTTTAAGAGTAATGATTGCTTTTTTATAACCAGAAACTTTTACTTTTCTACCTCGAGTTAATTTTTTTCTATTTTGTTTATTTATAATATTAATTTTTGTCACATTAACTTTAAAAATTTTTTCTATATTTTTTTTTAAATTATTCTTATTGGCACTAGATGGGACTTTAAAAACAACCTTATTTTGTTCTGATAAATTAGTAGATTTCTCAGTAAGAAAAGGAGACAAAATTTTATCGTATAAATGTAACTTTTCCATTTTATATATATCTCTTTTCTAATTCTTTTACTGAGCTTTCAGTAAAAACAACTTTTTTAAATTTAACTAGGTCAAAAGCACTAAAATGATTAATATCTGTAACTTTAATATTTGGAATGTTTCTTGCAGATTTTTCTATATTTTCTTTTGATTTTTTGTCCAAGATTATAATTGCTTTTGATATTTCAAATTTTTTTAAAATATTACTCATTTCTTTAGTTTTTTTTATCTCTGAATTAAAATCACTAAATATTAATAATTCGTTATTCTTATTTTTTTCACTAATTAGTGAAACTATGCTTTGTTTTTTTTCACTTTTGTTTAGCTTCCTTTTTTTATAGGATAATTCTCCTTTAGGCCCGTGAGCAACTCCACCACCAACAAAGATTGGTGCTTTTTTACTGGCATGTCTTGCGTTACCTGTACCTTTTTGAGCATAAATTTTTGATGTTGGGCCAGACACTTCGTTTTGCTGCTTTGTTTTGGCATGTCTACCTTTATAGTTAGCATTGGTCTTATATAAGACATTATTAACTAATCTTTTGTTCAATTTAGCAGAAAAAATTTTATCTAAAACTTCAATAGAGTTTTTTTTACCATCTAAATTTAGTTTATCTAACTTCATTACTTTTTCTTTTTATCAGGGGTTTTTTTAGCTTCTTCATACGCTTTAATTTTTTCACTAACTGTCATTTTTTTTATATCTTTAACTGAACTCTTTACTATTATTTCAGAATTTTTTGACCCTGGTATTGAACCTTTTAAATAAAGGAGTTCATTTTCTAAATCAGTTTTAATTATCTCAATATTTTGCATTGTTCTTAGTTTGTCACCCATGTGCCCTGCCATTTTTTTTCCTTTAAAAACTTTACCTGGATCTTGTCTTTGACCTGTTGAACCATGAGATCTATGAGAAACTGAAACACCATGAGTTGCTCTTAAGCCCCCAAAATTATGTCTTTTCATGGCTCCAGCAAAACCTTTACCTATTGTTTTCGATCTTGTATCCACAAATTTAGTATCTTTAAAAATTTCAAGTCCAAATTCATTTCCTTCTTTATAATTCTCAGTGTTAGAAACTCTATATTCTTTTAATTTTTTTTTTGCCTCAGTATTTTTCTTAGCAAAAAATCCTTTCATTGCTTTTGTAAGTTTGGAACTTTTTATTTTTCCATAACCTAACTGTACAGCTTTATAACCTCTTTTTTCCTTCTCTATGACTTGAATAACTCTTGCTTTTTCCATCTTAATGACTGTTACAGGTACTAATTTACCAGATTTATAAAACTCTCTTGTCATACCTATCTTTTTTCCAATTAAAGCAATCTCTCTCATAGTTAAATTTTAATCTCCACATCTACACCTGATGCCAAATCTAATTTCATTAAAGCTTCTACTGTTTGTGGCGTTGGTTCGACAATATCTATTAATCTTTTATGTGTTCTTGACTCAAATTGTTCTCTGCTTTTTTTATCTATATGGGGAGATCTTAAAACAGTATATCTTTCAATTTTAGTTGGTAAAGGAATGGGTCCTTTAATTGTAGCACCGGTTCTTTTAACTGTATTTACTATCTCTTCTGTTGAAGCATCCAAAATTTTATTATCGTAGGCTCTAAGTTTAATTCTAATGTTTTGTTTTTCCATTTTAGCCTGCAATCTTTTTAGTTACTTCATCCTGAACATTTTGAGGGACTTTAGAATAATGATCAAAAAACATTGAATATTGAGCTCTACCTTGAGACATAGATCTTAAATTATTTATGTAGCCAAACATATTTGCTAAAGGAACCATAGCTGTTATTACAGTTGCATTACCTCTTTGTTCTTGAGTGCTAATTTGACCCCTTCTGCTATTTAAATCACCAATAACGTCACCCATGTAATCTTCAGGTGTTACTACCTCAACTCTCATCACAGGTTCAAGTAATTTTAAAGTACCTTTTGTGCATGCTTCTTTAAAGCAAGCTCTACTAGCAAGTTCAAAGGCTAAAACGCTAGAGTCTACATCATGATGTAATCCATCTAAAATTGTTACTTTATAATCAATCATCGGAAAACCAGCTAGAATTCCACCATCAGAGACGGTTTCAATTCCTTTCTCCACACCGGGGATGAACTCTTTAGGAATAGCACCACCCTTAATTTTACTTTCAACAGATCTACCTGCTCCAGGCTCTTGAGGTTCAACAAGTAATTTGACTTTAGCAAACTGACCAGCACCACCACTTTGTTTTTTATGAGTATATTCAACTTCCGAAGCATTTTCTAAAGTTTCTCTATAAGCAACCTGTGGAGCTCCTACATTTGCTTCAACTTTAAATTCTCTTTTCATTCTATCAACAATTATATCTAAATGTAGTTCTCCCATCCCCTTAATAATAGTTTGACCCGACTCTTCATCTGAGGTTACTCTAAAAGAAGGATCTTCTTTCGCTAATCTTCCAAGAGCTTCACCCATTTTCTCTTGGTCAGCCTTTGTTTTTGGTTCAACAGCAATTTCAATTACCGGGTCTGGAAACTCCATCGGTTCCAATAATACTGGTTTTTCTTCATCACATAGTGTATGACCTGTTATTGTATATTTTAGTCCCGCCAAAGCGACTATATCACCTGCATTAGCTTCTTTGATATCTTCTCTTGAATTTGCATGCATTAAAAGCATTCTTCCCACTCTCTCTTCTTTTTCTTTGGATGAATTGTAAATACCAGTTCCAGTTTTGATTGTTCCAGAATAAATTCTTATAAATGTAAGCGAGCCCACAAATGGGTCATTTGCAACTTTAAAAGCTAGTGCTGAAAAACCTGCTCCATCCTCAAATTTCATTTCTATCTCATCTTCAGAACCTGGTTTAGTTCCTTTTATGGAGCCAATATCGATTGGACTAGGTAGGTAGTTTATAACTGCGTCTAGTAAAGGTTGAACACCTTTGTTTTTAAATGCTGAACCAGTCAAAATTGGCACAAAACTAAAATTTAGTGTACCTTTTCTTATACATTTAATTAATTCTTCTTCCTTGATTTCATCACCATTTAAATAAGCTTCCATTAACTTTTCATCTTGCTCAACTGCCATTTCTACTAATTCTGTTCTATATTTCTGTGATATTTCCTTTAAATCATCTGGGATTTCTTTATATTCCCACTCTGCACCTAGTGCTTCATTTTTCCAAACTTGAGCTTTCATTTTTACTAAATCAACAACTCCTGTTAAAGAAGCTTCAATTCCTATAGGTACTTGGATTACTAAAGGTTTAGCACCTAATCTATCTTTGATCATATCTACACATCTAAAAAAATCTGCACCAGTTCTATCTAATTTATTAACAAAACAAATTCTAGGAACTTTATATTTGTCTGCTTGTCTCCATACAGTTTCTGACTGAGGTTCAACACCTGCAACACCATCAAAAACTGCGACAGCACCATCTAAAACTTTCAATGATCTTTCAACTTCAATAGTAAAGTCCACATGACCAGGAGTATCTATAATATTAATTCTATGGTCTTGCCAAAAACAAGTGGTTGCAGCAGAAGTTATTGTAATGCCTCTTTCTTGTTCTTGCTCCATCCAATCCATTGTTGCTGCACCGTCATGTACTTCACCAATTTTATGACTTTTTCCTGTATAATATAAAACTCTTTCAGTGGTAGTGGTTTTACCAGCATCGATGTGGGCCATGATCCCAATATTTCTATATTTGTCTAATGTATGAGTTCTAGCCATAATTTTTTACCACCTGAAATGTGCAAAAGCTTTATTAGACTCTGCCATTTTATGCACATCCTCTCTTTTTTTTACTGCTGAACCTTTTTTTTCATATGCATCATAAAGTTCATTAAAAATTTTGTCTGACATATGTTTGTCTTTTCTTTTTCTAGCAGAGTCTACTAACCACCTAATAGCTAGTGCTTGGGCTCTTTTACTTTTTACTTCTACTGGAACTTGATACGTAGCTCCACCTACTCTTCTAGATCTTACTTCGACAGTTGGCTTAATATTATTAATTGCTTCATTAAATATATTGATTGGCTCATCTTTAGTTTTGGTCTTAATTTTTTCTATTGCATCATAAACAATTTTAGCAGCAACACCTCTTTTGCCATCATACATTATATTATTTATTAGTTTTGGAATAATTGTTGAATTAAATTTTGGATCAGGAACAACATTCTTTTTGGGTTGAGTTTTTTTTCTAGACATTTTTATTTACCTTTTTTCGTTCCATATAAAGATCTTCTTTTTTTTCTATTAGCAACACCTTGCGTATCTAAATTTCCTCGAAGAATATGATATCTAACACCAGGTAAGTCTTTAACTCTACCACCTCTAATTAATACAACGGAGTGTTCCTGTAAATTATGACCCTCTCCAGGAATATAGGCGGTAACTTCAAAACCATTAGATAATCTTACTCTTGCTACTTTTCTTAAAGCCGAGTTAGGTTTTTTAGGAGTAGTAGTATAAACTTTTACACACACCCCTCTTTTTAAAGGTTGTTTTTGCAAAGCAGGAACTTTATTCCTTGTTATTTGTTTAACTCTTTTTTTTTTCAACAACTGATTAATAGTTGGCATAAAATATTTTTAATTAGTTTGATTTTTGAGTGAAATAACTGACAGGTTATTCGTGGCAGCGTTTAGCACTTAGCTTAGTACTACATTCCAACCAAAAACACCGCCAAAATACTTATTAATTTGACTTTGTCAAACTAAAACTAGGAATAGAATAAGCTTTTTTTATTGATTTACAGGGGTTTCCGAAGGTTCAATTTTTTCTTGTTCTGATAGGAATTTATTATCATCTTCAAGAGCTTTTTTGTTCCATTTGTTCTTAATATTACCAGTCCCTGCTGGAACTAATCTACCAACTATAACATTTTCTTTTAATCCATTTAATGGATCAATTTTTCCTTTAATTGCCGCATCTGTAAGAACTCGTGTTGTTTCTTGAAAAGAAGCTGCTGATATAAATGACTCTGTTTGTAAAGAGGCTTTAGTGATACCCATAAGCACTCTTTCACCTTGTGCAGGTGTTTTACCTTCTGCTTTAAGTTTTTCGTTAATATTATCAAATTTTATTCTATCAACAATTTCACCTGGTAAGTAGTTAGAATCACCTGAAACTTTAACTTCAACTTTCTTAAGCATCTGTCTTAAAATAGTTTCAATGTGTTTGTCATTAATAATAACACCTTGTAATCTATAAACCTCTTGTACCTGGTTAACAAAATATTCTGTTAAATCTTTTATTCCCATAATTCTTAAGATATCATGTGGTAAAGGTTGACCATCTAGTAAATATTCACCCTTTTGAATTTTTTCACCTTGGTTAAAGTTTATATGTTTGCCTTTTGGTATTAAATAATTTGAAGGTTCAGCACCATCTTCTGGGACTATAGATACTCTCTGTTTACCTCTTACTTCTTTTCCAAAAACTACTTGGCCATCATTTTCAGCAATAATCGCACTATCTTTTGCTTTTCTTGCTTCAAATAGTTCTGCTACTCTAGGTAAACCTCCAGTAATATCTTTAGTTTTAGTTGTCTCTTTTGGAAGTCTTGCTATTACATCTCCAGCAGAAACTTTTTGACCATCTTTCACTGATAAAATTGAGTCAGGTACTAAATAATACCTTGCTTCATTGTCATCAGCTTTTTTAATTACATTACCTTTATCATCTCTCAAAGTGATTCTTGGCTTAAGGTCTGCACTTTTTGATTGAGATCTCCAATCAACTACAGATTTAGATGAAATACCAGTAGCATCATCAGTAGTTTCTTGAATTGAAACACCATCAATTAGATCAACAAAACTTGCTGTACCACTCTTTTCTGCAATAACAGGTGTTGTGTATGGATCCCACTCACAAATTTTAGTATTAGCTTTTACCTTGTCACCATTTTTATAGAATAATTTAGATCCATAAGCAACTTTATAGACAGCTATTTGAACTCCATTTTCATCTTCTAACGAAAGCTGGGTATTTCTTCCCATAACAATTAAATTTTTCTTCGAATCTTCCAAGATATTCGAATTTATAATTTTCAAAGTACCTTCACTTTTACTAACTATTTGAGAATCTTGTTTTACGGAAGCTGTTCCACCAACGTGAAATGTTCTCATAGTCAACTGAGTTCCTGGTTCTCCAATGGATTGAGCAGAAATCATTCCAATTGCTTCTCCAACATGAACCATTTTACCTCTAGATAAATCTCTTCCATAAGAGGTTGCACACACACCCTCTTTTGAACCACATGTCATCACAGAATAAACTTTAATCGATTTAACTCCTGCAGCATCAATTTTATCACAGCCAGCTTCATCAATCATAGTAGATTTCTTAATAACTACATCACCTGTTAAAGGATTTTTTACATCATCAAAGGTAATTCTTCCTAATGCTCTTTCAGATAAACTTACAACAACATTTCCACCTTCTAAAATTTCAGAAAGTTCAATAAATCCTGGATTTTTACAATCACATTCTTTTTTTGTAATTGTTAAATCTTGTGCCACATCACAAAGTCTTCTTGTTAGATATCCAGAACTAGCTGTCTTAAGCGCTGTATCAGCCAATCCTTTTCTTGCACCGTGTGTAGAATTAAAATATTCCAATGCTGTAAGACCCTCTTTAAAGTTAGAAGTTATTGGACTTTCAATAATTTCTCCAGATGGTTTGGCTATTAAGCCCCTCATTCCAGCTAATTGTTTCATCTGTGCAGCAGAACCTCTTGCACCACTATCAGCCATCATAAATACTGAGTTGATTTTTAAACCTTCATCTGTTTTTTCTGTAGCAGAAATACCTTTCATCATCTCACCAGCAACTTTATCAGTACATTTTGACCAAGCATCCACAACTTTGTTGTATTTTTCACCTCTAGTAATTAAACCTTCAGCATATTGAGTTTCATAATCAGCAATTAATTTTTTTGTATCATCAATTAATTGAGTTTTGTTTGCTGGTATTACTAAATCGTCTTTACCGAAAGAAATTCCTGCTTTAAATGCATGTTTAAAACCTAAGTCCTTAAGTTTATCACAAAATATAACAGTTGTTTTTTGTCCACAAAATCTAAACACAATATCAATAATTTCAGACACAGTCTTTTTTGGTAGTAATCTATCTATTAATGCAAATTTTATATTAAAATTCTTTGGTAATAAATTTGCTAATAAAAATCTACCCGCTGTTGAGGTATATTTTTCAAACTTTTTATTTCCTTTTTCATCAACTGTTTCAAATCTAGAAATGATTGTACTGTGAACTTTAATTTGACCTGATGAGAGTGCAAATTCAATTTGATCTGAATTTACAAAATATCCTGACGGTTTATCTGTAATTGGTTCTTGAGATAAGTAGTAGATTCCTAAGATCATATCCTGACTAGGAACTATTATTGGTTTTCCATTTGAAGGAGATAATATATTGTTAGTTGATAACATCAAAATTCTTGCTTCTAATTGAGCTTCTAAACTTAAAGGAACGTGTACTGCCATTTGGTCACCATCAAAGTCAGCATTAAAAGCAGCACAAGTTAATGGATGTAGTTCAATTGCATCACCTTCAATTAATTTTGGTTCAAAAGCCTGAACTCCAAGTCTGTGTAGTGTTGGTGCTCTATTTAACAAAACAGGATGTTCTCTTACAATTAACTCTAGCGCATCCCAAACTGCGTTCGTCTCTTTTTCTACAAGTTTTTTGGCTTGTTTTATTGTTGATGCTAATCCGAGCTTGTTTAATCTAGCGTATAAAAAAGGTTTAAAAAGTTCTAGAGCCATTTTTTTTGGTAAGCCACATTCATGTAATTTTAAGTCTGGTCCAACAACAATTACTGATCTACCAGAATAATCTACACGTTTACCTAATAGATTTTGTCTAAATCTTCCCTGTTTACCTTTAAGCATTTCTGCTAAAGATTTAAGAGGTCTCTTCCCTGTTCCTGTAATTACTCTACCACGTCTTCCGTTATCAAATAACGCATCAACCGACTCCTGTAACATTCTTTTTTCATTTCTTACAATGATGTCTGGTGCTTTTAAATCCATTAATCTTTTTAATCTATTATTTCTATTTATTACTCTTCTATAAAGATCATTTAAATCTGACGTAGCGAATCTTCCACCATCTAAAGGAACTAGGGGTCTTAATTCTGGCGGAATTACTGGTATAACAGTCATTATCATCCACTCAGGTTTTTGACCAGTTTCAATAAATGACTCAATTAGTTTTAATCTTTTAATAGCTCTTTCTTCATTAACTTTGGATTTAGTTTCTTTTATATAATTGGCTAAATTTTTTCTTTCTAATTCAAGATCAAGACTTTTGAGCATTTCCAGAACCGCTTCAGCACCAATGCCTGCTGTAAAAGATTCTTCTCCAAACTCGTCTTGATATTTTGCTAACTCTTCTTCATTTAAAAGTTGATTTTTTTGTAAACCAGTCAAACCTGGTTCAATAACTATAAAGTTTTCAAAATATAAAACTCTTTCTACCTCTTTAAGTTTCATATCTACAGCTAAAGCTATTCTACTAGGTAATGATTTTAAAAACCATATGTGAGCAACTGGTGTTGCAAGATTGATATGGCCCATTCTTTCTCGTCTTACATTCGACTTTGTGACTTCAACTCCACATTTTTCACAAATAATACCTCTAAACTTCATTCGTTTGTATTTCCCACACAAACATTCATAATCTTTAATAGGTCCAAAAATTCTTGCACAAAAAAGACCATCTTTTTCTGGTCTGAAGGTTCTATAATTAATTGTTTCTGGTTTTTTAATCTCTCCGTATGTCCACGATTTAATTTTTTCAGGACTTGCTAGTGTAATTTTTATACTACTAAAATTTTGAGCTTCAGAAATTTCTGAATTTTTAAATAGATCTGCTAATTCTTTTTTCATAATTAATTTAGCTCCACATTTAATGCTAATGATTTTATTTCTTTAACTAAAACGTTAAATGACTCTGGTATTCCAGACTCAAAATTTTCTTCGCCCTTAACTATTGTTTCGTAAACTTTCACCCTACCCGCCACATCATCTGATTTAACTGTTAATATTTCTTGTAAAGTGTAAGAAGCACCATATGCTTCAAGAGCCCAAACTTCCATTTCACCAAATCTTTGACCACCTAGTTGAGCTTTACCGCCAAGTGGCTGTTGTGTTACTAAGCTATAAGGACCTGTTGATCTAGCATGAATTTTATCTTCAACTAAATGATGGAGTTTTAACATGTAAATTATGCCAACAGTTACAGGTCTATCAAATTTTTCTCCAGTTCTACCGTCCCATAAATAAGTCTGTCCTGAACCAGGTAGTTTAGCTAATTCTAACATTTCTGTAACGTTTTTTTCTTTTGCACCGTCAAACACTGGAGTAGAAATGGCTATTCCATTTTGTAAATTTTCACATAAGTCTGTAAATTCTGACTTGGTCAATTTATCAACTTTTTCGTCAAATATTTCTCCACCATACACAGATTTTAGGAATTTTGTAATTTTTTCATTTTTTTCAATTTTTTTGTTATTTTCATTGACTATTCTTTTTACTTCTTCCCCGAATTCTTTACATGCCCATCCAAGATGTGTTTCAAGAATTTGACCAACATTCATCCTACTTGGAACACCCAAAGGATTTAATACTATATCTACAGGTCTTCCATCTTCACGGTACGGCATATCCTCTACAGGAACAATTTTACTAACAACTCCTTTATTTCCATGTCTACCAGACATTTTATCACCAGGTCTTAGTCTTCTCTTAATGGCAACAAAAACTTTTACCATTTTCATTACGCTAGGTAGTAGATCATCACCACTTCTGATCTTTAGAACTTTATCTTCAAATCTCTCAGTAATGTCTTGTTTAGCTTTATTATATTGGTCTTTTAATTGTAAAAGCGTAGCTTCATTTCCAGTATTACTTACATTAATCTTAAATATATCATTTATTGTTAGTGTATTTATTATTTCAAAATCAAGTTTTGTACCAATATCGATATCTTTAATTTTTTTACTCAAAGAAGATCCTGAAAGAATTTGAGCAGCTCTTTGTTTAATACTTCTCTCTAAAATTTCCTCTTCAACTATCTTGTCTTGTTGTACTTCTTCTATTTCTGCTCTTTCAATCGTTATTGATCTTTCATCTTTTTCAATTCCATGTCTGTTAAAGACTCTCACATCTACAACAGTACCACTGCTTCCACGAGACATTCTTAAAGATGTATCTGTTACATCAATAGCTTTTTCTCCAAATATCGATCTGAGTAATTTTTCTTCTGGACCAGAAGCTGAGTCTCCTTTTGGAGTAACCTTTCCTACCAAAATATCTCCCGCATTAACTTCAGCGCCAATATAAACAACACCAGACTCATCCAAGTTTTTCAAAGCCTCTTCATTTACATTTGGAATATCTCTTGTTATTTCCTCTTCACCAAGTTTAGTATCTCTGGCCATTATTTCATATTCAACTATATGAACAGAGGTAAATACATCATCTGTTACACATCTTTCACTGATTAAAATTGAGTCTTCAAAGTTGTAACCTTGCCACGGCATAAATGCTACTGTAACGTTTTTTCCTAAGGCTAGTTCTCCTAGCTTAGTTGAAGGACCGTCTGCTATAATATCTCCAGTTTTTACTTTATCTCCAACTCTAACAAGTGGTTTTTGATTTATACAAGTATTTTGATTAGATCTTTTAAACTTTTGTAAGTTATAGATATCAACACCAGATTTAGTGAAATCAGTTTCTTCTGTGACTTTAATAACTATTCTTTTTCCATCTATTTTATCTACAACACCATCTCTTTTTGCTACTATTGTTACTCCAGAGTCTAATGCTACATCACTTTCAATACCTGTACCTACTAAAGGAGACTCTGGTTTTAATAAAGGAACTGCCTGTCTCATCATGTTTGATCCCATTAAAGCTCTATTGGCATCATCATTTTCTAAAAAAGGAATTAAAGATGCTGCTACAGAGACCAACTGTTTTGGTGAAACATCTATATAATCAATAGTCTCAGGTTTAGATAAAAGGAAGTTTAGATTTTGTCTGCAAGAAACAAGTTCCTCAATAATTTTTCCACTTTTATCAATTTTTGTGTTCGCTTGAGCAATTGTAAATTTTGTCTCTTCCATTGCAGATAGATATTCTACGTTGTCCTGAACTACTCCATCTTTCACTCTCTTATATGGGCTTTCAATGAAACCATATTTATTAATTTTAGCATAAGTAGATAAACTATTTATTAAACCAATATTTGGACCCTCAGGTGTTTCGATTGGACAAATTCTTCCATAATGAGTTGGGTGAACATCTCGAACTTCAAAACCTGCTCTTTCTCTTGTTAGGCCTCCTGGACCTAAAGCTGAAACTCTTCGTTTGTGGGTAATTTCTGACAACGGATTAGTTTGATCCATAAATTGTGATAGTTGAGAGCTTGCAAAAAAATCTTTTAAAGAAACTGTTAAAGGCTTAGCATTAATTAAGTCTTGTGGCATTGCTGACTCTACGTCTAGCGTTGTCATTTTCTCTTTAATAGCTCTTTCCATTCTATAAACACCGATACGTGCTTGGTTTTCCACTAATTCTCCTACGGATCTTACTCTTCTGTTTCCAAGATGATCAATATCATCAACCTCATCCTTACCATCTCTTAGATCAAGCATTTTGTGAATAATAGCTATAATATCATCAGTTCTTAAAATTGTTATTTTATCTGAACATTCTTGGTTCAATCTAGAATTCATTTTAACTCTTCCAACATCTGAAAGATCATATCTGTCTGAACTAAAGAAAAGATTGTTAAATATTTGAGTAGCGATTTCTATCGTTGGAGGTTCACCAGGTCTTAGCATTTTGTAAACTTCTGTAATAGCTTCATCCTTAGTATTATTTTTATCATTTAAAATAGTGTTTAATAAATATGCACCTTTATTTATTGAATTCGTTACTGATAATTTTATTGAATATATTTTTGCATCAATAATTTGTTGAAGAATCGTGTCGTTAAGTTCAGTACCAATTTTAAATGTACCTTCTTCTTCATCATTTATTTTTATATCTTTATGAAGAAATTTTCCAAATAAAGAGTCCTTAGATATTAAGATATCAGTTAATCCTTCACTGGATAATTTTTTTGCTTTAACATAATTAATTTGATCACCAAGCTTTATTACAACTTTACCTGTTTTAGCATCTATAACTTCTTCTGAAAAATTTTTGGCTTTATAGTTTTCAGGATTAAATTTAGTCTTCCATTTATTAGTTTTTTGATCGAAAGAATATTGTTCACTGTCATAAAATTCATCAGCTATTTCTTGTTTTGTAAAACCTAATGCTAAGAGTAAACTAGTTGAAAAAATTTTTTTCTTTCTATCAATTTTAAAATAGAGAAAGTCTTTAACATCATATTCAAAATCTAACCATGAACCTCTATTTGGAATTACTCTACAATTAAACAATAATTTACCACTTGCATGAGTTTTGCCTTTGTCATGATCAAAAAATACACCTGGACTTCTGTGCATTTGATTAACAACAACTCTTTGAACTCCATTTGTGATAAATGTACCACTATTAGTCATCATTGGGACTTCTCCCATGTAAACTTCTTGCTCTTTAGCTGATAAAATATCTTTAGTGTTATTTTCTTGATCTATTTCATAAACCACTAATCTTAAAGTACATTTAAGAGCAGACGAGTAAGTTAAACCCCGGGCTATACACTCTTCTACATCAAATTTTGGTTTCTCTAATCTATATGAAATATATTCTAGAGTTGCCTTATCATTTAAATCTTCAATTGGAAAAATGCTTTTAAAAACTCTATCAAAACCTTTGGTTAATTCCTTAGTGTTTTTTGTAAAATCAGTTAATTCACTGTAAGAGTTTTTTTGAACTTCAATTAGATTTGGTATAGATAAACTTTCTTTAAGTTTTCCAAAACTTTTTCTAATATTTTTTTTTTCTGTAAAAGATAGTTGCATCTATTTTTTAAGTACTGATTATTATTTATAATCAGTACTTAAATAAATCCTTTTAAATTTATTTAAGTTCTACTTTTGCGCCTGCAGCTTCTAACTTAGCTTTAATTTCTTCAGCTTCTTTTTTTGGAACACCAGCTTTTACTTCCTTTGGTGCACCCTCCACTAAGTCTTTCGCTTCTTTAAGACCAAGTGATGTAGCTGCTCTTACTTCTTTGATAACATTTATTTTTTTATCACCAGCTGAAACTAACATGATTGAAAAATCATCTTTATCTTCTGCTGCTGCAGTGCCACCTGCTGCTGCCGGAGCTGCTGCTGCCATTGGAGTTACACCCCATTTTTCTTCTAATTGTTT
>JACWEI010000014.1 GCA_014653625.1 Pelagibacterales bacterium SAG-MED39
GATAGTTTAGATAAATCTATGAAAGCTTTTAGCATAGATCCTTTAATGAAAAGTGAGCTGTTGAATTTATATAGAGTTCTCTCGCCTTTTAAGGAGGTTCCTGAAACTCTAAAAATATTAAAAGAAAAGAATTTTAAATTAGCGATACTTTCAAATGGGACTACATCTCTTTTAGATGAGTTAGTTAAAAGTAATAATTTAGATAATTTATTTGATGATTTGTTTTCTATTGAGGAGGTTAGAATTTATAAGCCAGACTCAAAAGTCTATGACCTGCCTATTAAAAAATACAAAATTAAAAAAAATGAAGTTGCTTTCTTGAGTGCAAATACATGGGATGTTTCAGGTGGAGGAAACTATGGTTTTAACTCGATTTGGGTAAATAGAAATAATAGTATTTTTGACAATTTAGATTATAAACCTCAAAACGAAATAAAAAATTTAAGTGAATTAACGAAATTAATTTAAGGGGAACATGAGTAAAGGACAAAGAGCAGGCGAAAGTGCAATTGCAGTGAATGTAGAACAAGGTAAATCTTATTACTGGTGCAGTTGTGGTAAAAGTTCAAAACAACCTTTTTGTGATGGATCACACAAAGGCACGGAATTTACTCCATTTGCATATAAGGCTGAGGAAACAAAAAAAATGTTTTTTTGTGCTTGTAAGCAAACGGGCAATCAACCGTTTTGTGATGGTTCACACAATAAGTAAAAGATGTCAAACATAGAAGTAAGTAAAATTATTAATCCAGTTTCAGCGTCAGATGGAGCTGGGGTAAAATTAAAAAGAAGTATTGGTGTTGAGCCAAATTACTTTGATCCTTTTTTAATGTTAGATGAATTTGGATCAGAAAATAGCGAAGATTATATTGCTGGGTTTCCACCACACCCTCATAGAGGAATTGAAACAGTTACTTATATGCTTGCAGGGGACTTTGAACACAAAGATAGTACTGGTGGTGAAGGAAGAATGACTGCGGGAGATGTTCAGTGGATGAAAACAGGAAGTGGCATAATTCATTCTGAAATGCCTGCAATGAAAGAAGGAAAGCTTCACGGCTTTCAGTTATGGATCAATATGCCTGCCAAATTGAAAATGAGTAAGCCAGAATATATTTACATTGATGCTGATAAAATGGCTGTTTATAAAGATGATGATAAAACTGTTAAAGTAATAGCTGGTAAATTTGAAAAAGCTGAGGGTCCTGTAAAAAATCATAATGTTGAACCTGTTTATTTTGATGTTGAACTAAATAAAGATAAAGAATTTATTTTTAAATTACCCTCTACTCACAATTCATTTATTTATTTAATCAATGGAGAAGTAGAAATTGGTGAAAAAAAACATGTTAATGTGAAAGACAGTACTTTAATATTATTATCTAAAGGCGAAAAATTAAAAGTCAAAGGTAAATCAAAAGCTAAATTTTTAGTAATTTCAGGAAAACCTATTAATGAGGAAATTGCTAGAGGTGGGCCATTTGTGATGAACACTAAAGCAGAAATCTTGCAAGCTGTTCAAGATTATCATAATGATACATTTGTAAAATAAATAATGAAATCAATTCAAATAGATAAATTTGGCGGACCTGAGGTTCTTGTTATAAAAGATATTGAAATTGCAAAACCTGGACCAAAAGAGGTTTTAATTAAAAATAAATCTATTGGTTTAAACTTTATAGATGTTTATCATAGAACAGGTCTTTACCCTATTCCATTGCCTAGTGGTATTGGTTTAGAGGCTTGTGGAATAATTGAAGAGATTGGTTCTGAAGTAAGTTTATTTAAGGTTGGTGATAGAGTTACACATGCATCAATGCCAATTGGTGCTTATTCAGAAAAACAAATTATGCCTGAAGAAAAATTAATCTCAGTTCCAGATGGTATTTCTGATGAAGTTGCATCATGTATTACTTTAAAAGGAATTACAGCAGAATACTTATTGCATAGAGCCTATCATTTAAAAAAAGGTGATAAAGTTTTATACCATGCAGCGGCAGGTGCTTTAGGTCAAATTTTATGTCCATGGGCCAATGCTTTAGGTGCAGAAGTAATTGGAACTGTTGGTTCAAAAGCCAAAGAAGAAATTGCAAAAAAAAATGGTTGTCACCACGTAATTAATTATTCAGAAAAAGATTTTGTTGATGAAGTGGAAAAAATTGCAGGTAAGAATGGTATTGATGTTGTCTATGATGGTGTCGGTATTAAAACATTTAAAGGTTCAATTGAAACATTAAAGATAAGAGGAATGATGGTAGCCTTTGGAAATGCATCTGGTTATGTAGATACTCTTGATATTAAAAAAGATATCAATGCGAAAGGTTTATTTTTCACAAGACCATCTATTGCACATTATACAGTTAAAAGAGAAGAGTTGGTTGAGTCAGCAAAAAAAGTTTTTGATGCAATCTTGTCTAAAAAATTTAAAATTGAAATTTCTAAAAAATATTCTCTTAAAGATGCTGCACAAGCTCATAAAGATTTAGAAGAAAGATTATTAACTGGTCCTGCTGTAATAATTCCTTAATCTACTTTTACATCCATATCAGACATATGAAGTTTAAGAGCATTGGTTGAAATATGTATTTCTCTAATAAAAAAAATTATTGAAATAATCATAGATAAACAACAAGATCCAAAAATCACTCTCGCCATAAAAACTTCATCCAAATAAAGAGCAAACACTGTTAGCATATTAAATAAAAAGCCAAAAGCAGCAAATAAAATTGTCCATCTTAAAAGGGTAATTCTGCCACTTAAATTAATAAATTGTTTTTTCCATTCTGGCGGAATATGTTTTTCATAAACATGTTCGTCGTGAAGTTGTCTAATTAAAATACTAAGCGAGTGAAATCGATTACTATAAACGCTCATTAATAATGGAATAGCAGGAAACATTAAAGCAGTTACTGTATAATCTATATTCATACGAATCAGTTTGATTATCAATCTTGCCTTTGTTATTTACAAGTAAAATTTATGAACCGAATTAATCTTTTTTTTGAACTAACTAGACTTAGAAGGCCCATAGGGTATATGTTGCTGTTTTGGCCTTGTGCATGGGGATTAACTTTGGCCTATAATTTTTCTAATAATTTAAATTTATATTTTTTTTACTTACTTTTGTTTTTTTTAGGCTCAGTTTTAATGAGATCAGCTGGTTGTATTATCAATGACATAGTAGATAAAGAATATGATAAAAAAGTTTCTCGTACTAAAAATAGACCAATTGCGTCAGGAAAAATATCTATATTATCAGGATTAATTTACTCATCTATTTTATGTTTGTTGGCACTCTTAGTCTTAATTAATTTTAATTACTTCACAATTATTCTAGCTTTTGGTTCAATGCCATTAGCATTTACATATCCTTTAATGAAGAGATTTACTTACTGGCCTCAGTTATTTTTAGGGATAACATTTAATTATGGTTTAATTTTAGGCTGGACTTCAATTGAAAATCAAATCAACTTACTACCAATAATACTTTACGTTGGAGCCATATTTTGGACACTTGGTTACGATACAATATATGGATACCAGGATATTAAAGATGACGAAATAATAGGATTAAAATCAACCTCAATCAAATTTAAATCTAATCCACTCATATTTTTAATTACATGCTACTCAATATTTTTCTTATCATTATTAATCACAGGTTACTTAATGAGTTTAAATAAATTTTATTATATGTTTTCACTTATAGTGTTTTTACAAATATTTCTTATGCAAATTAAAAAATTAAAAATCAACAAACCAGAAAGTTGTTTAAAAACTTTTAAATTAAATAATATGCTTGGATTTTTAGTTTTAATTAATCTTATAATAGGAAAACTTTAAAAATGAATAGCGTTGAAATTTTAAAAAGACTATTCAATGATTATACCAAAAAGTATTTGAAGAATATAGCTGTATCAGTTTTTTTTACAGTTCTTCTTGCTGGTAGTACTTCTGCAGTTGCATATTTGTTAGACCCAGCTATCAAACAACTATTTATAGAAAAAAAACAATCTTTAATTTACGTAATTCCTGGACTCATTGTTTTAGCTTTTGCAATTAAAGGTGGCTCTTTATATATGGCAAAAATTATCATGATACGAGTTTCTGAGAATGTTAAAAGAGATATTCAAATTGATATGTTTAAATCTTTGATAAAAGCCGACACTAAACTAGTCGATAATAAACATTCGGCAAAATTTGTTACAAATTTAACATACGATGTGGGTCAAATTACAAATTTAGTAAGTACTGCAATTTTAAATCTATTTAAAGATACGCTTACATTAATAGGTTTGCTCTCGGTTATGTTTTATCAAAATTGGAAATTATCATTAGTTGCCCTCATAATGATACCATTAGCAAGTATAGCTGCTAAAACACTTGGGAAGCGAATGGGAAAAGTAACAACTCAATTAATGAATGAAACAGGCGTACTTAATACCTATTTAATTGAAATTTTTAAGAATCATAAATTAATTAAAATTTTTCAAAAAGAAGAATATGAAAAAAATCGTGCCACAAGATATATTAACACCCTGAAAGAAATTTCAAGGAAGATAAACGAGGTCTTTGTTAGAGCGTCACCAATAATGGAATTTTTAACAGGAATAATGATTGCTATCCTAATATTTATATCTGCAAAATTAATTGCTAATAACGATTTAGAGATAAGTAACTTTTTCTCATTTTTAGCAGCAATGATGCTTGCGTATCAACCAGTCCGATCGCTTGCAACATTAAATATTACTGTGCAACAAGGTTTGTCTGGTGCAAGAAAAGTCTTACCTATCATTGATGACATACCTGAGATACAAGAAAAAAAAGATGCTAAAGAATTATTAATTAATGATGGTGAAATCGATTTTAAAAATGTAGAATTTTTTTATAATCATGAAGATGAGCAAATCTTAAACACAATAAATTTAAATTTACCTGGAAAAAAAATGACTGCATTAGTTGGTCATAGTGGTGCAGGAAAATCCACTATTTTAAATCTAATACCAAGATTTTATAATGTAAATAAAGGTGAAATAAAAATTGATAGTCAATCAATCAATAACTGTAAAATTCATTCTTTAAGGAAAAATATTTCTCTAGTCAGTCAAGATATAACTTTATTTGATGACACAATTAAAAATAACATTGCTTATGCAAATTTAGACGCATCTCAAGAAGATATTGAAGAAGCAGCTAAATATTCATTCGCTGATGAATTTATCAATAAATTACCATTAAAATATGAAACCCTGATAGGTGAAAATGGTGTAAGACTTTCTGGAGGAGAAAAACAAAGATTATCAATAGCAAGAGCGATTCTAAAAAAAAGTCCTATAATATTACTGGATGAAGCGACATCTTCTTTGGATGCCGAAATAGAAAATAAAATCCAAAAAGCTATTACTTTTTTAACAAAAGGAAGAACAACGATTGTCATAGCACATCGACTCTCAACGATATTAAATTCTGACAAAATTTATGTGATTAATAAAGGTGAAGTTGTGGGAGAAGGAAAACACGATGATTTATTAAACTCATCAGAGATATATAAAAATTTTTATGAAAAACAGATTAAAAGATCATAATGTTATTTTTATATAGAATTCTAATAAACTTTATAGTTTTAATTTCACCATTTATAATTTTTTTTAGACTATTAAAAAAAAAAGAAAATTTTTTTAGATTTAAAGAAAAGTTTTGTTTTTTTTCAAAAAAAAGGATTGAAGGCAAAGTCATTTGGTTTCATGGTGCGAGCGTTGGAGAACTTTTAAGTATATTCCCTCTTTTAAAAAAGATTGAAAAGAATAAAAATTTTAGCCAAATTTTAGTTACATCAAATACATTAAGTTCTTCTAAAATTATGGATAAGATTAAATCAAAAAAAATTATTCATCAATTTTTTCCGATCGATTCTAATTCTTTAACTAAAAAATTTTTAAATTACTGGAATCCATCATTTGTTTTTTTTATAGATTCTGAAATTTGGCCAAATATGATTTTTAATTTAAAAAGAAAAAATATACCCACTGGTCTTTTAAATGGCAGAATTACAAAGAAAACTTTTAATAGATGGAAATTATTTTCTAATTTTTCAAAAAAAATTTTTGAGAATATAGTTTTTTGCCTTGCTTCAAGCAATGAGTCAAAAAAATATTTAAAAAAGCTCGGAATTAAAAACGTAAAATTTTTTGGTAATTTAAAATTTTCACAATTAGAAAATGAAAAAAATGAAATTGATAGTGATTTAAAAAAATTTATGAAAACAAAAAAAGTGTGGTGTGCTTCAAGCACACACGAGTCAGAAGAAAAATTTTGTGGTAATGCTCATCTAACGATTAAAAGAAAATATAAAGATTTATTAACAATCATTATTCCAAGACATATTGAGAGAATTGATGCGATTAAAAATGAATTACAAAAATTAAATTTAAAAGTTCATATCCATGAGCCTAAAAAAAAGATAAATAATCAAACTGATATCTATCTTGTTAATTCTTATGGAAAAACAAAATCATTTTATAATAATTGTAAAACTATATTTTTGGGTGGTTCAATGATTAATCATGGCGGACAAAACCCTTTAGAAGCGACAAGATATGGTTGCAAAGTTTTACACGGACCAAATGTACAAAATTTTACAGAAATATATAATTTTCTTAAGAAGAACAAAATGTCGTTTAAGATTAAAAATAAAAATAACTTAACAAAGTTATTAACTAAATTTTTAAATGAAAATAAAAATTCAAAAAAAATACAAAATAAATTAAATTTAATTGGTACAAAAACTTTAGATAAAACAAATAGTGAAATTAATTTATTTTTTAAAAATGAACTTTAAAAAACCAAAATTTTGGGATTTAAAAAAACCAAATTTATTATCACACTTTTTATTTCCCTTAACAATAATCCTACAAATTAATAATTTTTTATTACGACTTAAATCCAAAAATATATCAAAAAAAGTAAAAACTATTTGTATTGGTAACATTTATTTAGGAGGTACAGGCAAGACACCTTTAACAATAAAATTATTCGAAATTTTGAGCAGTTTAGAGTTAAAAATTGCTACCGCAAAAAAATATTATTTATCCCAATCAGACGAACAAACAATATTAAAAAATGAGACAAATTTTATTACATCCAAAACTAGAGTGAAAATAGTTGAAAAAGCAATCCAAGATAAAATTGATTTAGTTATTTTTGATGATGGACTTCAAGATAAAAACTTAAATTATGATATAAAATTTGTTTGTTTTGACTCTTCTATTTGGATAGGTAATGGACGTCTTATACCATCAGGTCCACTTAGAGAAAATTTATCAAGTTTAAAAAAATATGATGCAGTTTTTTTAAAAACTCATGATAAAGATAAAACAGATGATTTAATAAATTCAATTAAAAAAATAAATCATCAAATAAAAATTTTCAAAGTATTTTATAAACTACTTAATTTAAATCAATTTAATTCAAGTGAAAAATATTTTCTTTTTTCGGGGATAGGAAATCCTAAAAGTTTGAAAGATTTTTTGGTTAAAAATAGTTTTAATATTACTAATGAAATTATTTATCCTGACCACTATAAATATTCACAGAAAGATATTAATCTTTTAAAGAAAAGGGCAAATGATCTAGGAGCAAAATTAATTACAACTGAAAAAGATTATATAAAGATTTTAGAAAAAGATAAAAATGATATTCATTATTTAAAATTAGGTTTGGAAATTGATAATGAAAATGAATTATTAAATTTTATCAAATATAAATTAAATGAAACAAATTAAATATTTTTTACAATTTTTAGGTATTATATTTTTATTTATAACCTTTAAGGTTATAGGATTAAGATTATCAAGAATTTTTTCTGGTTATTTATTGGGTTCACTTGGACCATTGTTTAGATCTAAAAAGATTATACATTCAAACTTATCAACAGCACTTCCTGAAATAAGCGAAGTTGAAAAAAAAAAGATTATTAAAAAAATGTGGTTTAATTACGGGCAAATTTTAGCTGAATATATGTTTATTAAAGATTTCCGAAATAATTCTAATTATTCAAAAAATATAGTGATTGAAAACCTTGATGAATTGCAAAAGATTGGTTTGGATTCTAAGCCTGTTATTTTTATTTCAGGTCATTTTAATAATTTTGAGTTAATGGCTATGCAGATTGAAAAGTTGGGTATTGATTTAGCCGCTGTCTATAGGCCACTAAATAACTTTTTTTTAAATATCATAATGGAAAAAATAAGAAAAAAACATATATGTAAAAAACAAGTTAAAAAAGGGGTTTCTGGAACCAAGAAATTATTAGAATATTTCAAAAATGGAACTTCGATTGCTCTTATGATTGATCAAAGAGTATCGCAAGGCATTAGATGTAATTTTTTTAATAAAGAAGCATTGACAACAACAATCCCTGCTCAATTTGTTAAAAAGTATCAAGCAAAGATAATTCCTGTTTATATTGAAAGATCCAAAAACAATTTTTTTAAATTGAATTTTCATAAAGCAATCGAATTTTCAGATGATGAGGATATAGAGTCTATAACTTTAAAATTAAATAATGTCCTAGAAAATATGATTATAGAAAACCCAGATCAATGGATATGGTCTCATAATCGTTGGAAATAATTATTTTATTTGATCTCTTTTAATTGAGGCTTCAATGTAAGAATAATAAGCCTCCTGTAATTCCACATTCCAGTAAGTTAGTTCAACTAAAGGAATTTTTTTACCTGATACAGCACAAATTACATGATCGCCATCATCAATTACTTTATAATTGTTGGGAAGATATTTTATTTTAGCTAATTTTTTAAGCATTTTTAGTTTATATATTGTTATATGAAAGTTGGAATAATAGGAAGTGGTGGAAGAGAGCATTCTTTGTGCTTGGCATTAAAAAATTCGAATAAAATAACCAATTTGTTTTGTTTTCCTGGAAATGCAGGAACTGAATCTATAGCCAAAAATATTGATATTGAATCAGAGGACTTCGAAAAGTTAAAAAATTATATAATAGAAAATCAAATTGATATTATTATTGTTGGACCGGAAAAGCCTTTAGTAGAGGGTATTGTTGATTTTCTAGAAAAAAACAATATTAAAGTTTTTGGTCCCAATAAAATAGCCTCACAATTAGAGGGATCAAAAATTTTTACAAAAGAATTATGTAAAAAATACAATATTCCAACTGCATCTTTTGGTGTCTTTAAAAATTCAGAGGATACAAAAAAATTTCTTAAATCCTGTAAGTATCCTATTGTAATTAAAGCTAATGGTCTGGCTGCTGGTAAAGGCGTTTATATATGTGAAAATAAAGAACAATCCTTTCAAGGAACTGATGAAATATTTAATGGTAAATTTGGGGAAGCAAAAAAAATTTTAGTTGAGGAGTTTCTTGAAGGAGAGGAAATGAGTTTTTTTATAATTTCTGATGGTCAAACATACAAAACTTTTTGTACAGCTCAAGATCATAAGAGAGTATTAGAAGGTGACCGAGGAAAAAATACAGGTGGGATGGGTGCATATTCTCCATCACGGTTAGAGACTGAAGAATTAAATAAAAGAATTATTAAAAAAATTATAGAACCAACTTTAGAGGGTTTAAAAAAATTGGGTGTAACCTTTAAAGGTTTTCTTTATGCGGGCCTAATGATTAAAAATAATGAACCTTTTTTAATCGAATATAATGTTCGAATGGGTGATCCAGAATGTCAAACAATACTACCAAAGCTTAAAACAGATTTTGGTGAGGTAATCGATGCTTGCGTAAATAATAATCTTAAATCTATTAATTTTGATTGGTATCAAGAAAAAAGTTTAAGTATTGTATTATGTTCTAAAGGATATCCTGAAAAATATGAAAATAATCTAGAAATCAAAAACTTGTCTAAAATTTATACAAAAAAAAACGAATTCATATTTCATGCTGGGACAAAGGAAGTGGAGGGTAAAATTTATTCTAATGGAGGAAGAGTGTTAAATTTTGTGACTAGATCAAAAGATTTAATAAAAGGTAGAAATAGTTTGGTTGATTTGATCAAAAAATTAGATTGGGAGAATGGTTTTTTTAGAAAAGACATAGGCCACAAAATTATAGATAAATGAGAATAATTGGTGGAAATCTTAAAGGAAAAAAAATACTTTTACCTGCTGATAAAAATACAAGACCATTACGAGACTTAGTCAAAGAGTCTATTTTTAATATCATTGATCATAATTATCAAGACAATCTAATTATTAAAGGTTCAAATGTCTTAGATCTTTTTTCTGGCTCTGGTTCATTTGGCCTCGAATGTTTTTCTAGAGGTTCTGAAAATATAACCTTCATTGAAAATTACAAAAAGGCAACTGAAATTTTAAAAAAAAATATCTTAAAATCAAAAGCTGAAAAGAATTGCAAAATTATTGAACATGATTGTTTTGATTTTCTAAATTCAAAGATGAAAATATCATTTAAATATGATTTAATTTTTATTGATCCCCCTTACAGAGAAAAAAAAATTAATATAATCATAGATAAAATTTTGAAAAATAAACTTTTAAAAAAAAATGGTTTAATAATAATTCATAGACATAAAAATGATGATGTAATTATTAATGAAAAGTTAAATATACTCGATAAACGCTTGTATGGTGTTTCAAAAATAATATTTGGTAATTAAAAGTTTTTTAAATTCTTTTTTGTATTTTCTTTTATTAATTCTACTGAAGGCTGATTATAAGGGTCTATTTTCATAACTTTTCCAATCAATATTGTTTCTAATATAAAAAAACTAAATAATTCACCTAGAGTTTCTTCGCTTCTTTTAAAAACTTGAAAACTTCTAAAAGGAATTCTTTTGTCTTTAAAAACTTTTTCAGTTGCTTTTTTTTGGGACTCAAGAACTTGATTTAAATTTTTATTTTTTAAATAATAATGTGATTTTAATAATCTATTATTTATTAATCTATCTGATTTATTTTCTTTAATATTGAAAAAAGTAAAAAAATTATTTTTTGGTCCATCGAGATATAATTGCATTAGACTGTGGTTGTCTTTTGGCATTGATGAAATTACAGGTAGTATGCCTTTTTGTTTTTTTCCCAAACTTTCAGCTACAAGTTGCTGATACCATCTAAATAGATCGTCAGAGTTTTCATCATAGTTAATAATTATAGAATTAAATTTTTTTTTTATAAAATAAATAATGCTAGCAGTATTTAAAACTAGAGAGTTTATAAATTTCTTATTTTTAACCAAACTGTTAAATTGCTTAAATTTTTTTTCTTGTAATCCAATTAAGCTCGAAGGTAACATTCCCACTTCAGATAAAACAGAATATCTACCACCAATAAAATTATTGTGATCTATAATTTCTGACCTAAGTTCCATTGCTAATTTTCTTAAATAACTATCTTTTTTATCAGTTATAAAAATATTTTTTTGCCCTCTATTTATTAATAAGTTGGTATTAGAAATTGTTTCTAAAGTATTTCCAGATTTTGAAATTATTAAATTTAAGCAATTTTTTGCTTTTTTATTTTTTTGAAAATTAACAAGATTATCTACAAACAAAATTTTTTTAGCTATCTTATATTTTAGAAAGCTATAAATAGCTTTCATTCCATTAGTAGAACCACCCATACCAATTATTCTGAGGGATGAAAAATTTTTTTTAAATTTTACAATTAATTTATTTGAATAAGAATAATTATATTGAATTGATAAAGAATTTAGTATTTCATTCTTACTTGATAATATCTTTAATAAATCTTTATAAACATTTTTAGTATTTCTTTTATTTTTAAAATTTTTTAAAAAAATATTTTTTGATATGATCATTTTTTATTTAAAATATCTGAGATAGATTTTTCAAGTTCCCCTGTCGAATTTTGAGTTTTTTTCTTTTTTGTTTTTCCCAAAACTTCTGATAAATCTAAATCTTCGTTCTCTACTTGAGTTTTATCTTGATCGTTTCTTGGGACTGGTAGATTTGAAAACTCTGGTGGCAATGTTAAAGGATTTTTTTTTTCAATTAAAAACTCGTCAACATTTTGCTTTTTTTTCATTGATAAAGTATTTTTTACACTTTGACAGCTAGTAAAAAGAACAAAAACTAAAACAAATAAAGATACAGGTTTAATTAATTTCATGATTTTTTTTTTGTAAATACTTCTATTAGAATTAACCATAGCACGCCTATTGAAATAAATATATCCGCAATATTAAAAATAAACCAATGAAAATTATTAATATGCAAATCTATAAAATCAGGCACTGCATTATAAAAAATCCTATCAAATAAATTTCCAACCGCACCACCAATAATCAAAATAAAACCAATTTTTTCACTCATAAGTTTGGATCTAATCATATAAATTATTAAAAAAATTATTACTGAAAAAATAAGCAAAGTTATAATTTGATATGTTGAAGAACTGGTAAATGAAAACAGACCAAAAGCTATTCCCTCATTCCAAATAAGATGTAAATTTATAAATTTGGATGAAAAAATTTCATTATTTGATATCTCTTTTGATTTACTAATAATTATAATTTTTGAAAATCGATCAACAAAAAAAATAAAAGTTATAAAAATTAAATAAAAATAAAATTTATTTACTCCAAATTTTAAATTGGGCATGAACTTCTTTCACAAGTATCAACTTTAATTTTCCAACATAAGGAACATTTATTCCCTTTTGCTTTTTTTGTTCCTATAACAATTTCATCTTTATCGTTTTTTATTACTGATGATTTAGATGTAATACAAAGTTCGGCAAAATTTGTATCTTTAGTCAGCTCGTAAAGTTTTTTGTTCAATTTTATTTCTAAATCAACTTCAAGGCTTGAACCAATCTCTTTAGTGGCTCTTTTTTCTTCAATACTTATGTTACAAACATCTCTAATTTTTATTAATTCAAGCCACTTGCTATTAAGT
>JACWEI010000015.1 GCA_014653625.1 Pelagibacterales bacterium SAG-MED39
ATACAGAGTAATAAAACAAGTTTATTATTTGGAACTGATAAATCTTTGCCAATACTTGCAACAAGAGGGTGTCCATACTCTTGTTTTAAATATTGTGTTTATCCTCTACAACAAGGTAGAAAACCACGACATAGAGAACCTAAGTTTATTGTTGACGAACTCGAATATTGGAACAAAACTTTTAAAGTTAAAATGTTCATTTTTAGAGATCCTGTTTTTTCAATAAATAAAAAACATACTGTTGAATTTTGCAAAGAATTAATTAACAGAAAACTTGATTTAAAGTTTGTAATCGAAACACACTTAAGAATATTAGATAGCGATTTAATAAAAATCTTAAAACAAGCTGGTCTTAAAGCTGTTAAAGTAGGTGTTGAAAGTTATGATACAGAGGTGCTCAAAGCATCGGGCAGATTTTCTGTGACAAAAGATGAACAACTAGAAAAAATAAGAGAACTTGAAGGAAACAATATTCAAGTGTCTGCAATGTATATTCTGGGTTTTCCAACTGATACTGATGAAACAATAAAAAAAACCATAGATTATTCAAAAAGATTAAACACAACTTATGCTCAGTTCAGTGTATGGACACCATATCCTGGAACTCCAGTATATAATGAATTCAAAGAAAAAATAATAGCAAAAAGATATGATGAATTTGATCAATACCATTTAGTTTTTAATCATAAACTTTTTAACCAACAAAACATAAGAAATTATCTTTCAAAAGCTTATTCTCTATATTATTTTAGATTCTCTTGGTTGTTTAAATATATAAGATCATTTGTTTAAAAAATGAAATTGAGCATAATTATTCCTTGTTATAACGAAGTAAGTACAATTGAAACCATTTTAAAAAAAATACATGAAACGGTAAATTATGAAAAAGAAATAATAATTGTTGATGATAACTCTAATGATGGATCTCAAAAAATACTTGAAAAAATAAGTGATGATAAAATTGATCAATTAATTTTTAATAAAAAAAACTTCGGCAAAGGATATAGTGTAAGAAGAGGTATTGAAAAAGCCACAGGCGATATAATTATAATTCAAGATGCAGACTTAGAGTATGATCCTGTTGATTATCCAAAATTAATTGAACCCATAAATAAAGATGTAGCAGATGTAGTTTATGGCTCTAGATTTATTGGATCAAATGAAAAAAGAGTTCTTTTTTTTTGGCATAGTGTCGGTAATCGTTTACTTACTATCTTATCCAATATGTTTACAAATATAAATTTAACCGATATGGAATGTTGTTATAAAGCATTCAAAGCAGATATATTAAAAGAGATTAAACTAAAAGAAAATCGTTTTGGTTTTGAACCAGAGATCACAGCCAAAATTGCGAAAAAAAATTTGAGAATTTTTGAAGTTGGTATTAAATATTTTGGTAGAAAATATAATGAAGGAAAGAAGATAACTTGGAAAGATGGTTTCCGAGCAATCTATTGTATAATTTATTATTCATTATTCGAATAAAATATAGAATATATGCTAGAGAAATATTGGAAAAAAAAACTTAATAAATCATTAATTGGTTATTTAATTGTAATAATTTTAACTTTAATTTTTCTTCAAAAGTGTAATTTATTTAGAAATACCTATTCAATAATTTTTAAAAGTCATAATACAAGGTTTATAAATGCTTATAATAAGGTTTTTTTTTCTGGTTTTTGTGAAAAACAATCACATGGATACATAGCCTTTGTAAAGGAAGAATATAAAAATTTTTTACCTAAAGAAAAAATACCTAAGATAATAAATTTTGATAAGGGTCGAAAAGTTCCAAGCTGGATATTCTTAAAAACAAATCCAAAAATTGATAATGAGCTTATGATTCTATTAAATACTAATTTGAAGAGTGATAAACTTGATATTTCAAATTATCAAATAATCAATAATTATCAAAACAGATGCCTTTTTTTAAAAAAAAATGATTGAAATATTATATATAATTTTACAGGTTTTAATTTTTTTAATTTTGTTTTCATCAATACCAATAAATAAAATAATTAAAGTATCAAATAGTAAGTATCCATCATTATCCGAGAATATCGCTTTTAATTTTGTTTTACATTCAAATTTTATTTTAATTTTATGTATTTTAAACCTAGATATAAATAAAATTAGTATAATTTATTTAACATCAATACCGTTAATTTATATTTTTTTTTTAAGAAATAACTTTCAAAATATAAAAATATTTAAAAAAAACAGTTTTTATGAGTTTATGTTAATTTTTTTAGTTTCCTTATTTATTTTCATCGATATGAGTAATAAATTAATTCTTTCTTGGGATGCAGAAAAATTTTGGCTAAGTAAATCACTAAATTTTTATAATGAATTTACAATCGAAAATCTTAAAAATATTTCAAGGCCACATTATCCATTTTTGGGACCTCTTATAAGTTCATTATATTGGAAACTAAGCTTTATAAATGAAGAATATTCTCGAAGATTAATATTTGGTTTCATTTATTGTTCTTCTGTATTGCTTTTAATAAATAATTTAGAATTATCAAAACTGTATAAAATAATTTTTTTTTCTTTATTGCTTTTAGTTACATATGATTATTTTTTAATTTTAAGTGGTAATCAAGAAATCTTAATTTTCTCTATTATTTGTATAGTAATGAACAGTTTCTATAAAATTAAAAATAACAAAAATGAGAATTTATTATTACATCTAATAATTATAATTTTATCATGCAATCTATTGATGTGGATAAAACAAGAGGGAATTTTTTACTCTTTTTTTTTGATTTTTACGTTATTTTTCATAATAAAGTTAACCTATAAACAAAAACTGTTGTACTTGTCAATTATTCTAGGTTTTTTTATTTTTAAATTACTTATTTTTAAACTTTATAATTTAGAAATTTCTTTAAATAAATCTGTAGTTTCTAGTCTTGCGTTAAATGATTTATTTTTGAAAATTACTTTTGATAGATTTCTTTTAGTTTTAAAATATTTTTTCTTTGCTCCTTTTCAAAGCTACTTTTTATTATTAGGTATAATTTTATATTTTTTGAACAAAATTGGTAAAACCAAAATAAATTATTTAAATTTTTATATTCTTATAAACTTTTTGTTTATATTCATTGTCTATCTTTTAATTGACAACCAAGAATATAATTTAAAAACGGGTATTGATAGATTGATTTTTAATGTATCACCATTAATTATTATTTTGTTAGTAGAGATTATTAACAAAAAAATTAAAAACTATTTTTTATAAAAAAACACTGTTAGCTCTGCAACTTTAAATCCAAATTTAGTCATTACAGCTCTGTTAATTGCTACTTCTTGATCTTGCATAAAAATCCAATCGTCAAATGTAATCTTTATATTTTTACCTTTGATTGGAACGAGTAAAACATACTCAAATTTAAACGCAGGTCCATAAGAATATCCTTTTGCTTTTCCTACAACATCTCCTGCAGTGCCCTCATAATTGTTGTCATCGATTTTAATTATTTGCCATTGCCTAGTTTGAATTTCACCATCATCCCAATTAAATTTTTCATCAAGGATTAGTTGTTTACCATCCCATTTTCCATCTAGATCAGCAGAAAATTGTCTAGTTACTTTCCCAGATCTATTTTGAAGTATGCCCCACGCCTTCACATTTCCAGACAAATATTCTTCAATAATTAATCTTGGCTTCTTATTTTTAAAATCTTCAGGTTTCATAGAGCTATTTTTTGAACAACTTGTAATTAAGATTAAAGAAATTATCAATATAATTGATTTAAACAATCTCATATAGCACATATTTTTTTTCCTTATTTATTTTGAACTGAAAATTGAATT
The DNA here is from genome assembly GCA_014653625.1 of Pelagibacterales bacterium SAG-MED39. Taxonomy (GTDB): domain Bacteria; phylum Pseudomonadota; class Alphaproteobacteria; order Pelagibacterales; family Pelagibacteraceae; genus Pelagibacter. The sequence goes on from JACWEI010000015.1 coordinate 3,820, forward strand.
AAATCAATATTCTTCGAATTAAAACCAGCTTCACAATAACATAAGTAAAACTCCCACATTCTTTTAAATGTTATATCGAAACCCTGGTATTTAATTTGATCCCATTTTTTATTAAATTCATTTCTCCATATAGACAATGTATTAGAATAATGATCAGCATAAGACTCATAAGATTTTATAGTCAAACCATTATCAGAAATATATTTATTTATACTATTTTTATTAGGGAGAAATCCACCTGGAAAAATATATTTTTGAATAAAATCCTCTTTATTTTTATATCTATCAAATAAAGCATCATCAATAGTAATCGCTTGGATAGCAGCCCTACCATTATTTGAAAGATTATTCTTAATAGTTTTAAAATAACTTTCTAGATAATTTTGGCCTACAGCTTCAATCATTTCAATTGATGCTATTGAATTATATTTATCTTTTAAATCTCTATAATCTTTAATTTCAATATTGACTTTTTCATTTAGGCCACATTTATGAATTCTTTTTTTAGCATATTCGAATTGTTTTTTGGATATCGTAATACAATCAAGTTTAACATCATATTTTTTACCGAGGTATTCCGCAAATCCTCCCCAACCACATCCTATTTCTAATACTTTGTCACCACTACTTGGCTTGATCAAATCAATTAATTTCTGATATTTATTATTTTGAGCATCCGATAAATCTTTATTTTTTTTATCAAAAATTGCGCTTGAATAAGTTAATGTATTGTCAAGCCAAAGTGCAAAAAACTCATTACCTAGATCGTAATGCTTAGCAATATTCTCTTTACTTCTATTTTTTGTATTTTTTATAAATAAGTTTTTAAAAAAATTGATTAAAGGCAAATCAAGTAAACCTGAAAATTTATGAATTTGTTTTATATTTCTTGCTGTTACTTCTATTAGGTTTGATAAGTTTTTAGTTTCAAATTCATTCCTCATATAAGACTCTGCAAACCCTACGCTTCCTCCTTTAATAAGATTAAAAGTAAAGTTTGACTTTTTTATCTCAAGATTTGCCTTTAGAGAATCCCTTGGATTGCCAAATTTTAATATTTCACCACTATGATTAGTGATCTCTAAATATCCGAACTTAATATTTTTTAAAGTGTTAAATACAATTTTATCTGAAATTTTAAATAAATTCATTTATTTTCAAAAGTAATGTTATTCTTAATTTTAAATTTTTTTTTAACAAATTTAATTCCTTTTAACCATAATTTAAACGCTTCAAAATGTATCGCTGAGATTATCTTAAAAGTCATTAATGGGTGTTTTAAATATGAATTTATCAAATTCTTACTTGTCAAATCAGATCTAATGCCATCCTGAGATGCAAAGAGAATTTTACCTTCTTTATCATATTGATCAATTATAACTGACAATTTTTCTACTGGATTTAATACTCTAAAAAAATAATTACACTCCATTTCGATGAATGGTGATACATGAAATTTTTTTAAACAATTATTTTGAATTAATCTATTTTCATTTTCTACCCTGAATACATATGTATGCTGCTCTCCAAATGTATTTTTAACCTCATATAAAATAGAGATAAGTCTTTCGTCTCTATTATAAATAAAGAAAACACTTAGAGGATTAAAAACATAACCAAGTATTCTTGGATAACACAAAAGTTTAATTGTTATATTTTCTGAAATGATATTGTTGGCTCTTAAATTTTGTATCACCCAATCAGCTAAAGCCGATCCATCACGAGCTCCATGATCTTTTTCATAAAAACTGATTAAATTAAAGCTATTTAAAGAAAAAAAACTTATCTCTTTATCAAGTTCTTTGAGTTCTGATAAATCTATTAATAAAGAAAATACTTTATATCTAAAATAATGCTCTTTAGGTTTAAATCGTTTGTGTATTACAGTTCCGTTATATATATAAGAATTAATCATTAAGGTTTTTCAGCATTTCAATAGATGATTTTATTCCATCTTCATGAAATCCGTAACCAAAATAACTTCCACAAAAAAGCAAATCTTTTTGATTTTGTAATTTAACAAGCTCAGATTGAGCATCTAACGCTTTTTGATCATAATAAGGGTGGGTAAATTTGACTTTTTTTAATACTTTTGTTTTATCAATCTCAAAATAAGGATTTAAAGTTAAAAAAATATTTTCATCACACTTTAAGTTCTGAAGTAAATTCAGCCAGTATGTAATTGAATTTTTTTTAATATCTTTATTATCAATTGACGAATTCCATGAACACCAAGCCTTTTTATTTTTCGGCATAGCTCGCTGATCCGTATGAATGTAGGCTACATTTTCTTTATAACTAAAATTTGATAAAATATTTTTCTCATTTTCAGTAGGATTTTCAATTAATTTTAAAGCTTCATCAGCATGTGTTGCTAGTATTACTTTATCGTAATCAAAAAATTCATTTTCTCCGCCATAATATAAATCTAGACCAGTAGATTTTCTTTTAATTTTTGTAATTCGATAATTTTTAAAATATTCTCCGCTAACTTTAGAAATAACTTTATTAACATAAGATCTGCTTCTATTTGTAACTGTATACCATTCAGGTCTATTTTTTAACTTAAACAGTCCATGGTTTTGAAAAAATTTCAAAAAAAAATTAATTGGCATTTTACTAGCTTCATATGGAGGCATCGACCAAATTGCAGATACCATTGGTATAATATGAAAATTAATAAATGTTTGAGATAATTTATTAATTTCTAAATATTCACCTAAAGTTTTTTTTTTATCTGAAATAGATATTTGATCACTTTTTTTATAAAATCTAATTATATCAAAAAACATCTTTAAGAATTCAATATTTAATAAATTTAACTTATTTGAGAAAATACCACCCAGGCCTTTACCGCAATATTCAAAATTTGTATTATCTACTGAAACTGAAAAAGACATATTACTTTTTTCAATCTGAACATCATTTTCTCTAAAAAAATCAATTAAGTTTGGATATGTTTTAAAATTAAAAACGATAAAACCTATATCAACTGATATTTTTTTTGATCCAAAAGTGAGATCAATTGTATATGAATGTCCGCCAAAATAATCCTCTTTCTCAAAAATATCTACATGATGTTTTTTAGATAAATAATAAGCTGCACTTAATCCTGAAATTCCAGACCCAATGACTGCAATTTTCATTAATGGTTATGCTGCATCTTCTTTAAATTCATCCATACTAGGACAAGTACAAAAGATATTTTTATCTCCATACACATTATCAACTCTTGCTACTGGAGGCCAAAATTTATTACCTTTTAAAAATTTAGCTGGGTAAGCAGCTTGCTCTCTAGAATATTTATGATGCCAATCATCAGATGAAAGTTCTGTATCAGTATGAGGTGCATTTTTAATTGGATTGTCTGACTTATCAAATTTACCTGACCTGAGCATATCTATTTCTGATTTAATACTAATTAAAGTATCACAAAATCTATCCAGTTCAGATAAGCTTTCACTTTCAGTTGGCTCAATCATCATTGTACCTGCTACAGGCCAAGACATTGTAGGAGCATGAAAACCATAATCAATCAATCTTTTAGCAATATCCTCTTCGGTTATCCCAGTTTCACTTTTAATTGATCTGATATCAATTATACATTCATGAGCTACGTTACCATTTGATCCTTTATAAAGAATTGGGTAATGATCTTGCAATCTGTTAGCTATGTAGTTTGCATTTAGTATAGCAACTTGTGTTGCTAATTTTAAACCTTGAGAACCCATCATTTTTATATACATCCAAGAAATTGATAAAATACTTGAACTACCCCAAGGTGCAGCTGAAACCGCTCCTATTCCAGTTGCAGGTCCGCAATCTTTTACAACTGGATGATTAGGTAGATAAACTTGTAAATGTCTTTTACATGCAATAGGTCCCATTCCAGGTCCTCCTCCACCATGTGGAATACAGAATGTTTTGTGTAAGTTTATGTGACAAACATCTGGACCAAAATTTCCTGGTTTAGCTATTCCAACAAGTGCATTTAAGTTTGCTCCATCCATATAAACTTGACCTCCATGCTTGTGAATTATCTCACAAATATCTTTTATTTTTTCCTCAAATACACCGTGTGTAGATGGATATGTAACCATTAAGGCTCCAAGATTTTCTGAATGTAATTCAGCTTTTTTCTTCAAATCTTCAAAGTCAACATTTCCCTCTTTATCACAATTAACAACCACTACTTTCATTCCAGCCATCTGTGCACTTGCTGGATTAGTTCCATGTGCTGAACTTGGTATTAAACATATATTTCTATTTTGATCCCCTCTATCTAAATGATATTTTCTTATTACCATTAATCCCGCATATTCACCTTGGGCACCTGCATTTGGCTGAAGTGAAACACCAGAAAAACCAGTAATTGATCTTAGCCAATTTTTAAGATCAGTAAACAATGCTCTATATCCTTCCATCTGCTCAATAGGCACAAACGGATGAGGCTCTGCTAATTCTCTCCATGAAATAGGTATCATTTCTGCAGTAGCATTTAATTTCATAGTACATGAACCTAATGCAATCATAGTTCTATTAAGAGCTATATCCTTATCTTCTAACTTTTTAAGATATCTAAGCATTTCTGTCTCTGAATGATATGAATTAAAAACAGGGTGTTGTAAATATTTAGAAGTTCTCAATAAATTTTTTGGTAAATTAGGTAAACTTACTGTTGGATCTTCTTTTTTGATTGACTCTGCTACATTAAAAATTTTTAAAAGTTGATTTACTCTATAAACATTTTTTTTTTCATCAAAAGAAATTGCAAGCATATCTGAATTTACTTTTCTGATATTCACTTTTTGATCCAAAGCATTTTTAAAAATCTGATCTGTCTTTTCTTTAGTAATAATAGTTACAGTATCGAAAAAATAATCTGAATATAGCTCATATCCAGACTGTTTTATCTTATCAGCAAAATTTTTTGCTAGTTGTGATACTCTTTCAGAAATATTTTTAATTCCATCTGGACCGTGATAAACAGCATATGCTGCTGACACAATTGCTAATAAAGCTTGGGCAGTACAAATATTGCTTGTAGCTTTGTCCCTTCTAATATGTTGCTCTCTGGTCTGCAGTGACAATCTGTAAGCCTTATTTCCATGTCTATCAACTGAAACACCGACTATTCTACCTGGCATAGATCTTTTATATTCATCTTTTGTCGCAAAAAATGCTGCATGGGGACCTCCATAACCCATCGGGATACCAAATCTTTGGGAACTTCCAACCGCAATGTCAGCTCCAAGTTCTCTTGGTGTTTTTAACTTTGCGAGTGCAAGAAGATCACATACTAAAATTGATTTACCATTTTTTTTGTGAATTTTACTTATTGCTTCACTAGGATCTTTAATATCACCTAAAGTTCCAGGGTACTGTAAAATTCCACAAACAATGTCCTCTTTTAATTGTTCTAAAACTTTATCCTCATTTCCAACAAGGACTTTTAGACCTATTGGCTCTGCTCTAGTTTGTATAACATTAATTGTTTGTGGATGACAATTTTCAGAAACAAAAACTAAATTACTATCACTTTTATTAAGTCTATGACTTAAACCCATAGCCTCTGCTGCCGCTGTACCTTCGTCTAGTAAAGATGCATTTGCAATATCCATCCCAGTAAAGTCAACGATCATTTGTTGAAAGTTTAATAGCATTTCCAATCTTCCTTGTGCTACCTCTGGCTGATAAGGCGTATAAGAAGTATACCAACCTGGATTTTCTAATATATTTCTTAAAATTACATATGGTGTATATGTTCCATAATAACCCATACCAATAAAATTTGAGTAAATTTGATTTTTTTTTGAAATTGTTTTCAATTTTCTTAATGCTTCATATTCTGAATTAGACTCGCCAATATTTAGCTCACCTTTAAACTGTATTTTTTCAGGAACAGTATTGTCTATTAAATCATCCAGTGATTTATAATTTAATTTTTTTAACATCTTTGATTTATCCTCTTCGGATGGACCAATGTGTCTTTTTAAAAAATCCTTTTGTGAATTATGTAACATTATGAAGAACTCTCCTTTGCAAATTTATCATAATTTTCTTTGTTCATTAGAGAATTCATTTCTGATTTATCTTTGACTTTTAATTTAAAAAACCAAGCAGTATTTTCAGGATCTTGATTTATTTTAGATGGGTCATCTACAATTTCTTGGTTGGTTTCTACCACTTCTCCACTTACTGGAGTATATACATCACTAGCAGCTTTGGTTGACTCTACAACTCCAGCTGTTCCATCTTTTTGTACATTAGAGCCTTTTTCAGGAAGTTCTGTAAATACTATATCTCCTAGCATCTCAGTTGCATGTTTTGTAATTCCAATAGTTGCTACATCTCCCTCTAATTTAATCCACTCATGTTCTTTAGAATATTTAACTTCAGTCATTTTGTTGCCCCTTTCACATAACTTTTTTTATAAAACGGTAATCCACAAATATTTGCTGGATGTTTTTTTCCTCTTACTTCTAAGAAAACTTTTGTATCTTTTTTTGAAAATTCATTTTCTATATAACCCATTGCTACGGGTCCATTTACGCTTGGTCCAAATGTGCCACTTGTAATTTCTCCAACATGAACATCTGATTGATTAAATATCTTTGTTTTTTCTCTAGCAATTATTTTTCCTTCAGGTTTAATTCCAACTCTAATTTTACTAACTCCATTATTTAATTGTTTAATGATTATATCAGAGCCTATAAAATCCCCCTTGGATATTCTTTCTTTTGAAATTGCCCATTTTAAATTTGCTTCCACTGGAGTTTTATCTTTATCAAGATCATGACCATATAAACATAAACCAGCTTCCAATCTCAAAGTATCCCTTGCTCCTAAACCTATTAACTTGGATCCTTTGTTGATCAATTCTCTAGTTAATTTATCTACAAAATTATTTGGGATTGATATCTCAAAACCATCTTCACCTGTATACCCAGATCGAGTAATATAAACTTTGTGATCTTTAAATGAAAACCAGTTTCCTGACATAAAATTTAGATCTTTTATTCCATCAACAACATCGTTTAAGATTTGTGATGATTTAGGACCTTGAATTGCAATTAAAGATCTATTTTCATCTAAAACCATTTTGTGCTCTTCTTCTAGTAATTCCTTTAAAATTTTGAAGTCATTATCTTTGCATGCTGCATTAAGGATTATTAAAAAACCTTCATTTATTTTTGTTATAATTAAATCATCGTGTATCCCAGCATCTTTATCCATTAAGAAGCTATATTTTGAATGATTTAATTTTAAATTTTTCAAATCTAAAGGAAAGATTTTTTCTAAATCTTTAATTAGGTCTTCACCACCATAAATAAATAATTGACCCATATGAGAAACGTCAAAAATACCAGAATGACTCCTTGTGAATTTATGTTCCTCTACTATACCCTCAGAATATTGAATTGGCATTTGATAGCCTGCAAATTCAACAAACTTTGCTCTGTATTCTTGATGTAATTGGTACAATGATGTTTTTTTTATATTCATATTAACTCTTTATACCCATCTGTATATTTGCCTGAGAGTTTTGCTCCTTCGGCGAGAATTAAATCTCTTTCCAGAGTTAATATTTTACGGTCCTTTTTACCTGAGAGATTCCTGGGTGGTTGCTCCTTCGGTGCTACGATATTTTGTAGTCTCTCCCGTAAAAGAATAATCTTACATGTATGTGAAAAAGTCAATCAGAAACAATTTTTTTTCGTTTATTCAAAAGTGAGTAAAACTGAAGTAATACAGCAAAAAGTATAATTGCACCTCCTATTAATCCAAACATTGAAGGTCTTTCACTTACAAATAGAAATGCCCATATCGGTCCTAAAACAGATTCGGATAACATTATTATTCCTACCGTAGCAGATGGGGTTGTTCTTGCACCAATTGTTATAAATATAAAACCAAAACCAACTTGAAAAAAACCTGCCAAAAAACCTAAAAAAATATCATGATGGGATATCATTACTTTAGTTGAGAGCAAAAACCCAATTAAACAAGAACATACTCCAGCTACAAATTGGGCTGGGACCATGTCTACAGTAGGATATTTTCTTATTATTATAATTAAAATTGCAAAAACTATTGGCATTGAAAATGCTGCTAGGTTTCCAGATAACTCACCTGGTGTGAGTGAATTTCCAACCATCAATAAAACACCTGTCATTGCTAAAATAATTGAAATTAAAGTTGTAGTGCTTATTTTTTCTTTTAAAAAAAAATACCCAAATACTGAAAGAAATAGTATTTGAAGTGAAATGATAAAATTAGTATTTGCAACTGTCGTATTATACATTGCAAAAACATAACCACAGAAACCAATAGATAATATTATTCCACCAAAAAATCCTGGTAAACCTGAAACGTAGAATGATTTCAAAGTTTTTCCTTTATAGCTAAT
>JACWEI010000016.1 GCA_014653625.1 Pelagibacterales bacterium SAG-MED39
ATGATCTAGGAATGAAAAGTAGAGATAATACTGACGATCAAATTACAATCGACTCTGCAAATGCTATAAAAAAAATTGGAGTAGGTATTAAGTGTGCAACCATAACTCCTGATGAATCTCGTGTAGAGGAGTTTAATTTAAAAAAAATGTGGAGATCACCAAATGGAACTATAAGAAATATTATTGGAGGAACCGTTTTTAGAGAGCCAATAATTTGTTCTAATATTCCTAAATTAGTACCTTCATGGTCAGACCCTGTTGTTATTGGAAGACACGCTTTTGGTGATCAATATAGAGCTACAGACTTCAAAGTTCCAGGTAAAGGAAAAATGGAAATTAAATGGATATCTGAAGATGGAAAAGATGAGATTAAACACGAAGTTTTTAATTTTACTGGTCCAGGAGTAGCGTTATCAATGTATAATTTAGATAAATCGATTGAAGACTTTGCAAGATCTTGTTTCAGTTATGGTTTAATTAAAAAATGGCCAGTCTATCTATCAACAAAGAATACTATCTTAAAAAAATATGATGGAAGATTCAAAGATATATTTGAAGAAGTGTTTAATAATGAATTCAAAAAAAAATTTGAGGAAACCAAAATAACATATGAACATAGATTAATTGACGACATGGTTGCTTGTGCAATGAAATGGAGTGGCAAATACATATGGGCCTGCAAAAACTATGATGGAGATGTTCAGTCTGATACTATGGCCCAAGGATATGGTTCATTAGGTTTGATGACAAGCACATTGTTAACCCCAGATGGAAAGATAATGGAAGCTGAGGCAGCCCATGGTACCGTAACGAGACATTATCGAATGCATCAAGAAGGTAAAGAAACTTCAACCAATCCAATAGCATCGATATTTGCATGGACAAGAGGTTTGGCCCATAGAGGTAAATTAGATGGTAATAAAGATCTTATTAAATTTGCAAATACGATCGAGCAAGTCTGTATAGAATGTGTTGAAAGTGGATCAATGACAAAAGATCTTGCAATTCTAATTGGGCCTTCAAGCAAATATCTAACAACTAATCAGTTTTTAGATGTAATAGATAAAAGTTTAAAAAAGAAACTAAATTAGATTTTTAATTTCTTCAAAGGCTTGAATAATTTTATTTTGATTTTGGCCACCAGCTTGGGCAAAATCTTTTCTTCCTCCCCCACCTTTACCACCAATAATTTCTGAGCCTAATTTTACAAATTTTACAGCATCAAACTTTTCTGTCAGTTTATTAGTAATTCCTACTGCAATTCCTACTTTCTCATCTTTACATGCAAAGACTATAACTATTCCCTCGCCTAATTCTTTTTTTCCATCATCTACAAGCTTTCTTAATTCTTTAGATGGAAGGCCATCGACATTTTGAAATCTTATATTGACTCCATTAACTTTATCATCTTTAATTATATTCTTTGATTTGTCATTTAGAATTGATTTAACTGATAAAGTTTCTAATTGTTTAGTTAAATTATTTATCAATAATTTTTGGTCATCTTGATCAAGTGTAGGTTTGCCACCATATTTTATTATTTGTTCTGATAAGTCTTTAATAAGTTCATCATTTTTTTCTGAAGACAAATTTGATAATTTTTCTTTATTGGTTAAGTAATCTTCCAATTGTTTATCTCTTAAAGCCTCTATTCTTCTAACACCTGCAGCTATTGATGATTGGCTGATAATTTTAAATTTGCCGATATCTCCAGTGTTTTTAACATGCGTTCCCCCACATAATTCAGTAGAAAAATATTTACCATTCTCGTCACCCATTGATAAAACTCTTACTTCTTCGCCATATTTTTCTCCAAATAAAGCTAAGGCACCATTTTCAACAGCTTCATCAGGTGTCATTAATCTTGTTCTTACATTAGTTTTCTTTGAAACCATTGAATTTACAAAAGTTTCAATTTTTTCAACATCTTCATTGGATATGGGTTTCATATGACTAAAGTCAAATCTCAGTCTACTTGGTTCAACTAAAGATCCTTTTTGCGTTACGTGAGTCCCTAGCACTCTCCTTAATGACTCATGAAGTAAATGCGTAGCTGAATGATATGCCCTTGTATCATCTCTTCTATCTTCATCTATTTTCATTTCAACATTATCTTTCAATTTGACTGAACCACTTAATACTTTTCCATAATGCACGAAAAGATCTCCCAATTTTTTTTGCACATCTGTTACTTTAAATTTAAAATCACCATTTACCAATTCTCCAGTATCACCAACTTGACCACCGGACTCGCCATAAAAAGGTGTTTGATTAGTTATAATCATTCCTTCATCATTTTTTTTTAGTTCAATAACTTCTTTATTATCTTTTAATAAAGACAAAACAGCCCCTTCTGCTTGATTAGTTTCATAACCCAAAAATTCAGTCGGGCCTAATTTATCTCTGACTCCAAACCAAATATTTTCAACAACAGAGTCTCCTGACCCTTTCCAATTCTTTTTAGCAAGCTCTCTACTCTTTTTCATAAGTAATTGAAATTTTTTGGTGTCGATAGATAAAGATTTATTTTTTAAAATATCTTCGGTAAGGTCTAATGGGAAACCATAAGTGTCATATAGTTTGAAAGCTACATCTCCTGGTAATATTTTATCGATTTTAGATATTTCATCGTTTAATATTTTTATTCCTCGATCTAATAAAACTAAAAACTTTTCTTCTTCCATTTTTAAAGTTTCTTTAATTAACGATTCTGCTCTTTTAAGTTCAGGATAATTTACTGACATTTCATCTTTAAGGGTTTCAAACAAGTTATAAAATATAGGTTTTTTAGATCCCAATAAATGAGAGTGTCTCATTCCTCTTCTCATAATTCTTCTAAGCACATACCCTCTCCCCTCATTAGAGGGTAAAACACCTTCGGCAATCAAAAAAGAGCTAGCTCTTAAATGATCTGCAATCACCCTAAAACTTGAAAGATTTTTTTGATTTGATTTTTTTTTAACAATTTCTGAAGTAGATTGAATCAATTTTTTAAAATGATCTGTTTCATAATTATCGTGCGTTCCTTGTAGTAAAGCTGATACTCTCTCCAAACCCATCCCTGTATCAACTGATGGTTTAGGTAGATCTATCCTTTTAACTTTAGTTACTTGTTCATATTGCATGAAAACCAAATTCCAAATCTCAATAAATCTATCTCCATCTTCCTCTTTTGTTCCAGGTAGACCACCCTTTAAATGATCTCCATGATCATAAAAAATTTCTGAACATGGGCCACATGGACCTGTTTCGCCCATAGACCAAAAGTTATCTGAAGTAGAAATTCTAATTATTCTATCGTCGTTAAAACCTGCTATTTTTTTCCAAAAATTGAATGCTTCATCATCTTCATGAAAAACTGTTACATAAAGTTTCTTCTTATCTATTCCAAAATCTTTGGTAATTAAATCCCATGCATAATATATTGCTTTTTCTTTAAAATAATCACCAAAAGAAAAATTTCCTAACATCTCAAAAAATGTATGATGTCGTGGCGTATAACCAACATTTTCCAAATCATTATGTTTACCACCAGCACGTACACATTTTTGTGATGTAGTAGCCCTTTGATAATCTCTTTTTTCTAAACCTGTAAACACATTTTTGAACTGAACCATTCCAGAGTTAGCAAACATTAATGTTGGATCGTTATTTGGAACTAAATTGCTAGACTCAACAATCTTATGATCATTTTTCTCAAAATATTTTAAGAAAGTTTCTCTTATTTGATTTAATGATTTCTGGGCCATATTTTTAAAATACAGCTTTTTTAATCTATGTCTAGATAGGTATAAGGGGTAAAGGCGCTTAAAATAAGCGCCTTTATAATTTAAAGATAACCTTTAATTCTAGTTCTTTTTAGGAGGAGTAGCTTCTTTATCTGCATCTTCTTTTTCAGCTACTTTCTTCTCTTTTTCAATCTTTTCAGGACTTAATGGATTTCCTTCTATTTTTTTAGAAATCACACCAGCTTTTTCCCTAATTGCCATTTCAATTTCTGCAGCAACTTGCGGATTTTGTGCTAAATAGACTTTGGCATTTTCTCTTCCTTGTCCAATTTTCTCTCCTTTATAAGCGTACCATGCTCCTGATTTTTCAATAATATCTGCCTTAGCACCTAGATCTACTAATTCACCCATTTTGCTAATTCCTTTTCCATACATTAAATCAAATTCAACGACTTTGAATGGTGGTGCAACCTTATTTTTAACTACTTTCACTCTTGTAGAGTTACCAATAATTTCATCTTTATCTTTGATGGCACCAATTCTTCTAATGTCCATCCTTACAGATGAGTAAAACTTAAGTGCATTTCCACCTGATGTTGTTTCAGGACTTCCAAACATAACTCCAATTTTCATTCTAATTTGGTTAATGAAAATCATCATTGTGTTTGTGTTAGAAATTGAACCAGTTAACTTTCTTAAAGCCTGACTCATTAATCTTGATTGAAGACCTACGTGATGATCACCCATCTCACCTTCAATTTCAGCTCTTGGTGTTAACGCTGCAACAGAGTCAATTACGATTACTGAAATAGAGCCTGATTTTACTAGTGTATCAGCTATTTCTAAAGCTTGCTCTCCTGCATCTGGTTGTGAGATTAAAAGCTCTTCAGTGTTCACACCTAATTTTTTTGCATAAACTGGATCTAAAGCATGTTCTGCATCAACAAATGCACAAATACCACCAGCCTTTTGGGCTTCAGCAACAACTTGCAATGCTAATGTTGTTTTTCCAGAAGACTCTGGTCCATAAACTTCTACAATTCTTCCTTTAGGTAATCCACCTATTCCCAAAGCTAAATCTAAGCTCAAAGATCCTGTAGATATCGACTCGATATCCATAGCTCTTTTCTCACCTAGTTTCATAACTGAGCCTTTTCCAAAATTGTCAGTTATTTGGCTAATTGCAGCATCTAATGCTTTGTTCTTTTCTTTAATATCCAATTCCTGATCTTTAGTAGATTTAACTACTTTTAGGTTATTTTTAGTCATTTTTTTCCTTTTTTTTTAACTTTTTTAACAGTCGAATCATCTTTTAAATGTACACATTTTGTTCTCATTGGCAAGATTTATTTGTTTTAAGGTAAAAAAGCTAATTATTATCTGATTTTTAGATATTCACTATTAAGTAAACCTACTGATTTTAAAAGGTTAAATTGTGAAAGGACGTAGTTTTTTTCAGAGTCAGCCAGTGAAATTTGGGCATTTAATAATAAAGAGTTAGACTGAATTACTTCTAAAGTGGTTCTGTCAGAACCACTATTATACTCAGCAACTATTCCTTCATTAGCGATCTCAGCTGCATTAACTTGTGCTCGAACAGAGTTCAATAGGCTTTTATTTGATTGATAATTTGACCAAGCGCTAGCAACATCCGTTTGATTTTTTGTTGTCATATTATCCAGCAGTAAATTTTTTTGTAATTCAAGACTTTTGTTTTTTCTTAAAGAAGCAATATTTTTCCCACCAGAAAAAAATGGCCAAGTAACTGTTGCTTTTAAAGTATCCTTCTCTCTTTCATCGATAGTAGCACTTAAATCATCTGCTTGGGTTCTATCAAATGATAATGTTGCAGAAGGTGCTAAATCAGATCTGGCACTCTTAGTATCTTTTTTTGATTGTTCGTATTCAAGTTGGGCTATAATTAAATCTGGATTATTTTTTTTTGATATTTCTATTGCAGAATTTAACTTGTCAGGTAACTTCACTTCTATTATTGATGACTTATCTAGTAATTCTGGGTCATCTAATTTTCCAATTACGTTTTCATAGTTAAGCTTACTAGTTAAATAATCATTTTCTGCTTGAATTAATTTTGCTTGGGCTCCTGCTAATGAAGATTCAGATTGAGCAACATCAGACAAAGATATATTTCCTCTTTCAAACCTAATTCTATCTGTTTCTACTTGACGGTCTAACAAATTAACATTTGATGTATTAATCTTAAGTTTTTCATTAGCTGATAAAAATCCAGTATATGCTTGTATTGATTTATAAAGAATATCTTGCTCTTTTTTTAAAAATTTTGCTTTAGCTAAATTAATACCAATTTTACTTTTTGCTAATTCTGCACCTCTTCCAAAATCTATTAAAGTTTGTTCAATTAATATTGATTTCACTTCTGGATTTGTGTTGTTAATAGAAGCATTTGTTCCATCACGATTAGTCAATTTATCGGTTTCTTCGTCACTTTTACTTCCACTTAATGTTATTGTTGGAAGATAAGAACCTTTTGAAATTTTTAATTCTTGTTCTGAAATATTTAAACTTTCTCTCTCAGCATTAAGTTCGGGATTGTTATTATAAGCTTTTTTTAATGCAACTATAAATGTTTCTGCATTCGCATTAGTCAATACTAATAAAGAGCTAATAATTATTATTAAAAATCTTATCATTTGCTTTTATATACTGCAGATTTAATTTGATGATTACTATTTAAATTAAAAATAATTGAGGCATGTTTAGGCATATATCTAAACATATTCTGAGTAATTCTTTGATAAGTCTGCATAAAATTAATTACATCCCCTTTATTCATTATTTTTAAATTTGAGTTCTTTTTACTTTTAAGCCAAAGTTTTCTTTCCTGCTTTAATCTCCACTTTTGAAGCAATCTAAAGTTTTTAGCTTTTAAATAAATCAAACAATTCAATTGTGAATATAGGTTCTTGTATTTTGATTTCAATTGTTGGTTCACATACTTTCTCCAAATTTGCTTCTTATCATCTAACTTTTCCATAGAATTAATTGTTTTCCTCAAAGTTATGCTATTTTCTGACTTAGCCCCAACACACCAACCTTCAAAAATGATTACATCTGGTCTCTTTTTTAAATCATACCATTTATTTTTATTATACCTGTCATCAATAGCCTTATTAAAAGTTGGTAATTTTAATCTTTTAAATTTTCTTATTTTTGACTTTCTAAAGAAATTCAACATCATATTAATATCATGAGTTCCTGGTACTCCTCTTGTTAAAAGCATAGGATGGACTTTTTTAGATAAATATATTCGCTCTCTTCTTGTTTTATAGAAATCATCAATTGAGACTCTAAAAACATTTAATTTGAAGTATTTAATTAAAATAATTCTGATTAAAGAGCTTATTGTTGTTTTACCTGTTCCCTGCCCTCCAGCTAAACCTACGAAATATGGTTTTTTTTTATCAGCCTTTTTACTTATCCAAAAACATAAGGGAATTAAAAAAGATTTTATCATCTTTTCTTTATTCTTAAATTTATCAGCTTTTGTTTCTTGAGACTTAATAAACTTAAAGCAGTCTTTTTTTACTTTACCAAAACATAAACTTAATTGTTGCATGAAAATTATTTCTTATCTAATGGATGATTTTGACCATCATTTACTGGAACTTCTTTTATATCGAAAGTATTTATTTCATCTATGCAGCCTACATTAAATCCTGTCATTGCAGGATTTATTCTTGGGTTGTGGTGAGTATAAATCCCACAATCAGAACAAAAGTAATGTTTGGCAACTTTTGAATGAAATTGATAAAGTTTTAATTTATCTTTACCTTTAACAATTTTAAAATCTTCATTTTTTACCATCGACATGATTGCTCCTTTTCTTTTACAAATAGAACAATTACATTTTATTACTTTAGCTAAATCTCCATCTAAATTAATTTCTGCTTCTACAGCTCCACAATGACATACAAGTTTTTTCATTTTATAAATTTATCCTATACATTACTTCATTTCTTTTTAACATTGGTAAAGTAAATGGTGAATTATAAGATGCTCTTATTGGAGGACTGATAATTGTAATATTGTCTTGTTTAAGTTGTTTTTCTAATATGTTTTTATTTTTTAAAAAGTTTTTATCTGAAGATCTGCCTGAATATTTAATTACAGCATAATATCCACCCTCTATATCTAAAATTTTTATATCTGAATCATAAGGTTTTGGTGCATTATCTTTATTAAATTTTAAAGGTAGGTAAAATTGCATTGTCATACTTCCATTTTTAATCTCTTGAGTAACAGGGACCGTCATCTTAATTTCCTGACTTTCTTCATTGTTCCCTGAAATATAATTAAATAGTTTTCTAAAACCATTATCCTCTATAGAATTTGTTTCAATAACTAACCGATCAGAGTATTTTCTGATTTCATATTCTTTATTTTCTTTTACTACTTCATAATTTGCTTCCTCGTATGCCATAGTTTGAGAACTCAAAGTTAGTATTGAAATTAAAATTACTAAAATTCTTTTCATTTGGTATTTAATTAAACTATCTCTGGTTGAAGTTATCCACAAGCATACAAAATATGGTTTTGATGTTCACGTTTTGATTCACTTTTGATTCAGTTACAGACTCAAAATACAACCTCTTGCGTGCATTGTATAAATGGTCTATAAATAAGAACAAAACCAGAACATGAAACTAACTATCCCATATTATCTACATAAAGCTGGTGCTGGTTTTCCCTCACCTGCCACTGATTATATCGAAGAAGATATCGATCTGAATATGCATTTAATCAGAAATGTTCCAGCCACCTTCATCATTAGAGTTCAAGGTAAATCGATGGTGGATGTTGGGATTAATGATGGAGATTTATTGGTTGTTGATAAAAGTTTAAAACCAAAAAATTTTTCAACAGTTATTGCAAATGTTCACGATGAACTTGTAGTTAAAACTTTAGTTCAAGAAAAAGATAAAAAATTTTTAACATCAGGATCTAAAGATTTTTCTAAAAGAATTCTAATTAACGAAGAAGAAGATATCTTTATTTGGGGGGTTGTAACCTATGTCATCCATTCAACGTACTAGAAAATTAGCTTTAGTTGATTGTAATTCTTTTTATGTTTCTTGTGAAAGATTATTTAATCCTAAAATAAGGAAAAAACCTGTTGTTGTTTTGTCCAATAATGATGGTTGTATTATATCAAGATCAAATGAAGCAAAAGCTCTGGGAATTAAAATGGGTGAACCTTACTTTAAAGCTAAAGACATTATTGTTAAAAATAAAGTTGAAGTTTTTTCGTCAAATTATTCTTTGTATGGTGATTTATCAAGAAGAGTAATGAGAACACTTAAAAGATTTAACTCAGAAATAGAGGTTTATTCAATTGATGAAGCATTTTTAGATTTATCAAATTTTCCTGATAGTGAAGTAGAGAAAGTTGGAAAAGAAATCAGAGAAACTGTTTTGCAATGGACTGGTATTCCAACTAGTATTGGTATTGCTAAAACAAAAACCTTGAGCAAAATTGCGAATCATATTGCAAAGAAAAAACAATCAGGTGTAACAAATTTAGTTGGGATCGATAATTTAGATCCTATTCTTGAAAAAATTGAAATTAATGATGTGTGGGGTGTTGGTAGACAGCTTACAAAATTTTATCAAAAAAATGGAATTTACAATGCTAAACAACTTAAAAATAAATCTAACATGTGGATCAAAAAATCTTCTAATGTTTTAGGTTCAAGAACTGCAATGGAATTAAGAGGTATCCCATGTATCAATTTAGAAACAACTCAAACAAAAAGAAAAAGTTGTGTTGTCTCAAGATCTTTTGGAAAAAGAATTGAAAAATTTCAAGAATTAAAAGAAGCAGTTGCAAACTATTGTTTAAATGCATCTGAGAAAATTAGGTCTGAGTCTTTAGTCGCAAAAGCTATCACTGTATTTGTTAGAACTAGTCCTTTTCAAAGAAACTTTGGTTATTATTCAAATGCAAAGACAATTGATTTTCCAATTGCAACGAATAATAGTATTGAAATTGTTAAGACTGCAGTTTTTATTTTAGAGGCTGTTTTTAAAAACGGTTATCAATATCAAAAAGCAGGTGTCATGCTTACAGGATTACGTAATGATAATGGGAGAAAAAATTTATTTTCATCTGAAAAAGATGAAAAGATTAATATTTTAATGAGATCAATCGATAATACTAATTATAGATATGGCAGATCAACTCTAAGTCTTGCTAGTGCAGGTTTTCAAAAAAAATGGAATATGAGAAGGCAATACTCTTCTAAAATAGATACTGCTGATTTTTATTGTCTACCTAAAATAAAAGCTATTTAATTTTAGTAATATCTAAAATATTCTTCAAAGAATTATTGAATTCTTCCATGTTCTCTCTCAATGCTAAATTTGAAATTGAGTAGATCATTACTAATAACAAAATTAATGGAATAGCAGTTATTACTGATGCATTACTTTTAATCATTAGAATATAGACAACTATGAACAGTGCTGAACGGATTAAAACTGTCTGTCTAAACACACTGATAATAGATAGTGAATGCTTTAATAAATTAAAAAAACTCATTTTAGATGGACCAAAATATCTATTACCTCTAGTGGAGGGTATAGAAATCAATTCTCTCTCTATTTTTGTTAAAGACCCAGAAAAGCTGTTCCATGTGGCTTTTTCATTAATCATTTTTTCAACAGTAGTTTTAGGTAAACAAGTAAAGTTTCCATATTTAATCGACTTGCCAGTGAAAGTAAGTGTAACTAGCTTGTGAACTTGGTAACAAATTTTAAATACTAAATTTTCTAA
>JACWEI010000017.1 GCA_014653625.1 Pelagibacterales bacterium SAG-MED39
CACGAATTGGATTGTGACCAAACTCTTTTACAAGATACTCAGCCGTATCTGCTGCTAAAGTTTGATTAATTGTAACTGTTACACCCATTCCAAACAAAATTTTAAGATTAATGGCTGAAGATAGAAAATCAGGAAAACTTAAAGATATAGAACCTGATTCAAAAAGCCAAGTTACCTTTGAATATGTTGATGGTAAACCAACCAAAGTAAAATCAGTAGTAATATCATCCCAACACTCTGCTGATGTTAATCAAACACAAGTAAGAGATTTGTTAAGGCCGTACATGATAAAATCTATTCCAGAAAATTTTCTTAACGGATTTAATGAAGATGAGCTTTATATTAATCCAACTGGGAATTTTGTTATTGGTGGACCAGACGGAGATTGTGGATTGACAGGAAGAAAAATTATAGTTGATACTTATGGTGGTGCAGCACCCCATGGTGGGGGAGCCTTTTCAGGAAAAGATCCAACAAAAGTTGACAGATCAGCAGCTTATGCCGCAAGGTATATCGCAAAAAATATTGTAGCTTCAAAAATAGCTGATAAATGTTTAATTCAATTAGCTTATGCGATTGGTGTTTCTAAACCATTATCAGTTTATGTGAATTTGTTTGATAAAGATTTAGACAAAAATAAATTTATTGTTGAAAAAATATCAGAAAACTTTGATTTAAGTCCTAGAGGTATCAGAGAGATGTTAAACTTGAATAAACCTATATACGAAAAAACGTCAGCTTACGGTCATTTTGGAAGAATTCCTGAAAATGATGGCTCATTTTCATGGGAAAAAACTGATAAAATAAGCGTTTTTTCAAAATAGTTTCTATTGAATTAAAAAAAAAGTTTACTATATTTCTTTTACATTGTTGAATTTACAAAATGGGCATTAGCCCATTTTTTTTTGGAGCAAACTAAAATATGTTAAATAAAAGAGCAGACAAACTTGAATTATTAAGAATAGCAGAGGCTGTAGCTTTAGAAAAATCTATAGATAAAGAGCTGATAATAAGCTCAATGGAAACAGGTATCGCTAAAGCTGCAAAATCTAAATTTGGTCAAGATAATGAAATAAAAGTATCTATTAACAGAGATAACGGTGATATCGAAATATATAGAAAGTTGATTGTTGCAGAGAATCCTGAAAATTCAAATACAGAAATTAAATTAGAGGATGCAATTAATTTAAATGATATTAACAAAGATAAAAAAATTGGTGATGAAGTTTTGCAGCCACTTCCATCATTTGATTTTGGAAGAATTGCAGCTCAAACAGCTAAACAGGTAATTAACTTTAATGTTAGAGAAGCGGAGCGAGAAAGACAATTTAATGATTTTATAGATAAAAAAGACACAATTTTAAGTGGAATTATAAAAAGATTAGAATTTGGGAATGTAATTGTTGATTTAGGTAGAACAGAAGCAATTATCCAAAAAAATGAGCTTATACCCAGAGAAAATATAAAAACTGGGGACAGAATAAAAGCTTATTGTCATGACGTTAGAAGAGAAACTAGGGGTCAACAAATATTTTTATCTAGAGCCCATCCAAAATTCATGGAGAAACTTTTTGTTCAAGAAGTACCAGAAATTTATGATGGTCTTATTGAAATCAAATCATCATCCCGAGATCCAGGGAGCAGAGCTAAAATTTGTGTAAAAGCAGTTGACACCTCATTGGATCCAGTTGGCGCTTGCGTTGGTATGAGAGGTTCTAGAGTTCAAGCAGTAGTGAATGAATTACAAGGAGAAAAAATTGATATTGTAAACTGGTCTGAAGATCCTGCAATTTTAGTTTCGAATGCTTTATCTCCAGCAGAAGTTCAAAGAGTCAATGTAGACTCAGAAAGAAAAAAATTAGATGTAATTCTAACAGATGAAAATCTCAGTAAGGCTATCGGTAGAAGAGGACAAAATGTGAGACTAGCAACAAAGTTATTAAACTATGAAATTAATATAATGACAGATCAAGAGGACTCTGAGAGAAGACAATTGGAATTCAAGGAAAAAACAGACAACTTTGTTAAAAACTTAGAGTTAGATGAAACTCTTGGACAATTGCTTGTTGCTGAGGGTTTTTCAACAATTGATGATATTAAAGATAGTTCTGCAGAT
This sequence comes from Pelagibacterales bacterium SAG-MED39, assembly GCA_014653625.1. GTDB lineage: Bacteria > Pseudomonadota > Alphaproteobacteria > Pelagibacterales > Pelagibacteraceae > Pelagibacter. The sequence continues at coordinate 2,117 of JACWEI010000017.1, forward strand.
AATCTTATTAAGATAGAAGGAATTGAAGAGGACACAGCCAAAGCATTAATAGAAAGAGCAAAAGAATTTCACCAAAAAGATCAAGAAGATATTTCTCAAAGGATCAAAGATCTTGGTTTAGAGGACTCTTTAATAAGTCTAAAAGGTTTGACACCTGGAATGTTGGTTACTCTAGGAGAACAAAAAATTTTAAAATTACAAGACTTTGCAGATTTAGCATCAGATGAACTAACAGGTGGATATGATGTAATAAAAGGTGAAAAGATTAAAATTCAAGGATATCTGGAAGACTTTGCACTTTCAAAAGATGAGGCGGACAACTTAATTATGTCAGCGAGAAATATAATTTACAAAGATTGAGGCATGATAAATGGACAACAAAAAAACAAAACTTACAATTTCTGGAAGCCCAAAAAAAACTTTTAAAAATTTCAATACCTCGAAGTCCCAAGGCAAAAAGACTGTAGTTATAGACAAACAGTTAAATAAACCTGTAAATAGAGGAAGTTACAGTAAGTCCCCTGGATCAAAACCATCTTCAAATTTTAAAAGAGGTGCTCCTTTTAAATCTAATTTACCACCCAAGATTGCAACTGGTTCTAGTGACTTTGAAAGACGTAAGCTCGCAGAACAAAGGGCAACTAAAAGATTAAAAGGAGAAAATGAAACCAAAGACAAAAAAACTAAGTTAGGATTTAAAAAAAGGGAGACAAAACTTACAGTTTCGAGAGCCTTGAGTGACGAAATAGAAATAAAAGAGAGAAGTTTAGCTTCAGTAAAAAGAGCAAGACAAAAAGAGCTTAAAAATTTTAATAAGGAAGAAAACAAAGAAAACTTAAAACCGGTTAAAAGAGATATTAATATTCCAGAGGCAATAACAGTAAGAGAGCTTGCTAATAGAATGGCAGAACAATCAAGCAATGTAATAAAATTTTTGTTTGGAATGGGTGTAACAGTTACAATTAATCAAACTTTAGCAGCAGATACGGCTGAGTATCTTGTAAAAGAGTTTGGTCACAATCCAATTCGTGAAGAAAAAGCAGAAGAAATAATTAAGAAGATTAAAGAGTCTAGATCTGAAAATTTAAAAAATAGACCGCCTATAGTGACTGTAATGGGTCATGTTGATCATGGAAAAACATCTGTACTTGATGTTTTAAGAAGTGCAAATGTAGTGTCGGGAGAGTTTGGTGGAATAACACAACATATTGGTGCTTACCAAATTGATAACAAATCTGAAAAAATAACATTTATTGATACACCAGGACATGCTGCTTTTACAGAAATGAGAGCAAGAGGATCTAAATTGACAGATATCGTCGTATTAGTGGTTGCCGCAGATGATGGTGTGAAACCTCAAACAGTTGAATCTATAAAGCACGCAAAAGCTGCAAATGTTCCAATCGTAGTAGCAATTAATAAATGTGATTTGCCAGAAGCTGACCCACAAAAAATTAAGAATCAATTATTAGAACATGAACTAATAGCAGAGGATTTATCAGGAGATACTTTGATGGTTGAAATATCTGCAAAAACTAAATTAAATTTAGATAAATTAGTAGAAGCAATAGTTCTTCAAGCTGAAATTCTAGATCTTAAAACAGATTTTGAGTCCAAAGCTACAGGTATTGTTTTAGAGTCAAAAATTGATATTGGAAGAGGACCTGTTGCAACGATAATTATAACTTCTGGTACTCTGAAAAAAGGAGATTTCTTTGTCAGTGGATTAAGATGGGGAAAAATTAGAGCAATAATAAATGATAAAGGTAAAAATATTGATGAAGCAGAGCCATCTACACCAATAGAAATTTTAGGCATTAATGGCGCAGCCAAAGCAGGAGATGATTTTATAGTACTTGATGATGAAAAAGAAGCTAAGATTTTAAGTGAAAATAGGGCACAAGAAAATAAAGACGTCAAAAACCCTCTAACGTTCGCAACTCAAGACTCTGCATTTTCAGATAGTTTAGTGGAAGAGTTAAATTTGATTATAAAATCTGATGTTCATGGATCATCGGAAGCAATAAAAAATGCAATTAATCAAATTAAACATGAAGAAGTAAAGCCAAAAATAATTCTATCAGATATAGGAATGGTTACAGAGACAGATGTTACTTTAGCAAAAGCCTCTAAAGCTGCATTGATAGCTTTTAATGTCAAACCTAGCAAAGAAGCAAAAAAACTTGCAGAAAACGAAAATATCCAAATTTCATCTTATAATATAATTTATGAAGTTTTAGATTATATTAAAAAAAGAATGTCAGGACTACTTACCCCTGATGTTAAAGAAACGATTACGGGGACAGCACAAATTTTAGAAATATTTAAAGTTTCTGGGGCTGGGAAAGTTGCAGGCTCTAAAATAACAGAAGGAGAAATTACAAGTGTTTCAGAAGTTAGAATAATAAGAGACGGAGCAATTATTTATACTGGAAAAGTTGGAACTTTATTTCGAGAAAAAAACCAAGTAAAAGAGGTTAGTAATGGGCAGGAATGTGGAATAACTGTCAAAGACTATATGGATTTCCAAAAAAATGACATAATAGAGGCATTTAATATAACTTCTACAGAAAGGACAATTTAATGGCTGATAGAATAGGTAAACCAATATCCCAAAGACAGTTAAGAGTCGGCGAAATGATTAAACAGTCTTTAAGCATGATTTTTATTAAAAATGAGGCTAAGGTTCCGAATTTAGAAACTAATATAATAACAGTTACTGAAGTAAAAATGAGCCAAGATTTAAAAATTGCTAAAGCGTATGTAATGCCATTAGGTGGCAAAAACGCAGATGAAGTAATTAGCCAACTTAAAGAATATTCTTTTTTGATAAGGAAAATCTTATCCAAAAAGGTATTTATGAAATTTTTACCAAAATTGCTTTTTAGAAAAGATGAGTCATTTGAATATGCGGAAAAAATAGAAAATTTAATAAAACAAACTAATAAATAAGGAAAATAAAGTATGAATAGCAAGGCAAAAGAGTTAGCAATACATGATAAAGATACTGGATCTTCAGAAATACAGATTGCATTGTTAACAGATAAAATTGAAACTCTCTCTAAACACATAAAACAATTCAAGAAAGATAAACATTCATCTGTTGGGTTGTTGAGAGCGGTAAATAGAAGAAAGAAATTGTTAGAATACCTGAAAAAAAATAAAATGGATTCTTACAAAAATGTACTGTCGAAATTGAACTTAAGAAAATAGAAATCAAGATAGATAGAACGGAATGGAACGAAAAGAACGAAACGAAATGGAAATGAAATGTTTAAAGTATATAAGAAGGAAATTGAAGTAGCAGGAAAAAAGATAAGTTTAGAAACAGGTAAAGTAGCAAGACAAGCAGACGGGGCAATCATAGCCTCATGTGGTGAAACAGTTATTTTAGCAACAGTGGTAGGAGCAAAGAAAGTAAATCCGGATATGGATTATTTTCCATTATCAGTAAATTACCAAGAAAAATATTATGCTGGTGGAAAGATCCCTGGTGGCTATTTTAAAAGAGAAGCAAGACCAACTGAAAGTGAAACTTTAATCTCAAGATTAATTGATAGACCAATCAGACCCTTGTTTCCTGATGAATTTAAAAATGAGGTTCAATTGTTACCAACAGTAATTTCATATGATAAAGAAAATCAACCAGATATTCTAGCAATTATTGCATCATCCGCTGCGTTGGCCATTTCAGGAATGCCATTTATGGGCCCGGTAGGAGCTTCTAGAGTAGGTTTTGTAGATGGCAAATATATTCTCAATCCATCAAAAGAAGAATTAGAAAACTCAAGTTTAGATTTAGTTGTGGCTGGCACTAAAGATGCTGTGCTAATGGTTGAGTCTGAAGCGAACGGTTTGACAGAAGAAGAAATGTTGAATGCTGTCAAGTTTGGACATGAGGGCTTTGTTCCAGTGATTAAAATGATAGAAGAACTTGCAAAAGAATGTAGAAAGCCAGAATGGACAGTTGAGAAAAAAGATTTGACTGAAGTTAAGAAAAAACTTGAGGCGACATTTACAAATGATCTTAAAAAAGCTTTTGCAACAAAAGATAAACAAGATAGATCAAATCAAATTTCAGAAATAACTGATAAAGCTAAGAAACTTTATGAGGAGGATGAAAATTATACTGATCTAGATGTAAACAGTCAGTTAAAAAATCTTGAAAAATTTATTGTTAGAACCGATATTCTAAAAAACAAAAATAGAATAGATGGAAGAAGTTTATCTGATGTAAGAGCGATTTCATGTGAAGTTGGTGTCTTGCCAAGAACTCATGGCTCTGCATTATTTACTAGAGGCGAAACACAAGCTATTGTTGTTACAACTTTAGGAACTTCTGATGATGAGCAGAGATTAGAAAGTTTGGATGGACAACACAGAGAAAGATTTATGCTACACTATAACTTTCCTCCTTTTTCAGTTGGTGAAACTGGAAGAATTGGAACAGGAAGACGTGAAATTGGTCATGGCAAACTAGCATGGAGAGCTATTAATTCTTCATTACCATCAAAAGAGGCTTTTCCATATACTTTTAGGATAGTATCAGAAATTACAGAGTCTAATGGTTCTTCTTCAATGGCTACTGTTTGTGGTGCATCATTGGCATTAATGGATGCTGGTGTTCCAATAAAAGAACCAGTTGCAGGCATTGCAATGGGGCTTATTAAAGAAGGTGATGATTTTAGTGTCTTATCAGACATTTTAGGTGATGAGGATCATTTAGGTGACATGGACTTTAAAGTTGCTGGAACTAAAGATGGAATTACCTCTCTTCAAATGGATATCAAAATTACTGGAATTACATTTGAAATTATGGAACAAGCTTTAAGCCAAGCTAAGGATGGAAGAATTCATATCTTAGGTGAAATGAATAAAGCTTTATCTGCTTCAAGAGATGAAGTTGGAAAACACACTCCTAAAATGGAGCAAGTAACTGTTGATAAAAAAGACATTGCAGCAGTTATAGGAAAAGGTGGAGCAACAATCAGAGAAATAGTTGAGAAATCAGGGGCTAAAGTTGATGTTAATGACGAAGGTATAGTGACAGTTGCTGCTCCGGATGAAGAATCCAGAAATATCGCTCTGCAAATGATTAAAGACATTACTGCCAAAGCTGAATTGAATAAAATCTATTCGGGCAAAGTTATGAAAATTATGGAATTTGGTGCGTTTGTTAATTTTTTAGGAAAACAAGATGGACTTGTCCATATCTCAGAACTAGCAGAGAAAAGAGTTGCAAAAGTTACTGATGTTGTAAAAGAGGGAGATGAGGTAAAAGTTAAAGTTATTGGTTTCGATAGGGGTAAAGTGAAATTATCTATTAAACAAGCAATAGCTTAGATCTTTTTATTTTTAACAACAGCATAAGCTATCGTAAGAATGAAAAAAATAAGTTGGTACTATAAAAGAATTATTTTTTTTTTTAAAAAAAAGATCAATATAGATAACGATTTATTTATTTCTAATAACCTTAATGAGTTATTTAATCACTATGGATCTGACAAGGGTACTATAATAAATCATCCATACAATAAAAAAGGAGAAAAGATTATTGGTCATAGTTTTGGTGACTTTTATGAAAAATATTTTTTTAAGTTTAAAGATGATAAATTTAATTTTTTAGAGATCGGAACATGGAAGGGAGCATCTTTAGCGGCATTCAAAAAATATTTTATTAATGCAAGCATATATGGAATAGATAGAAATTATAAAATTCAATACAAATCAAATAAACTCAAATACTATAATTGTGACACTACCAATAACAGTGATCTTAAAAATATTGAAAAAAAATTTGGAAATATAAAATTTAGAATAATTATTGATGATGGATCACATTTTTTAAATGATATCATTCATAATTTGAAATTCTTTTTTAGATTTGTTGAAAGTGGTGGTCTTTATGTTATTGAGGATTTTAAACATCCTGAGCTTTTCAAACACTTAAATGACTCGGATAACAATGAATTAATTATTACAGAGTTAATTGACAAATTGAAAAAAAAAAAACTTTTTCCATCAAGGTTACTTACTAAAGAAAATCAATTAAGTTTAATTAATGATATAAAAAAAATTTCTACTTACAAAGGTACAATGATTAATAATAAAATTAACTTATCTAATATAGTCTTCTTTGAAAAAATTTAATTTAAGAAATATTTTTAGGATCAGGCATCCCTACCTTGTTATATCCAGCATCTACATAATGAATTTCACCAGTTACACCATTTGCAAGGTCACTTAATAGATACAATGCTGAATTTCCAACATCATAGATGTCTACGTTTCTTTTAAGGAAAGAATGGTCTTCATTCCATTTATATAAGAATTTTGCATCTCCTATAGCAGAAGCTGCTAATGTTTTAATAGGTCCTGCGCTAATAGCATTTACTCTTATACCTTTAGCACCTAAATCTCTAGCCAAGTATTTAACACTTGCTTCAAGAGCAGATTTACAAACACCCATTACGTTATAGTTTGGAATAGCTTTAGTAGACTCGTAAGTTAAAGTTAACATACTACCACCTTTTTTCATTATTTTAGACGCTTCTTTTGCAACTTCTGTCAACGAAAAGCACGAAATCAACATGCTTCTTAAAAAATTTTCTCTAGTAGTATTTAAGTATTCACCAGATAATTCTGATTTGTCAGAAAAGGCAACAGCGTGAACCACAAAATCAATCTCACCCCATTGAGATTTAATATCTTGAAATAATTTTACTACTTCTTCTTTATTTTCAACATCACAACTGAAAGTTACTTTTGAATTTAATTTTTCAGCTAAAGGAATAACTCTTTTTTTTAAAGCGTCTCCCAGGTAAGTAAACGCAAGCTCAGCCCCAGACTCTGCTAATTTTTGTGAAATACCCCAGGCAATAGATCTTTCATTGGCAACGCCCATTATTAGTCCTTTTTTACCTTTCATTAAACTCATAAATCTACCTTTTCAAAAATTAGAGCAGCATTGGTTCCACCAAAACCAAAACTATTAGACATAACAGTATTTAAATTTTTTCCAATTTCAGTTTTTGCAATTATGGGAAATTTTTTAGCCTCTTCATCCATCTCTGTAATATTTGCTGATCCGGTTATAAAATTATTCTTCATCATTATTAAACAATAGATTGCTTCATGAACTGATGCGGCTCCTAAAGGATGTCCCGATAAAGATTTGGTTGAACTAATTTTTGGAATATTGTCTCCAAAAGTTTCTTTCACAGCATTTAATTCTGTTATATCTCCTACAGGCGTAGATGTTCCATGGGTATTAATATAATCAATTTTATTTTTAGTTGTTGACATTGCCATTTTCATACATCTTACAGCACCTTCTCCTGAAGGTGCTACCATATCATATCCATCTGAAGTAGCTCCATAACCAGTTAATTCTGCATATATTTTAGCCCCTC
>JACWEI010000018.1 GCA_014653625.1 Pelagibacterales bacterium SAG-MED39
CATAATTAGTTCATTTAAATTCAAAATATATTCGTTTTTAAGAAATTCATCCTGTTTATCATCACAATCACTTAAAATAATTATCTCTGATTTTAAATTTTGGAATGAAAACAAAATTAAACCAAGAGAAATTAAAAGATAAAAAAAATTACTTTTTATCATGTTTATCGGCAAAAAATAAACCTATTAAAAATAAGGCTGTCCAGACTAAACCTAAAAGAGCTTTAAAAGGACTGGTTTCTGCACTCCATAGATTTAAGAACAAAGCACCAAAAATAAGACCCAATATAAATATAATAATAACTATTGAAGATTTATTCATTTTTTAAATTTTTTAAATAAAGAGATACCATTTTCAATTTTATAAGTATAGGATTCTTCAAAACTTTCAAGCTGCCAACCTGTTAAACGTTTTTTTATGGTTTCAATATTTACTTCTTTCCATTGGTCACTCGTATTTTCAAGTTTCCAAATTTTCTTTTCTTCATTATTTCTTCCACACCCATAGCAAAAACCAGTTTTGGGATCTGTTTTGCAAATACTTATACAAGGTGAAACAATCATATTAATATTATAGAGGAAAATTAATATAATTTACAATAATTGTCGTTGGACAAATAGTTTCAATCATATATAAAACCTCTAAATTCGTGGGGCGATGGCGGAATTGGTAGACGCGTCGGTCTTAGGAACCGATAGAGCAATCTGTGAAGGTTCGAGTCCTTTTCGCCCTACCACTAAAATTTATGAAAGTAACAATAGAAAATAAAAAAGGTCTTAATAAAGATGTGAGAGTATTTGTTGATAAAAAGACAATGAATACACACATGAATGAAAAATATGAGGAAATTAAAGGAACTGTAAATTTAAAAGGTTTTCGACCAGGAAAGGTTCCAAGAGAGGTTTTAAAAAGACAATTTGGTAAGGCAGTATTTAATGAAGTTTTAGATAAGGTTTTAAAAGAGACTTCTACAAAAGCTTTAGAAGATGGAAAAATTTGGAGAAGAAAGTTAGTTTTTTTTCTTTTTCTTTGAAAAAGTTTTTTTTTTAAAACTAAATCTACTATTAATAATATTACTTCTGTGTCTTGCGAACGCTTGCTTTTGTGCTTGTTTCATAGCTTTCTTTGATGACATAATATTTAATGATCTATTTTTATATTGCCTATTTTTTTAAAATTTTTATCTGAAATTACAATTTCTCCTGAGGATGAAGCATATTCTATTGCTTCAGATATTACTACGTAATGTGTAACTAAAACTAAATTTTTATCGCTATTCCACTTATCAATATATTTCTTAAGGTTTCTCATTTGGTTTTTCTTATTTTTTTCAAATTTAATACTATAAAATGAATTGAGAAAATTTTTTGTTTTAAAATTTTTAAAAGCAATAAATGCTGTTTCTTTACATCTGCACCATTCACTTGAAATAACTGTATCAATTGGAATTTGATTTTCTACAAAAAAATCTCCAATTTTTTTTGATTGTTCTCTTCCCTGGTCATTTAAATTTCTTTGTGTCAAACAATCATTTATATCAAAATTTTCTGGATCTCCACCTCCTGGAGCATAAGCATGTCTTATAAAAATTATATTACCTCCCTTTTTAAGATTATCTAAAATTTGAGTTTCTGAATCTGCTTTGATTCCATTTGTTAAGGATATAAATATAATTAATATAATGTTTAATAATCTCATTAATGAATATTAAGTTTAAAAAATTAAATAAAACAATAATAAAATGTAAGAAATGTCCTCGATTAACTAAATTTATAAAAAAAATATCCTTCGAAAAAAGAAAGCAAAATATTGACGAAAAATATTGGGGAAAACCTGTTACTGGTTTTGGTGATAAAAATGCAAAATTGATGATTGTAGGTTTGGCACCCGCTGCTCATGGAGGTACTAGAACAGGAAGAGCTTTTACAGGTGATAAGTCTGGTGATTTTTTATTTAAGAGTCTTTATTCGATGAATATATCTAACCAAAATTTTTCTAAATCAATTAATGATAATCTAAAATTAAATTCTACATATATCACAAATATATTAAAATGTGTTCCACCAGATGATAAGCCAACTAATAATGAACTTTCAACCTGCTCAAATTATTTTGTAAAAGAGCTGGAAAACTTTAGAGATCTAAAAGTAATTGTAACTTTAGGTAAAGTTGCATTTGATAATTGTTTCAAGATTTATAAAAATAGATTTAAGATTGAAAGAAAATTTAAATTTAAACATGGTAAAAAATATTTACTACCTGATGGTAGAAACTTAATAGCCTGTTATCACCCAAGCCCTAGAAATGTTAATACTAAAGTTATAACATCTATAATGATCAATAAGTTATTTAGAAAAGCAAAAAAAATTGCTAGAATTTAATTGTGTCACAAAAATATGGTTTAAATTTTAAATAAATTTCATTAGGTATTTTTACAGGTTTTCCCTCCTTATTTATAAAAACTAAATGAACTTTTGCTTCAGCAATATTTTCATCCTCTTTTGTTATAATCTGACTCAAAAAAAAAGAAGTTTTTGTTATTGATTTAACAAATGATCGAATTGTTAGTTCATCCTCAAGATGAGCAGATTTGTTGTATTCGATATTACAAGATTTAACTATTATTAAAGAATTAAATTGATCGCGAACTTTACTATTACTATAACCAATTGAAAATAAAGCTTCAGTCCTAGCTCTTTCTAAAAATTTTAAATAATTTGCATAATAAACCACCCCACCTGCATCTGTGTCCTCGTAATAAACTTTTATTTTATGAAAGAAATTTTCATGCATAAAAGAATTATACCAAATAATTAATCATTTTACAGAAACTAGAGTATAATTATAATTATGAATATTTTTGTAATATGGCTTATAATGGTCATAACTTGGAATTTTGGCTACCCTCAAGCAAGTCCTCTGGAAGATGTAATTGTAGCTGTAATTTTATCTTTGTTTAGCAATGTTTTAAGAAAATATCTCAAAATCTAATTATTCAGCAGAAAAATAAATATTTTGGTAATACGCAACTGTTTTCATTTTTGAGTTGTCAGTGTCAGACATAATAGCCAATCCATCTAATTCATCTACTTCTAGATTATGAAATTTTTTAAAATCTTCTTTAACATTTGCTTTAACAGTAACCCACTCATTAAAATTATATTTAGTGCTGGATAAAACATTGTCTATTGATTTTTTTGTGTATGGACTTGGAGAATTGGAACCTATTTCCCTGTTACTTGAGTAAACATAATTTATCGCTCTATTCGACAGAAGTGTAGCGCCAGTTTTTTTTACTACAAAAACCCTCGCAGCAAAATCATGCCCTTTTTTAGTATTTTCCTCAATGCCAGGTAAATCCTTCTCGATTTTCCATGTAATATTTATGAATGGTGTTTTATTTAGATCAATTTTAACTTCTTTTCCTAATCCAGAAGCAGCATTGTCTGCAACTGCTTTCAAAAAATTACCTTTTTCATCTAATCCAACAGTATAAACTGTTTTGCTATCTGCTCCTCTTATCTTTCTTACTTCTAATCCAGATAATTCAGCTTCAGTAAAATCAAATACTTTCATCTCATTTGCAAAGCCTATATTGATCATCGTGAACCAGATTAGAAAAATTTTAATTATTAAATTCATAAATTAATTTTAAAAAATTTCTTAATACATCATTTTGACAAGATTTAAACATTCAAAAATCAACATTTAACTCTATATCAACATTATGAAGACAATTTCAATTTTTATACTCTTAATTTATTGGTCGATAATGATATTTGCTCCTGTTATGTCCAAAGATGTCAAATCAAGTCGAGCTAAAACAATCAATAATATAGTGATTAAATTAAAACCTCTAAGTTAATAAGTAGAACGGTCACCACTTATATCGAAAACGGCAGCTGTAGAGAAAGTATTTTCTTCAGAAGAAAGCCAGCAAACAAGAGAAGTAAACTCTTCAACTTCAAGAAATCTACCTCTTGGTACTTTAGACAACATTCTTTGAACGTGTTCTTTAGTCATCTGGTCTAAAATTCGTGTTTTAGCACCTGCGGGTGTGATTGCATTTACTGCAATATTTTTATCAGCCAGTTCTTTACCCAAAGATTTTGTTAATCCAATAGCTCCTGCTTTTCCTACACTGTATGCGCTGGCATTGGCGTTACCATCTTTTCCTGCAACTGAGGCAACGTTAACAATTCTACCATAATTATTTTTAATCATATTTGGTACAATTGTTCGACAACAATTAAATGTTCCCAATAAATTAATTTCAACAACCTTTTTCCACATTTCAACGTCATATTCCCATAGAGCTGCTGTAGGACCTGTTATACCAGCATTGTTAATAAGAATATCAATATTGGAATTTTTTGTTATTTTATTTATGCAACTTTGAACTTCATTATAATTTGATACATCAACTATATTTGAGCTCAAATTGGGATTGTTTATCTCTTTGATTGCTTGTTCTAACATTTTTGAGTCTATATCCCAAATTATAACTTTTGCTCCAGATTTTATAAATCTTTTAGCGATATCTAGACCAAAACCTTGGGCACCTCCAGTAACCAATGCAGTTCTATTTTTAAAATCAAAGGAAATTTTGTTCATTAAATTACTTTTTTACTAATAGATAATATACAAATGCAGCAACGATTGCTCCTATAATCCAAGAGTATGATTGTAAAAACATTAAATTTACATTCCAAATAGTTGCAGCTGAAAAAATAAAACCAACAATAAGTGAATAAACTGCTTTGATATGCCAGCCAGCTGTAAAATAATAAGATCCATCTTTTTCTAATGTATATAAATCTTTATTTATTAAATTCTCTTTTTTTACAAAATAAAAATCAGAAATCATAATACCAAATATCGGACCAAATAAAGCTCCAAAAGTATCTAATAAAGATAAAATTCCTATTTGACTTAAAAACGATAACCAAAAAATACTTATTAAAAATCCTAAAAAAATAATTATTAAAGTTGCACTTTTTAAATTTAAAAAGCTTGGTGCAAAATTTATTAAGGAATATTGGGATGGAATAAGATTAGCAATTAAATTAGTAGAAGCAGAAGCTATAACAATAAAAATCAGAGATAAGATTGTTATTAGTAAATTATCCAATTTACCAATCATATCTGTAGGGTTAGTAAAAATTTTACCAATATTATCTGGGTTTTCATTTAAAAATACATCCACTCCCGTTACAATAAATACTGCAAAAAAAGAAAAGATGATCAAATTAAGAATAAGAGATAAGTTTCCTTTGTTTAATTGTTTTGAGTCTTTCACATATCTGGAAAAATCTCCAAAAGTTAAAATAATAATTGAAAAATAAGCAAACATAGTGCCAGTAACTGTAATTAATGGACCAAAATTTTCTTTTTTTAAGAAATTATCAAAATTTAGTAACTCAATAAAAGCTCTCATAGTAATTTTCACATCATTTAAAAGCACCACAAAGAAAAAAAGAATTATTCCAGAATAAACTGCCAAAGCTGAAATTTTAATCAATCTCTTGTTGAAGTTCATACCTTTGCTGAATAATAAAAACTGAAAAATTATTGTAAAGAAAACTGATATCCAATCAATAATGTTCATTCCTAGAAGAAAAATTAAAAAATATTCTTGACCTAATAATGAGCTATCGAAATAGAATATCATTATTCTGATTAAATAACTAAAAGCCTTAGATAAAAAATATGTTTGAATTCCAAATAAAAAAATCCCAACTAAACTTCTTATTAAACCAAAATATTTTGCTCCTCTTAAACCAAATGACGACCTCAATAAAACGACGAATGGTAAACCGTATTTTTGAGATGGCTTACCAATTAAATTAGAAAAAAAATATACTAGAATCGCTCCAGACAAAGTCCCAAAAAAAATAACAAAAGTGTTTAAGTTATAAACCGTATAAAGTGAAGCTATTAGAGAAAATGCAATTACACTTTGAATATTAACGCCCCAAAAACAAAATAAATCTTTCCAATTCCAATTTTTATCATTAGGGTTTACTGATACTAAATCCCAGTTAATTAGAGAGTTTTTTGATTTTTGTTGATTCACTATATTAATATAAAACTATTAATATCTACTGTCCATACAAGAGAGTTGGTAACCAAAGAGCAATTTGAGGAAATACTATAATTAAAATTAAACCTATTACTTGTAAGACCATAAATTGCATCATGCCCATGTAAATATCTTTAAGATCCCATTCTGGTACTACACCTTTTAAAAAATATGCTGAAAGTGCAACTGGAGGAGACAACCAGGCGGTTTGTAAATTTACAGCTACTAAAATTGCAAACCAAGTTAAGTTAAATCCTAGTGCTTCTACTAAAGGCAAGATTATAGGAATAATGATCATAACAATTGGTACCCATTCCAATGGCCATCCCAACAAAAAGATCATAACCATTATCATCGCAAGTATTAAATATTTATTCATTTCTAAACCCAACAAAAACTCTGTAAGTAATGTTGGTGTGCCTAATCTTGCAAAAACTGCTCCAAAAAAATTAGATGCAGCAACTAAAACCATAATTAGCGCAGTTATCTCTAAAGTTTTAACTAAAGCTTCTTGAAGTTTAGGTAATGTTAATTTCTTATAAGCTAAAGATAATAAAAGTGCGCCCATAGCTCCACAACCTGCTGCCTCTGTTGGTGTTGCAAATCCAAATAGAATACTTCCCAATGCAGCAAACACTAAAGCTGCTGGTGGAACTAACCCAAGAAAGAATTCAATCCAAACTTCTTTCATACTTGCAGCTCTCATATCTTCAGGTAGAACTGGTCCTAATTTTGGATTAATCATACATCGAATTGTTGTGTAGGCTGCATACAAAGTTGCAAGAAGAATTCCTGGAAAAATTGCAGCAGCAAATAAGTCAATTACAGGTATTTCCATAATAGGACCCATAACAACTAACATAATACTAGGTGGAATTAGGATACCTAAAGTACCTCCAGCTGTAATTGTTCCTGCTGCAAGTCTTACATCATAACCAGATCTATTCATTGATTTTGCGGCCATTATTCCTAATATGGTAACTGATGCACCTACAATTCCAGTAGCTGCTGCAAATATTACAGAAACAAATAAAACTGCATAATAAAGTGAACCCTTAACTTTAGCTAACATTAGTTGAAAAGCAGAGAACAGTCTTTCCATCAGTCCTGCTTGTTCCATCATTATCCCCATAAAAACAAAGAGTGGAACAGCCGCAAGTGTTTGTTCAGTCATGACCATCGAAAATTGTAAAGTCATTAAGTAGAAAACTAATTTACCAAATCCTAGATATCCAAAAACGAAACCTAAAAATATTAAAGTAAACGAAATCGGAAAACCTACAAATATTGCAAACAGCATTACTCCAACGAGAATAAATCCTAAAATTGCTGGATCCATGAATTCAGCAATCATTTAGCTTCTCCTGGCCACTGACCTTTTTTTGATGCCCAATAACTTTTTAATAGTTCTGAAATCCCTTGGATAAGTAAAAATATAATCCCAATAAGCAGACAAGTTTTTATAGGCCACATATAAGGCATCCAAGTAGTATCCATGCCTCTCTCACCTCTTTGAATAGACTCACCAACATAACCAATTGTCATGTAAAGAAAAACAATTAAACCTGGAAAATAAAATAATAAGTATAACCAAAAATCAATTGTTCCTTGAGTTTTAGTTTTAAAATTTCTGTATAAAAAATCAGCTCTTATATGAACTCCTCTGGAAAGAGCATATCCTGCCCCCAGCATAAATAATGCTCCATAAAGAAATCGGCTTATGTCATAAGCCCAAATTGTTGGTGAATGAAATAATTTTCTAGCAAGGACTTCGTAGGTCATTGCAAATATTAATGGCATCAATATCCAACAAACAATATTTCCTATCCATTTACTAAATCTATCTATATTAACTATAGATTTTGCCATCCATGATGGCATGTCATCTGGCATTTTTTTTGAACCACCTCGCCTTTCGGCAATCATTTCATCTGATATATCGAGTTTTGATGGTTCGTCAGTCATAAAATATTAGTTAAAAAAAATTAGAGCGGACTTTTACAGTCCGCTCTAATTAAAATTAAAATTAATTACTGATTACTTTAATGTTGCTGCGTGAGCCATTCCTAGCTTCGCATTAGACATTTGAGCACCACTCCAAAAAGGAACAGCAACATCAGCAAAGTCTTTCATTGAATCATAAACTTTTTTGAAAAATTTATTTTTTTCAGCATTTTTATTCAATGTAGCTTTTGCAGCTGCCATATATTCTACGAAGTAGTCAGATGGAGTATCTTCAAGTATTACCCCATGTTTAGTAGTCAATTGTTGTAAAGCTTTTCCATTTTCATAGATTCTATAACTTAAAGATTTCGCTAATGAAGCATTAGCAGCAACTTCAAGAGATTTCTTCTCATGATCACTCATAGCTTTATAAGTTTTTCCAGTAATATAAAAATCAGCATTAACTACTACTTGGTGTAAACCTTGTAGGTAATAGTGCTTTAATACTTTTTGGAAACCAAATACCATGTCTGGTTTTGGACAACACCACTCAGCAG
>JACWEI010000019.1 GCA_014653625.1 Pelagibacterales bacterium SAG-MED39
GTTTATTCAAATGGTGAAAATTTTACAACTTACGCTCCGAACGATCCAAATTTAATTGAGAAACTCTCTGACAAAGGTGTAAGTATTTCTGCTGCACCCCTAGAAGAAAAGATGCCATCTTTATTTGGTGTTTTGCTCTCGTGGTTCCCAATGTTGTTATTAATTGCAGTTTGGATTTTCTTCATGAGACAAATGCAAGGTGGCAAGGGAGGTGCAATGGGTTTTGGAAGATCAAAAGCAAAAATGATGAATGAGCTGAAAGGTAAAGTTACATTTAATGATGTGGCCGGTGTTGAAGAAGCAAAAGAGGAAGTAGAGGAAATAGTTGAATTTTTAAAAGACCCAAAAAAATTTAGTAGACTTGGTGGAAAAATTCCAAGAGGAGCATTATTAGTTGGCCCTCCAGGTACAGGAAAAACATTACTAGCAAGAGCTATTGCAGGAGAGGCTGGTGTACCTTTTTTTACCATCTCAGGTTCAGATTTTGTTGAAATGTTTGTTGGAGTTGGAGCATCTAGAGTTAGAGATATGTTTGAACAAGGAAAAAAAAATTCGCCTTGTATAATTTTTATAGATGAAATAGATGCAGTAGGAAGAAGTAGAGGTGCAGGACTTGGTGGTGGAAATGATGAAAGGGAACAAACTCTTAATCAGCTTTTAGTTGAAATGGATGGATTTGATACTAATGAAGGAGTTATAATTATTGCAGCAACAAACAGACCTGATGTCTTAGATCCAGCTTTATTAAGACCTGGTAGATTTGATAGGCAAGTTGTAGTTTCAAATCCAGATATAATTGGAAGAGAAAAGATATTAAAAGTTCACGTTAAAAAAATTAAAATGGCACCTGATGTTAACTTAAGAATTATAGCCAGAGGAACACCAGGGTTCTCAGGAGCTGATCTTGCAAATTTAGTTAATGAGGCCGCTTTATTAGCTGCGAGAAAAAATAAAAGAACTGTTACCATTAATGAATTTGAGGAAGCTAAAGATAAAGTTATGATGGGATCGGAAAGAAGATCAATGGTTATGACAGAAGAGGAAAAAACTTTAACCGCATACCATGAAGCCGGTCATGCTATAGTGACAATTAATGAGAATGCAGCATACCCAATACACAAAGCAACAATAATACCTAGAGGCAGAGCTTTAGGTATGGTGATGCAACTTCCAGAAAGAGATGAGTTATCGCAAACAAGAGAACAATTACATGCTCAATTAGCGATTGCTATGGGAGGAAGAGTTGCAGAAGAAATAATATTTGGTGAAGATAAAGTTACCACTGGAGCTGCCAGCGATATTGAGCAAGCGACTAAAAGAGCTAGAGCAATGGTAATGAGAGCGGGTTTAAGTAAAGAATTAGGTCCCGTTGCATATGGTGAAAATGAAGAAGAAGTTTTCTTAGGAAGATCAGTTGCAAGACAACAAAACATGTCTGAAGAAACAGCAAAAAAAGTTGACTCAGAGATTAGAAAAATTGTTGACAAAGGTTATGAAAGAGCGAGAAAGGTTTTAACAGAAAAAATTGATGATTTACACAAACTAGCAAAAGCACTTTTAACTTATGAAACTTTGTCAGGTGATGAAATTGAAAATTTAATTAACAAAGATGTTTATCCTGCAGATAAACAAGATTTAAAAGTTGAGGAAGATAAAGGATCTGCTTTAAGTGCAATGGGTCTTAAACCAAAAATTGTTCATTAATATTAATGTCTAGATATTACACAAGAGCGTGTAATTTCTATTATGGATCTAAATCAAAAATTTACGTAAAACAAAAAAAAACATTACCATTAAATGGTATTAATACAATTTCCTTTGATCACATAGAATTATTTTCAAGGAAATCCAAAAAAAAAATTTCAATCAAAAGATTGGATAGATTACCTAAGTTATTAAAAAAACAAGTAAAGCAGGATTTAAAAACTTTATCTTCAAAAAAAAAAAATTTTGCTAACTTAAATTTTTTAAAATTACCCAACATAATGGGTATTTTAAATTTAACTCCTGATAGCTTTTCTGATGGTGGAAAATTTAATAAAAAAGATAAAGGAATTAAAAAAGCTATTCAAATGTTTAAATCTGGAGCAAACATAATTGATGTTGGAGGTGAGTCAACAAGACCAGGTTCAAAAACAATAAATTCAAAAATTGAGTGGAAGAGAATAGACAAAACATTAAAATCAATTTGCAAAAAAATTCCTGTATCATTAGATACGAGAAAATCAGAATTAATGGAAAAGGGTATAAAATATGGTATTAAAATTATAAATGATGTATCTGGACTAAATTATGATTTTAGATCTAAAAATATTTTAAAGAAATATAAAATCCCTTTTGTTATACAACACTCCTTAGGCACTCCTGAAACTATGCAGAATAATCCATTTTATAAAAATGAATTATTAGATATCTATGATTTTTTTGATAAGAAAATTAAATTTTTGAGATCTATTGGTATAAAACATAATAAAATAATTATTGATCCAGGTATAGGTTTTGGAAAAAATTTGAAACATAATATGAATTTAATTAAGTATGTTTCTATTTTCCACACTCTCGGTTTTCCTGTACTTATTGGCAATTCAAGAAAAAAATTTATAAAAGAATTATCTGGAAAAAATGACACAAAAAATAGAATTGGTGGAACTGTTGCCTCATCTTTATATTTAATGATGCAGGGAGTACAAATTTTAAGAATTCATGATGTTAATGAGATAAAACAAGGGTTAAAAGTTTTTAAAGAATTGATAAAAAATTAATGACAAAAAAATATTTTGGGACAGATGGAATTAGAGGAGCAATTAATAGTCAAAACATTAATGGTGAAATGTTTTTTAAATTTGGTCTAGCATCTGGAACATATTTTAAGTCACAAAAAAAAAAGAAACAGATAGCAATTATTGCTAAGGATACTAGATTATCTGGATACACTTTAGAACCTGCATTAGTTTCAGGCTTAGCATCAGCAGGAATGCATGTTTACACTTTAGGCCCTTTACCAACTAATGGACTAGCTATGCTTACAAAAGCAATGAGAGCTAATATGGGAATAATGATCACAGCATCCCATAATCCACATTTTGATAATGGACTAAAATTATTTGGACCAGATGGTATGAAATTATCAGACAAAATAGAGAAGAAAATTGAAAATTTAATAGATAAAAGAATCATTAAGAATTTATCAAAACCAGAAAAACTGGGTAGAGTAAAAAGATTAGAGAGTGGAACAAAAGATTATATAAAAATTTTAAAGAAAAATTTTACAAAAGATTTTAATCTTAGAGGATTAAGAATTGTAATTGATTGTGCTAATGGTGCAGGATATAAGGTGGGACCAGAATTATTAAGATCACTTGGAGCAAAAGTGATTGCAATAGGCGTAAATCCTAACGGCTTAAATATTAATAAAAATTGTGGTTCAACTTTTCCTAAAAATATTAGAAATGCAGTTAAAAAACACAAAGCACACCTAGGTATCTCTTTAGATGGAGATGCTGATAGAATTATTATGTGTGATGAGTCTAGTAACATTATAGATGGTGATCAAATAATTGCTGCTTTAGCAACAAGATGGAAAAGTAAAAAAATGTTAAAAGGAGGAGTTGTTGGGACTTTAATGTCTAATTATGGTTTAGAAAAATTTTTCAAACATAAAAAAATAAAATTTATACGTGCAAATGTGGGTGATAGGTATGTTAAAGAAAAAATGAAAAAAAATAATTTTAATTTAGGTGGTGAACAGTCTGGACATATTATTTTAGGAAAATTTGCAACTACAGGGGATGGACTGTTAGTAGCTTTAGAAGTGTTATTTGCTATTAGAAAAAAAAAAAAAGCGAGTTACTTTTTTAATAAATTTGAAAAAACTCCTCAAATTTTAAAAAATATTGAGGTAAAAGACAGATCAATAATAAATAAATCAGAAGTTAAAAAATCTATAAAAATCGCAAAAAAATTAATGAAAGGATATGGAAGAATACTAGTGAGAAATTCAGGAACTGAGTCAAAAATAAGAATTATGGGTGAGAGCATTAATAAAAAACTTCTTATAAAATGTATAGATATCATTTCAAAAAAAATTAGATAAATTGAAACCGAAATCAAAAATATTAATTATAGCTGGTTCAGACTCATCTGGAGGTGCTGGAATTCAAGCAGATATTAAAACTGTTACAGCGTTAGGTTCCTATGCAATGACAGCAATAACTGCTGTTACAGCTCAAAATACTTTAGGTGTTAAATCTATAATCTCTATTAAACCTAAAGAAATTTCAAATCAAATTATATTTAGCTCAAAAGATATTAGACCAAATGCAATTAAAATTGGAATGTTGCATTCAAGTAAAGTCATTAAGTCCGTTATATATTCTTTAGATAATATTAAGGTTAAAAAAATAGTGCTAGATCCAGTAATGATTGCAAAAGGTGGGGCAAAATTAATAGACAACAATGCTATCAAATTACTCAGAGCTAAATTAATTAAAAAAGTTACTTTAATTACCCCAAATATACCTGAAGCAGAAATTCTAACTAAAATTAAAATAAAAAATAAAGTTGATATGATTTTTGCCGCAAACAAATTGGTTGAACTTGGGGCAAAAAATGTCTTGATTAAAGGAGGACATTTAAAATCTAAATTAGTTCAAGATATATTTGTTAACAAATTTGAAATTAAGATATTTAATAACCGAAGATATAAAACAAAAAATACTCATGGTACTGGCTGCACTTTGTCCAGTGCTATAACTACTTTTTTATCATGTGGAAAACCTATTAAGAAAGCTTGTGAGCTAGGAATTAAATATGTAAATTCTGCCATAAGCACAAACCCTAAATATGGAAAAGGTCATGGTCCAATAAATCATCTTAATTCAATGAAATTATACAAAAAATTTAAATAATGAAAAACATTGTTGTGGTGGGTTCCCAGTGGGGAGACGAAGGAAAAGGAAAGATTGTAGATTGGCTTTCAGAGCAAGCAGATATTGTAATAAGATTCCAAGGTGGTCACAATGCAGGACATACTCTTGTAATAGACGGAGTAACATATAAACTTAGATTACTTCCATCAGGAATAGTAAGAAAAAATAAAATTTCTATAATTGGAAATGGGGTTGTAATAGACCCTTGGGCTTTACTAGAGGAGATTAAAGAAATCAAATCTAAAGGTGTTAATGTAGATGTAAAAAATCTTATAATCTCTGAATCTGCAAATTTGATTTTACCATTTCATAGAGAAATGGACGAAAT
Source organism: Pelagibacterales bacterium SAG-MED39 (assembly GCA_014653625.1). Classification (GTDB taxonomy): domain Bacteria; phylum Pseudomonadota; class Alphaproteobacteria; order Pelagibacterales; family Pelagibacteraceae; genus Pelagibacter. The sequence continues at coordinate 5,257 of JACWEI010000019.1, forward strand.
TAGAGAAGATACAGCCGGCAAAGGGAAAATAGGAACAACAAGAAGAGGCATAGGGCCTGCTTATGAAGACAAAGTAGGAAGAAGGTCAATTAGGGTAATGGATTTGAGATCAGAAAAAAATTTAGATCAAAGATTGGAATCAGTACTATTGCACCACAATGCAATCCGAAAAGGATTGGGTAAAAAAATTTTTGAAAAAGATCAACTAAAAAAAGATTTACTAAAAATTGCTCCAGAAATATTAAAATTTTCAAACCCAGTATGGTTAAAAATTGATCAATTTAAAAAACAAAAAAAAAAAATATTATTTGAGGGAGCTCAAGGAGTCTTATTAGATGTTGATCATGGAACATATCCATTTGTTACATCCTCTAATACCGTAGCATCAAGTGCTGCAACAGGAACTGGTTGTGGGCCAAATTCTATAAATTATGTTTTGGGAATAACTAAAGCTTATACTACAAGGGTAGGTGAAGGACCGTTTCCAACAGAACTAAAAGATAATATTGGTGAATTACTTGGTACTAGAGGCAAGGAATTTGGAACAGTTACAAGTCGTAAAAGAAGATGTGGTTGGTTCGATGGAGTTTTAGTTAGACAAAGTATTAAAATTTCTGGAATTGATGGAATTGCATTGACCAAACTAGATGTCTTGGATGAATTAGATGAAATCAAAATGGCTGTTCAATATGATTTAAATGGAAAAAAAATTGATTATTTACCAGCATCTGTTGAAGATCAATTGAAAATTAAACCAATTTATAAAACTTTTCCAGGATGGAAAACATCTACAAATGGAATCAAAAATATAAATGAGCTTCCAGAAAATGCTAAAAATTATATTTATGCCATTGAGAATTTTGTTGGAACCAAAATTTCAAGTATATCCACTAGCCCTGAAAGGGAAGATACAATTCTTATTGAAAATCCTTTTGAAATTTAATTTACTGGTAATAAATTTTTAGACTTAGCCAAAATTAACATATGCTTTTGTAATTTTTCAAAAGCTTTATTTTCGATTTGTCTTACTCTTTCTCTACTAATTTTGTATTTTTTACTTAAATCATCAAGTGTAGTTGGGTTTTCATTAAGTCTTCTAGAATATAAAATTTCTCTTTCTCTATCGTTTAAAATATTTACCGATTTTTTTAATAAATCTTTTCTTTGTTCCATTTCTTCTTGGTGAGCAAATTTAAGGTCATGATCTAATTCTTTATCTACCAACCAATCTTGCCATTCATCACCATCCTCTCCAACTTGAGCATTTAATGAAAATTCTTTTCCAGATAACCTTCTATTCATTGAAACCACTTCTTCTTTACTTACATCAAGCTTATCAGCAATTTCGTCAACATGTTCTTTTCTTAGATCACCTTCTGACCTAGGTGCTATTTGGTTTTTTAGTTTTTTAAGATTAAAAAATAATTTTTTTTGAGCAGTAGTTGTACCAATTTTTACCAAACTCCATGATCTTAAAACGTATTCCTGAATCGATGCTTTTATCCACCACATCGCATATGTTGCTAATCTAAAACCTTTCTCTGGTTCAAATTTCTTTACAGCTTGCATTAAACCAATATTCCCTTCTGAGATCATTTCATTGACTGGTAATCCATAACCTTTGTATCTCATTGCAATTTTTGCAACTAATCTTAGGTGACTTGTCACTAACTTTTCTGCAGATTTAATATTTCCAGTAGTTTTCCAATTTTTAGCCAACATATACTCTTCCTCAGCATCCAACATTGGAAATTTTTTAATCTGTTCTAAATATACAGACAGCCCACCTTCATTACCAAGGATAGGAAGATTATTATTTATCGATGTATTCATTAACAGTTTATTTAATTAATATTTTTTTTTTTTCAATATCTTATTCGTCAGGTTTTCTTAGCATTTTTAAAATAATCTGAAGTTCTTGAGGCAAAATTGAATTAAATATCATTTCTTTATTTTTTTTTGGATGCATAAATCCAATAATTTTAGCATGAAGAAATTGTCTATTTAAATTAATTAAATTTTTTTCTAAAATTGGATTAATATTTTTAATTTTTTTAAATTTTTTTTTGTACTTGTCATCTCCCACTATACTATTACCCAAGTAATTCATATGAACTCTTATTTGATGAGTTCTACCAGTTTCTAATTTACATTCTAATAAGCTTAAAGTTGGAGTATTTTTACCCTCAAAAATTTCTATTGTTTTATAATTTGTAATTGCTTTTTTCCCTTTAGCATTACTTACTTCCATCATTTGTCTATTTTTTGAACTCCTTGTAATTAAAGTTTCAATTCTTCCTTTTGATGGCCTAATTTTCCCCCAAATTAATAATTGATAAACTCTCATAATAGAATGTTTACTAAATTGAATTGAAAGCTGCTCGTGGGTTTGGTTATTTTTTGCGATTACAACTAAACCAGAAGTATTTTTATCAATTCTGTGAACTATTCCAGGTCTTAATTCATCACCAATATTTGATAGAGAGTTTTTATCATAATTAATCAGGGCATTTACGATTGTATTATCAAAATTTCCTGCACCTGGGTGCATTACAATTCCAGCAGGTTTATTTATTACAATTAAATCTTCATCTTCGTAAGTAATATCTAATTTATATTTATAAGGTTTAAGAGAAGTTTTTTTTGGTTCTGGAACTGTGAGCTCTAAAACATCATTTGTAGAGGTTTTTTTTGATGGATCCTCCAAGATCTTATGATTTAATCTTAATTTTCTATTTAAAATTAGATTTTTAATTCTAGTTCTGCTTATATTATTTTCTTTTTTGTTAATATAAACATCAACACGAAGGTTTTTATCTTTGTCTTTAACAATCAAATTTATTTTCTTTTCCATAAAATGTATGGCCTT
>JACWEI010000002.1 GCA_014653625.1 Pelagibacterales bacterium SAG-MED39
GTCATTTAGCAGAATTAAGAAAAAGGTTAATTCATAGTTTTATATTCTTAATAATTTTTTTTATTACTTGTTATTTTTTTGCTGAGCACCTGTATGGTTTTTTAGTAGAACCTTTTGCTAAAGCTGTAAAAGACGACGGTTCTAACAGAAGATTAATCTTTACCGCACTTCAAGAAACATTTTTAACCTATTTAAAAATATCTTTTTTCACTGCATTTTTTGTAACTTGCCCATTTATTTTAATGCAAATATGGAAATTTATAGCTCCAGGCCTTTATAAACACGAAAAAATTGCAATTTTACCATATCTAGTTTTAACACCTATCTTATTTTTTTTAGGCGGAATGTTGGTTTACTATTTGATAATGCCACTAGCAATTAAGTTTTTTTTATCATTTGAAAGCACTGGGCTATCTACTAACTTGCCAATTCAATTAGAAGCAAAAGTAAATGAGTACTTATCATTAGTAATGAAGCTTATTTTTGCTTTTGGAATAAGTTTTCAACTCCCTGTAGTTTTGAGTTTATTAGCTAGAGTAGGAGTTGTTGATTCAGATTTTTTAAAAAAAAGAAGGAAATATGTTGTTGTAATCATATTTGCTGCTGCAGCTTTGTTAACCCCACCTGATCCAATTACTCAAATTGGTTTAGCTATTCCATTATTAATTTTATATGAATTATCAATTTTTTCAGTAAAATTTATAGAAAATAAAAATTTGAAAGACTCTGATGCATAATTTGAAAGAAATTAGAAAAGATTTTGACGCCTTTAAAAAAGCTCTTCAGAAAAGATTTGTTGATATAGATATCAATAAAATTAAAGACTTAGATATTAAAAATAGAGATTTTATTCAAAAAAAAGAGTCTCTTGAGAAAGAAAAAAAAGATATTTCAAAAATTAAAGATAAATCTTTATTTAAAAAATCTAAAGAAATTACACTAGCTATAGAAAAAATTACCGATCAACAAAAATTAGTTAAAAAAGATCTAGAAAAAATCTTATCTAATATTCCAAATATACCCCATAAAGATGTTCCTCAAGGTAAAAATGAAAATGACAATATTGAAATTAACAAATCTGGTAAAATACCTGAGTTTAACTTTAAACCTAAATCTCATTATGAATTAGGGGAAAACTTAAAGATGCTTGATTTTGATTTAGCAACTAAAACTACGGGTACAAGATTTGTTTTTGTAAAAAATAAATTAGCTTTGTTAGAGAGGGCTCTTTCTAATTTTATGCTTGATAAACATATATTTAAAAATGGTTATGAAGAAATCTCACCACCATTATTAGCCTCTGAGAACACAATGTTTGGAACAGGTCAACTTCCTAAATTCGAAAATGATCAATTCGAAATAAAACTTGATGAAGCTACTGATAGAAAATTTTTAATTCCAACAGCGGAGGTAATTTTAACTAATATTGTAAAAGATAAAGTTATAGATTTTAAATCTTTACCTATGAGATTTGTGGCATCAACCCCGTGTTTTAGAAAAGAAGCTGGTAGTTATGGTAAAGATACAAAAGGTATGATTAGACAACATCAATTTTATAAAGTTGAAATGGTAAGTATTGTGGAACAAGAAAAGTGTTTAGATGAACTTGAAAGAATGACAAATTGTGCAACAAATATCTTAGATCTTTTAGAATTACCTTATAGAAAAATTATTTTGTGTTCAGGAGACATGGGTTTTAGTGCTGAAAAAACATATGATATTGAAATTTGGTTGCCTTCTGAAAACAATTATAGGGAAATATCTTCTTGTTCGTCTTGCTCTACATTTCAAGCTGTAAGAATGAAATCTAGATATAAGAGTCAAAATAATGAAACACTTTATGCTGGCACTTTAAATGGTAGTGGATTAGCTATTGGACGAACTCTCATTGCAATTTTAGAAAATTATCAACAAAAAGATGGTTCAATAACAGTTCCAAAAGTTCTTAGACCTTATATGAACAATTTAGAAAAAATTTCCATCAATTAAAGTTGTTTTAAGTCTTTAGATGGTATAAATATTCTTTTTTAATTAAGGAGTTTTATGGAAAGTTCAGGAATAGGTCAATTTATACCATTAATACTAATTTTTGTTATCTTTTATTTTTTCTTGATAAGACCTCAACAAAAAAAAGTTAAAGAACATAAGGCAATGGTCGAGAATTTAAAAAAAGGAGATGAAATTGTCACTTCAGGTGGGATTACAGGAACCATCACTAGAGTTATCGATAACGATAAAGTAGAGGTAGAAATTGCGGATAACGTTACTGTTGAAGTTATTAGAGGCACAGGTATTCAAAGTCTAATGAATTCTCAAGAAGTTAAAAAATAGATCTCGTTTTAGTAAAGTGCTATATTTTTCAAAAATAAAAATATTTTTGGTTTCTTTAGTCTCATTATTTTTTATTTTATATGCATCTTCAAATCTTCTTAAATTTAGTAATGAGTTATTAAATAAGAAAATAAATCTTGGATTAGATTTACAAGGTGGCTCTTATTTATTATTAGAAATTGATAATACACCTGTAATAGAACAAAAACTTCAAAATTTAACAATTACTATTAGAAATTATTTCAAAGAAAAAAATATTAGAGTCAATAATATTAAGCTTACAAATCAAAAGCTATCATTTTCTGTGGATGATGAATTCAAACAAATAATTTTAGATGAATTTAACGATAAAGAAAGCAATCTTAATCCTTATTATCCAAGATTCAAAACTCATCAACTAGAAATAGCTGAGGAAAATAATTCTTTTTTAATTAATTATTCAAAACAAGGAGTAGTTGAACTTAAAACTTCATCACAAGATCAAGCATTAGAAATAGTTAGAAGAAGAATAGATGAGATCGGTACTAATGAGCCCAATATTCTAAAAAGGGGTAATGATAGAATTCTAGTAGAATTGCCAGGACTAGATGATCCAATGAGAATAAAATTATTACTTGGTAAAACAGCAAATTTAACTTTTAGATTTGTGACAAAGAGTAGTGATAATTCTTTTGGTGCTGAAAAACTACTGTATGAAGAAAGTAATGAAGAAGCTTTAGTAAGTAAAAGAATAATTTTGAGTGGTGATAATCTTTTAGATGCTCAACCTAGAATGAATAGTGAAACTAATGAGACTATAGTTTCTTTTACTTTAGATAGAGTAGGTGCTAAAAGATTTGGTAAAGCCACGTCCACAGGTATTGGAAAACAATTAGCTATAGTTTTAGATGGAAAAATTATAAGTGCACCTATTATCAGAGACACTATAGCAAGTGGATCTGGGCAAATAAGTGGAGGTTTTACTTTTCAATCTGCAACTGACCTTGCTTTACTATTAAGATCAGGTGCATTACCTGCACCATTAAATATTATTGAAGAGAGAACAGTAGGGCCAGATCTAGGACAAGACTCAATTGATGCTGGAATAATTGCATTAGTTATCGGATTTATCCTCGTTATCTTATTTATTTTTGTAAAATACAAAATATTTGGGCTTATCACAAATATAGCTTTGATCATTAATTTGTTTATTTTAATTGGTGTATTAACGATATTTGAAGCAACTTTAACTTTACCAGGTATAGCAGGAATAATTTTAACAGTTGGTATGGCTGTCGATGCAAATGTTTTAATATTTGAGAGAATAAAAGAAGAATTAAAAAATGAAAAAAACAATTTAATAGCCTTTGATAGTGGTTACACTAAATCCAGGACAGCAATTCTTGATGCAAATATAACAACATTATTAGCAGCGATAATTTTATTTTTTATGGGTTCGGGTCCAATAAAAGGATTTTCTTTAACTTTAGGAGTGGGTATTTTTACAACACTCTTTTCTGTGTATTTTATAGCTAGATTATTGACAGCTATATATGTTGAAAAAAATAAAGAAAAACTGGGGCTTATTTAAATGATTGGGTTTAATAGATACTATAATAGATTTAATATTCTATCTATTGCACTTGTTGTTATATCTTTAATGTTTTTAGTCTTTAAAGGTTTAAATTTTGGAATAGATTTTAAAGGTGGAACTCTTATAGAATTAAGGTCAACTGACTCCAAGATTAATGTCTCTTCTTTAAGAGATAGGCTTAATCAAATGAATCTAGGTGATATTTCTGTAAAAAATTTTGGTAATGAAACTGATTTTTTAATCAAATTTGAAGATAATAGTAACAAAAATATTATAGAAGAAATTAAGGATTTTTTAGATAAATCCTTTGGAAATAATTTTGACTTTAGAAGAGTAGAAAATGTTGGTCCAAAGGTAAGTGCTGAGTTATTACAATCAGGTATTATAGCTATATCTGTAGCGTTAACATTAATGCTTGTTTACATTTGGATTAGATTTGAATGGCAGTTTAGTCTAGGTGCAATACTAGCATTATTTCATGATGTTATAGTAACGCTAGGATTATTCTCATTACTTGGACTGGAAATTAACTTATCAATCATTGCTGCTGTTTTGACTATTGTTGGGTACTCTATGAATGATACAGTAGTTATATTTGATAGAGTAAGAGAAAATTTAAGAAAATATTCTGATATAAAGATTTTTGAATTAACAAATATTTCAATTAATGAAACATTATCAAGAACCTTAATTACATCTATAACAACTTTATTAGCTTTATTTTCAATATTCTTTTTTGGTGGTGAGATTTTAAAAGGTTTTTCTTTAGCAATGATTTTTGGTGTTTTGTTTGGTACTTACTCTTCAATTTATATAGCAAATACTGTTTTAGTTAGACTTAAAGTCTCGCAAAAAACTATTTTGAAGGGGGATGATAAAATTTAATATAAATTTTGAGCAGCTACCATTGTAAGCAGCATTGGTAAGGACAATAAAGTATTTGTTCTTGAAAAAAGCATTGCTGTTCGTGCAGATTTTGCTTTTAACTCAGGTTCACATTCAACTATACCAAGAGCTCTTTTTTGATTTGGCCAAATAACAAACCAAACATTGAATGCCATTATAACACCTAACCACATTCCAATACCAATTGCAGTATGTTTTGGAATACCTGAGGCTACACTTAAAGTCATGGCGTCATGAAGGTAACCATTTAATCCCGCAAGTATTAACCCTGATAAAACTGTAAAAGCTGCTGCCCATCTAAAATAAAAAAGAGCTGCTGGAGCAATAACTTTGCCTATAGCAGGTTTTTGCTCATCTGGGATTTTACCCATGTTAGGTATCTGAACAAAGTTGAAATACCAAAGCAATCCTATCCACATAATACTCACAACTACGTGCGTATATCTTGCAACCCAACTCCAGAAAAGTCTATCAAAGCTAAAACCATCATTCTGATAAAACAATCCTAGAAATAAAATTATTGCTAGAGCTAATGAAGCATGTATTGTTTTTGATAAAGATGAAAGTAAAGTTCCCATGAGTATTATTTATATACTAAATTAAACAAATTATAACTATATTTTTTTTTTAGTTCAATAGAGGTTTTAAAAATTTACCTGTATAACTCTCATTTATTTTACAAATTTCCTCTGGTTTTCCTTCAGCAATTATCTTACCACCCTTAACACCACCTTCTGGTCCCATATCAACTATATAATCAGCAGTTTTTATAACATCTAAATTGTGTTCAATTACTACAACTGTGTTCCCTAAAGCAACGAAAGTGTGGAGAATTTCTAACAATTTTTTAATATCATGTTGATGTAATCCTGTTGTTGGTTCATCTAAAATGTACATAGTTCTACCCGTTGATCTTTTCGATAATTCTTTTGCTAGTTTAATCCTTTGTGCTTCACCACCAGATAGAGTGGTAGCCTGTTGTCCAATTTTAATATAACCTAAACCAACTTTTTTTAATGTTAGTAATTTGGTCTTTATATTAGATATATTTTCAAAATATTCACATCCTTCATCAACTGTCATATTTAAAACATCAGCAATGCTTTTATCTTTAAATTTTATTTCTAAAGTTTCACGATTGTATCTGGTGCCTTTGCATTCATCACATTGAATATAAACATCAGGGAGGAAATGCATTTCATAAGTAATAACACCATCGCCTTCACATGCTTCACACCTTCCACCTTTAACATTAAATGAAAATCTCCCAGGTTTGTAGCCTCTAGTTTTTGACATAGGCAAACTAGTAAACCAATCTCTGATTGGACCAAATGCACCCGTATAAGTGGCTGGATTAGATCTGGGTGTTCGTCCTATAGGGGATTGGTCTATATCAATTATTTTATCAATTAATTCTGTGCCTTTAAATCCTTTAAATGGTTTTGGAATTTTTCTAGATTTATTATTATTTAAAGTTAGATTTAAAGCGTTATACAAAGTTTGTAAAACAAGTGTAGATTTACCACTTCCAGAAACTCCCGTAACACATGTTAAACTTCCTAAAGGTATTTTCAAATTTACATTATCCAAATTATTTCCTGTTGCTCCAGTAATTTCTAAAAATCTACCGTTTTTTGCTAATCTTCTTTTTTGTGGAATATTAATTCTGAGTTTATTTGAAAGATATTTACCAGTGATACTGTTTTGATTTTGACTGATATCTTTAAAGCTTCCTTGAGCAACTATTTCACCTCCGTTATTTCCTGCCTGTGGACCCAAATCAATTATATGATCGGCATTTTCCATTGTTTCTGTGTCATGCTCTACTACAATAACAGTATTTCCTAGGTCTCTTAATCTTTTTAGAGCATTAATAAGTTTTACATTATCCTTTTGGTGTAATCCGATTGAAGGTTCATCCAAAACATACAAAACTCCAGTAAGACCTGATCCAATTTGTGAAGCTAATCTGATTCTTTGAGCTTCACCACCTGATAAAGTTCCAGACTCTCTAGAAAGTGTTAAGTAGTCAAGACCAACATTTAATAAGAAGTTTAATCTTTCGTTAATCTCTTTTAAAATATGCTCTGCTATTTTAATTTGTCTATCATCTAATTTATTTTTAAGATCCTCAAACCATTTTGCTGCATCTAGTATAGATTTTTCTGTTACCTCACTAATATGCAATCCATCAATTTTGACACAAAGAGCCTCATCTTTTAATCTATGTCCATTACATCTCTCACACTTTGTATCAGATTGATATTGAGCAATTTCTTCTCTTTTCCAATCACTATCAGTTTCAAGATATCTTCTTTCTAAATTATTGATGACACCTTCAAAGGATTTTTTGTGAGAATATTTTTCGTAACCATCATCATAAGTAAATTTAATTTCTTCATCGTCTGAACCGTATAAAATGATATCTTTAATTTTTTTAGAGAGTTTTGACCATTTTTCCTCAAGTGAAAAATTGTAATGTTTAGCTAATGAAGCTAAAGTTTGAGCGTAGTAGAGTGTGGTTGTTTTAGCCCAAGGTTCAATTGCTCCATCAACTATAGTTTTTTTTTCATTAGGAATAACTAAATTTGGATCAACATTTAACTTGATACCTATACCTTCACATTCTTCACAAGCTCCAAATGGACTATTAAATGAAAATAATCTTGGTTCAATTTCTTCAATTGTGAAACCACTCTCGGGACAAGCAAATTTAGTTGAAAAAATTAATTTTTCTAATTTTCTGAATTTTTTTGGTAATGTTTCGTCCTCATATTCAACAAATAATAAACCGTTAGATAGATTTATAGCTGTTTCTATACCTTCAGCCAATCTATTACCTAATGAAGAATTTACAATTATTCTATCAACTAAAATAGAAATATCATGCTTTACTTTTTTATTTAACTCAGGTACTTTTTCAATATCATACAATGCATCATCTATTTTAATTTTTCTAAAACCTCTTTTTTTATAACCTAAAATTTCTTTTTTATATTCACCTTTTCTGCCTCTTACGACAGGAGCATAAAGAAAAATAGTTGCTTTTTTTGGTAATTGTCTAATTTTATCTACAATCTGGGTAACTGTTTGAGACTTAATTGGTTTACCTGTAAATGGTGAATAAGGTATACCCGCTCTTGCGTAAAGAACTCTCATATAATCATAAATTTCAGTAACTGTTGCTACAGTAGATCTGGGATTCTTTGATGTATTTTTTTGTTCAATTGATATAGCTGGACTTAAACCTTCGATTAAATCCACATTAGGTTTTTTCATTTTATCTAAAAATTGTCTTGCATATGCAGACAAACTTTCAACGTATCTTCTTTGACCTTCAGCATACACTGTATCAAAAGCAAGAGATGATTTACCTGACCCTGATAGGCCCGTAATAACGATAAATTTATCTTTTGGAATTTCTAAAGAAATATTCTTTAAATTATGTTCTTTAGCACCCTTAATAACTATCTTTTTAATCATAATTTTTGTTGCTTTGACTTAATAAAATTAATATTCAGAGTAAATTGTGATATAATTCTAATTAAATAATTTAACAAATATTAAAATATTATGGCTGGAAGTTTAAATAAAGTACTTTTAATTGGTCGTTTGGGCGCAGACCCAGAAATCAAACAAATGGTTAATGGTAAAAGTGTTGCTAGATTAAGTTTAGCTACAAGTCAATCTTGGAAAGACAAAAATAGTGGTGAAAAAAAAGAAAAAACAGAATGGCACCGTATAGTTGTATTTAATGAAGGTTTGGTAAATGTAGTTCAGCAATATCTAAAAAAAGGAGCTCAGATTTACGTAGAGGGCCAATTAACGACAAGAAAATGGAAAGATGAACAATCAGGTCAGGATAAATATTCTACAGAAATAGTAATTCAAGGTTATAACTCATCTTTGACTATGTTGGGTGGTGGAAATTCAGGTGGTGGAATAGCTAATGACAACACACAATCTTCTAAAAATAATGATGACTTGTCCCAAATATCAAATGATATGGACGATGAAATTCCATTTTAATCTTTATGCAAAAAACTGAAGTACAAGAGGATAAAAATATAAAATTGATTTCAATGCATGATGAGATGAGCTCGTCTTATCTATCATATGCTATGAGTGTCATCGTAAGTAGGGCTCTGCCAGATATTAGAGACGGTCTTAAGCCTGTTCATAGAAGAATTTTATATGCTATGTACAAGGGAGGATATGACTGGTCGAAACAATTTAGAAAATCTGCAAGAATAGTTGGAGACGTAATTGGTAAATATCACCCACATGGAGATCAATCTGTCTATGATGCTTTAGTACGAATGGTTCAAGATTTTTCAATGAGCTTACCTTTAGTTGATGGTCAGGGTAATTTTGGTTCTATAGATGGAGATCCTGCGGCAGCAATGAGATATACTGAAACAAGGTTATCAAAAGTATCTCAATATTTGATTGATGATATAGAGAAAAATACAATCAATTTTAAAAGTAACTATGACGAAACTGAAAAAGAACCGACTGTTTTGCCTGCTCAATTTCCTAATCTATTAGTAAATGGTGCTGGAGGTATAGCGGTTGGAATGGCCACAAGTATTCCTCCTCATAATCTAGGCGAAGTAATAAATGGAACATTAGCTTTAATAGATAATAAAGAAATAAAGATAAAAGAATTAATGAAGTATATTCCAGGACCTGACTTTCCTACAGGAGGTGTTATTATAGGTAAAGATATAATCAAACAGGGATACAATAAAGGGCGAGGATCATTCAAAATTAGAGGTGAAATTTCTATAGAAAGTTTAAAGAACGGAAGAGAAAGATTAGTAATAACATCTATACCCTATCAAGTTAATAAATCAGTATTAAATGAGCGTATAGCTCAATTAGTTAGAGAAAAAAAAATTGAAGGTATAAAAGACATAAGAGATGAGTCTAACAGAGAAGGTATTAGAGTTTCGATTGATTTAAGAAATGGAGTAGAACCAGAAACTGTTAAAAGACAACTTTACAAAAATACTCAAATTGAAAGTTCATTTGGTTTTAATACCTTAGCTATTGTTGATGGTAAACCCGAAACATGTAATCTTAAAGATTTTTTATCTAGTTTTCTGAATTTCAGAGAAGATGTTGTAATAAAAAAAACAAAATTTGATTTACAGAAAGCTGAAGAAAGAGCTCATATTTTAATTGGTTTATCAGTGTCAGTTGAAAATTTAGATAAGATCATAAAAATTATAAGAAACTCAAAAACACCTGATGATGCAAAAAAATCAATATTAAATACAAAATGGAAAATTAATAAATCTCAAAAGATGATTTCCTTAGTAGAAAATAAAAAAACAAAAGGTTTATACTCTCTTTCAGAGCCCCAAGTTAATGCAATTTTAGAATTAAGGTTACAAAAATTAACAGCTTTAGGAATAAACGAAATTGAAATAGAGATAAAAAAATTAGCTGAATTAATACTAGGATATAAAAAAATTATTTCTTCGAAAAAAGAACTACAGAAAGTTATTAGTGAAGAACTTAAAAATATTAAAGAGAAATATTCTTCACCTAGGCGTACAAAAATTATTGATGCAGTTCTTAACTATGATATTGAAGAAACTATCCAAAAACAATCTGTAATAATTACAGTTACACTGCAAGGTTACATAAAAAGAGGATCTCTAAATAACGTAAAAACACAAAAAAGAGGAGGTAAAGGAAAAACAGGTATTACTACACGAAACGAGGACTCTGTAATTCAAACGCTATCAGTTAATACTCATACTTCAGTTTTATTTTTTTCTACCGAAGGTTTGGTTTATAGAGTGAAGGCTTGGAAAATACCCGAAGGAACAGCAGCGTCCAAAGGTAAGTCTTTATTCAATATATTACCTCTCAAAAACCATCAATCTATAAGTTCCATTATGCCATTTCCTGAAGAAGATAATAATTCTAAAGACTATCAAATAGTTTTTGCAACTTCACAAGGTAAAATTAGAAAAAATAGTCTTGAAGATTTTTCTTCAATAAATGCATCAGGAAAAATTGCAATGAAATTGGATAATAATGATAAAATCGTTGGAGTTAAAATTTGTAAAGATGATCAAGACATAATATTAAGTACAAAATTTGGTAAATGTATAAGATTTGAGTCTAAAAAGTTGAGAGTGTTTAAGGGTAGATCATCTAAAGGAATCAAAGGGATTGAATTAGCACCAAATGATCAGATTGTCTCATTGTCAATAATTGATAATAATAAAATAAAAAAAAATGGAAAAAAGACTTCAAATGAAAAATCTGAATTAAAGGCTACTGAAAAATTCATATTATCAATTACTGAAAATGGTTTTGGTAAAAAAACTCTGCACACAGATTATCGAGTAACTAATAGAGGTGGAAAAGGAATAATAGGCATTGTTAACTCTCCGAGAAATGGAAATATAGCCTCATCGTTTCCTGTTTTCGATGGTGATGAAATTATGATTTCTACTAACAAAGGAAGAGTAATAAGGATTGCTGTTAAAGAAATAAGAACAGCTGGAAGAAACACTCAAGGAGTTCGTATTATTAAATTATCTGGTGATGAAAAAGTTGTTTCTTCAATCAAGATTGATGATAATTTAATATAATGTCAAAAGTTGCTATTTACCCAGGTACATTTGATCCAATTACTTTTGGACATATAGATGTAATCAAAAAATCATTAAAACTATTTGATAAGATTGTAGTGGCGGTATCTGATGGCGAAAATAAAAAATATCTTTTTGATTCATCTGAGAGAATAGAAATTATCAAAAAAGCTCTTTTTAACGATTTAAGATTAGATAAAAAAAAAATTAATGTTATTTCTTTTTCTTCTCTGACAACTGATTTATGTAAGAAATATAAGTCCAACATTATTCTGAGAGGATTAAGAGCAGTTTCTGATTTTGAATATGAGTTTCAACTAGCAGGAATGAATAGAAAATTAAATAACAACATAGAAACTATTTTTTTAATGTCAGATGTTGAACACCAAATAATATCTTCTAAATTCGTTAAAGAGATTATCAAGTTAAAAGGTGATATTAAAAAATTTACTACAAAAAGTACAATTAAATCATTAAAAGAAAAATATGAATAGATTTTTATTAAAACTATTAATTTTTTTTTTATTTATTACAAATCAATCAATAGCAGAGGAGAATATAATGATTTTGAAGTTAAAAGATGGTGATGTTAAAATAGAATTATTTCCAGATGTAGCACCAAATCACGTAAAAAGAATTAAAGAATTAGCTGATGCTGGAAAATACAATAATGTTGTTTTTCATAGAGTGATTGATGGATTTATGGCTCAAACAGGTGATGTAAAATTTGGAAATTCAGAAACTACTGATTTTGATATGAGTAGAGCTGGAATGGGTGGATCAGATTTTCCTGATCTAAAACAAGAATTTAGTAGTTTGCCTCATGATAGAGGAACATTGTCCATGGCAAGATCTTCAGATCCTGATAGTGCTAATAGCCAGTTTTTTATTTGTTTTAAGCCAGCACCATTCTTAGATAGACAGTATACTGTTTTTGGAAAAGTTATTGAAGGTATGGAAAATGTGGATAAAATTAAAAGAGGTGATGAAAGTAATAACGGCTCTGTTTCAAATCCGGACAAGATAATAAGTTTTAAATCTTTATAGTTTTAATGGCATTAAAAAATTTTGCCTTTAAAATTTTTAGTAAAGATAAGTATGCAAGATGTGGTTTAATTGAAACTCATCGAGGTAATATCCATACACCCGCATTTATGCCGGTTGGAACTCAAGCCACAGTTAAGGCATGTACAATTGATGATATCAAAAAAACTGGAGCAGAAATTATTCTAGGTAATACTTATCATTTAATGATAAGGCCTGGTGTAAATAGAATAGAAACCGCTGGCGGTTTACATAAATTTATGAATTGTGATCTTCCAATTTTAACTGACTCTGGTGGATTCCAAGTTATGTCTTTATCTAAACTGAATAAGATTGATCGTGAAAAGGGTGCAATTTTTAACTCACATGTTGATGGAAAAAAATTCTACCTTAGTCCTGAAGAAAGTATTAGAATTCAACTAGGTTTGAATTCAGACATTGTAATGATTATGGATGAATGTCCTAAAAATTCCAATGATTATAATTTAATCAAGAAATCAATGGAGCTTTCATTGTACTGGGCAGAGAGATCTAAAAAGGCCTTTGGAAACAATCCTCACAAAGCTTTGTTCGGTATTGTTCAGGGCGGACTTTTTAAAGATTTAAGGATTAAATCACTAAGTGAACTTGTTAAAATTGATTTTGACGGTTATGCCATGGGAGGACTAGCAGTAGGGGAGTCTCAAAAACAAATGTTTAATGTACTGGATGATATAAAAGAATTTTTACCGACAGATAAACCACATTATTTGATGGGTGTGGGCACACCCTCCGATATACTAGGCGCTGTTAAAAGAGGTATTGACATGTTTGATTGTGTTTTACCCACTAGATCTGGAAGAACAGGTTTAGCCTTTACATGGAATGGTAGAATAAATATAAAAAATAACAAATATCAGAATGACAATTCTCCTATAGATATTAATTGTACAAATTTAAACTTAAATAAATATTCAAAGAATTACTTAAATCATCTATTTAACACTAACGAAATTTTAGCCTCAATGATTCTTACATTGCACAATATTAATTTTTATCAGGAGCTTATGTCAGAAATTCGAAATAGTATTAATCAAGGAACTTTTAGTGAATTTCACAATAAATACATAGATAAGTTGTAAGAGTCTTTTATTTGACTGTTCAAATTGACATTTGAATTATTTAGATAAATATGTATATAACAACATATTCTTTATGAATATATGTGGGCCCTTAGCTCAGTTGGTAGAGCAATTCCCTTTTAAGGAATGGGTCGATGGTTCGAGTCCATCAGGGCTCACCACATTTATTCCATTTAATAGCCAAAATATACCTTTTTTAAAGTATTAAAATTTTTAAAAAAAAGGTGTACGGTAAGTGTGCGGTTTTTTAATATTAAAAATGAAAAAATTATTCAATATTATTATCATTTTTCTTCTATTCACTAGTAGTATTTTTGCAGCTGATGAAATTGAAAAAGGTAAAACTTTACTGAAGTCATTATCGAAAAAAAGCCTAACTAAAAAAGAGACTATCTCTTTTTTAAATGAATACGCAGTTATTATAGAAGATGAAAGGGGTGATGGAGAAGTAACATATGTTTTTGATGATGACAAATATAGCAGATATAAGGGTACAGAAATTATCTCAACAGATGTTTGGAGGTTTAGCAATTTAGGCGCATTAAGATTATTTAATAAAGATATTAAAATGACTTGGAAAATTAAGATCAGTGACAAAGAAAATCTTATTAATATCAAAACCAAATTTGATCCAGTTGGTAAATTATATGGGTTTGAGGTAAAGACTAAAAAAGAATTTTTAGATCAAATAGAACAAATCAAACAAGCTGAAATACAAAAAAAAGAAGCCATTGAAAAAGCCAAAATTGAAAAACAGAAAAAATTAGAGGAGGAAAAAATAGCAGAGGAACAGAAACGTAAAGAAGAAGAAAGAAAATTAGAACAAGAACGTATAGCTGCAGAGCAAAAACTTGAGGAAGAAAAGAGAAAATTAGAAGAAGAACGTCAAGCTGCCGAGCAAAAACTTGAGGAAGAAAAGAGAAAATTAGAAGAAGAACGTCTAGCTGCCGAGCAAAAACTTGAGGAAGAAAAGAGAAAATTAGAAGAAGAAAAATTAGCACTTCAGAAAGAATTGGAAGAACTTAAAAAAAAGAAGGCTGAAAAAACACCAGCACAAATAAAAAAAGAAGAGAAAGAAAGACTTAAACAAGAAAAATTAGCTGCTAAGAAAAAAGCTAAAGAAGAGAAAGAAAGACTAAAACAAGAAAAATTAGCTGCTAAGAAAAAAGCTAAAGAAGAGAAAGAAAGACTAAAACAAGAAAAATTAGCTGAACAAGAAAAAATAAAGCAACAAAAAATTGAAGATGAAAAAGAAAAAAAAAGAATAGCAGAAGAGAAAAAAATTTTGAATTATCCTAGTTTAATCGAATTAATTCCGTTTGAAGTTGGTGCAATCGAAGAAAAGCAGCTAAATGATTTAAAAGGTAATAAGATTCGTGTTAAAAAAATCACCATTAATACAATTGATGACTCAACCTATACTTCACTTGGTAAAGTTTCTATTTATTATATGGATGGAGGTGCTTTTAAATATTTAAGTCTGCAATGTATTTTAAATGGTGATAATGCAACTGAATATTTACAATATTCAAATGGTAAAATTAAAACAGTGCAAATTGTAGGAACAGTAAAAATGTATAGAAGGGCATTTGGAATGGTTTTAGAACCTTGTGAGTGGACTACTAGATAGATTTGATAACTTAAAACAATAGTTAGTAATTAATCATTAAGCAATTCCTCTGCACGGAACTACACAACAAAAAACTGTACACTTTCTAAACACTTGAAAAAAAGTCTGAAAATCCAAAAACTAAACACTTTTTTTAAATTTTAAAAAATTAAAGTGTACAGTGAGTGTACAGTTTTATATTTTAAATTTTACGCATTTATTTAATTCTAAACCCCTCATACGAACGTTAAACGAAGGTTTTTTTGTTTTAAACTGGAAATTTAGCTGTTGTGTAACTTTCTTTTAAGGAATGGGTCGATGGTTCGAGTCCATCAGGGCTCACCATAATGTTTAAATAAACATTAAGATTTAAGATATGTTAATCGGTGGATAATCTATAATTATTTTATTAGTCCATTCATTTATTTTTTTAATTCTATTATCAGCAGAAGGATGTGTACTCATAAACTCTGGAGGCGCTTTTCCCTTATTGAATTTTTTCATTCTTTCCCAAATATTTACTGTTTCTCTTATGTCATACCCTGATAAAGATGAAAAAATCATACCAAGATAATCTGCTTCACTTTCTTGTTTTCTATTAAAGGGATTCATAATCCCTAACTGAGATAACAAACCAACAGTATTCATCCCAGTTGTCCTATTGACCGTAGAAAGTTTTCCTCCTGATAAAATGTCAATTATTTGTGTGCTTGCATTCAGTATAGCCCCTCTACTTGCACGTTCTACAGAATGTTTAGCTACAGCATGTGCAATTTCATGACCCATTACTGCGGCTAATCCATTTAAATTTTTTGTGACATCTAACATTCCTGTATAAACAGCTATTTTACCACCTGGCATACACCACGCATTTCTTACTTTATCATTTTTAATCAATATATATTCCCAATCAAAATTGGCAGTAGGGTCATTTTGATTTGTTTCATAGAAATATTGACTTATAGAATTTTCCATTTTTTTCCCAATTTCTTTAATTTGGACTAAATTAGAATCAGTTATTAATTTTTCTTTTTCTTTTACTTTTTCGTAAACTTGAGCAGCTTGAGCATTCAATTTAGACTCAGGTATAATCTTAAATTGTTTTCGATCTGTAATAGGGGCCGTAGAACATGCATTTAAAATTAGTCCACCACACCCACAACCCATATACGATAAAAATTTTCTTCTATTCATTTTGATATAACATTGATAATGTATTTTATAATGAATTTAAATAATAAAATTTTAATCATTCTTTTTATTATTGCTATTTCTTTTGTAATTTATTCAAGTTTTAAATAAAAAATGTCAAAAAATAAAAAAAGAAAATCGCTGACTTTACTCCTAAGGAATTACTTTATAACTGGAGTTGTTGTTTTAATACCAATTGGTTTTACACTTTATTTAAGTAAATTTTTTATTGGTTTATCCTCGAAAATCATTCCACAAAATATTAATCCAAATAGCTATTTGCCATATGCAATCCCTGGAATTGAAATTATTATTTCGATTATCTTTATTACTATTATTGGTGGATTATCATTGTCTTTTTTAGGTAAAAGAATTTTAAAATTAATTGATGATTTATTTAAAAGAATTCCATTTTTAAGAACGATATATTCAGCAATATTACAAATGACTGAGTCATTTTCTAACAAAGATGATAAAAAAAAAAGTGTAGTATTGATAGAATATCCAAGAAAAGGTGTTTGGGCTGTAGGTTTCGCAACTAAAGAAAATACTGGAGAAATGGCTCAAAAAACTAATCAAAAATTAATTAATGTTTTTGTTCCAACTACACCAAATCCTACTAGTGGTTTTTTATTAATGTTTCCTATCGATGATGTTATTTATTTAAATATGTCTTTTGAAGAGGCTTCTAAATTTATTGTCTCAGCCGGAACTTCTTCTGGGAAGATTTAAGCAATATCATTAATAATATCTGCTCTATCATATAGTTTTATAAGAGGTTTAAATTTTCCTATATCTTCATTTGATTTTTCAATTCTAGACATTTCCTTTTCTGCTAGTAAAAAAAGATCTTTATCATGAATAGGATCTGCTAACTTGAAATTTTTTAATCCACTTTGTTTGAAACCTAAAATATCACCAAAACCCCTTATTTTCATGTCTTCTTCGGAAATATAGAATCCATCATTCGACTCTTTTAAGATATTTATTCTTTTTTTAGCATTTTCACTCAAATTAGATTTGAACATTAATATACATGATGAGTCTTTATTCCCTCGACCAACCCTCCCTCTAAGTTGATGCAATTGTGATAAACCAAATTTGTTTGCATTTTCTATTATAATGACGTTTGCATTTGGAAAATCTATACCAACTTCAATAACTGTTGTTGAAACTAAAATTTTAAATTCATTGTTTAAAAATTTTTTTAATATTAAATCTTTTTCTTCAGTGTCAGTTTTTCCATGTAATAATTTTACTTGGTTAGGGAATAAATTATTAAGATATTCAAATTTCTTGACTGCGGATGAATGATCCAACTTTTTCGACTCCTCTATTAATGGGCAAACCCAAAAAATTTGATTATTCAAATGAATTTCGTTTTTTATGAACTTTATAACCTCATCAATTTTATTTTCTAATTTACTATAGGTTTTTATTGGTTTTCTAGATTTTGGTTTTTCACGTATTATAGAAAGGTCCATATCACCATAAATTGTCATAGTTAATGTTCTAGGTATTGGTGTAGCTGTCATCAATAGAATATCACAGTTATTCCCTCCTTTGTCTGATAATTTTTTTCTTTGATTTACACCAAACTTATGTTGTTCATCTATTATTATTAAACCAAGATTTTTAAAATCTACTTTCTTTTGAAAAATTGCATGAGTCCCAAAAATTATATCAATTTTGTTTGATGCTAGTTTATTGAGAATAATTTTTTTATCAGAATATTTTGATTTACCTGTGATTAGCTCACTGCTAATTTCTTTTGAAAATATATTCTTAAATAATAAAAAATGTTGTTTTGCTAATATTTCAGTAGGAGCCATAAATGCAACTTGAAATCCAGAGTTAATCGTATTGAAGGCTGCTAGTAGTGCAATGATTGTTTTTCCACTACCAACATCACCTTGTAACAACCTAAACATTTTTGTTGAAGAATTAAGATCTTTATTGATTTCGTCTAGAGTATTTATTTGATCATTTGTAAGAAAAAAATTTAATTTTTTGATTATTTCTGATTGTTTTTTTTCGTTTATAACTTTATTTTTTTTCTTAATTTTTTTAATCTTACTCCTGATTTCTGAATTAACCAAAAATGTTGAAAAAATCTCATCAAATGCAAGTCTTTTATAAAAATTTTTTTTGTGATTTCCAGTATTTTCAGGTTTATGTAATTCTATTATTGCTTTATTCCAACTTATATTTTCAAATTTATCTATTATACTTTTTGTATGCCATTCATCTAGTAATGGTAAATTTTTAATTACTTGATTGATAATTTTATTATACAATCTTTCAGATATTCCTTCTGTTAAAGAATAAGTGTTATGTTTTTGTTTGATTAATGAGGAATTTTCAGAAATATATTTTGGATTTGTTATTTGATACTTATTATTAAAATAACTAACCTTTCCACTAATTGTAATTTCTTTATTTAAAGGCAATATTTTCTTTATGTATCCCTCGTAGCTGTTAAAGAATATACAGTCAATTTTTCCACTATTATCTGAACATAGAACTTTATTAGGTAAATTTTTTACACGAGGAAAAGAGTACTTTAAAGGCACTACTGTAACTGTTTGATTATCTCCAATTCTCAAATCTTTTATTTGAGAAGATACACTTCTATCTGTATAAAATTTAGGTAATTTCCATAACAAATCAAAAATATTATAAATATTTTTCTTTTTTAGTAAATTGGCAGTTTTGATACCAACTCCTTTCAAAGACGTTAAATCTGTCAATAAATATTTATAATTACTTTTATTATTCATAAACAAATAATATATATTCTAATTATGGATCCCAATATAGAACAATTAAAAAAAAAAATTATTTATAGATCTAATTACCGTGGCACAAAAGAAATGGATAAGTTATTGGGTGCTTTTACAAAAAAATATATTAACGAATTAGATAATAATGATCTGCTTTTATTAGAAAAATTATTAGATATTGATGATACTAATCTTTATAATTTTTATAATGGTTTAAAAACTGAAGTTGAATTTGAGGTAAATAAAGTCAATGCCCTATTTAAAAACTTTGTATACAACAAAAAAAAATAGTGGCGGAGAGACTGGGATTCGAACCCAGGAAAGAGTTGCCCCTTTGCCGGTTTTCAAGACCGGTGCTTTCAACCGCTCAGCCATCTCTCCGTTTGCAAGGTTTTATAAGTATAATATTAAAATTCAACAAAAAAACAGACTAAAGTTTTTAATAAATTTTTGTTTTGCTTCTAGTTTACTTCTAGTTATCCTATAAAATCCTATAAATTAGTTTCATTGTGTCCAGCTTTAGCTTGGATAGGTGTTGCATTTATTGTTTATGGATTTTATGTAATGATAAAGAATTAATGAAGACAAACCAAAATTTTATACCATTTTCGAGGTATTGATATGAAAAAATTTCAGAATGGCTAAAAATCAAAAATACCTAAAGTACTCTAAAGAGCAGTTAATTGACGAAATAGAAATCATAAAAAGTAAAAAAGAATATGGTATTACTTGGGAGCCCCAAAAAGAAAATGTAATTGAAAAATGTAAAAAAGAAATCCCTCTAATAAGAGAACAAACAAATAAAAGTTTTAAAAAAGACAAGGAATTAGATTATAATTTTTTAATTGAAGGTGATAATTATCATACTTTATCAGTATTAAATTATACTCATCCAAAATCATTCGATCTAATTTACATAGACCCACCATACAATACTGGAAATAATGATTTTTATTATAACGACAAATTGGTGAATGATGATGATAGTTATAAACATAGTAAGTGGCTTTCATTTATGTCTTCAAGACTAGAATTGGCTAACAAGCTTTTAAGTAATGATGGCTTATTCGCATGCTCAATAGATGATAATGAGTTTAGTCAATTAAAATTATTAATGGATAAAATATTTAAAGAAAAAAATATTAAAACCATAGTAGTTAAGATGAGCGAAGCAAGTGGATTAAAAATGACATCAGTAAAAAGACTGGGGACTATACCCAAGTACAAAGAATTTTTAATTCTTGCAAAAAAAGGTGGAGTAAGAAATTTAGAGTTTGATTTTATTAAAAAATCTGAGTGGGATAATGAATACAATATTTTTTTAGAAAATTTTACTTTGGAAGATAAAAAAAAGATAGACGAAATCTCACAAAAAAAAGAAATAACTGATAAAGATTTAAATTTAATAGATAAGAAAATTCTTAAAAAGGTAAAAATATCAAGTTTGAACAAACATTATCCAAAATCTTTAAAAGATAAAAATGATATTAAGAAATGGAATATAGATAACGCTTGGAGAATTTGCAGAACCGCAGCTTCGCCCAGTGTTAAAAAGCTTGTTGATGATAAAAAAAAAGTACTCAAACAGATATTATTCTGCGTAAAATCAAAAAGAGATAACTTAATTTATTTGGCTAAGTCTGATTATCTTAAATCCTCAAAAAAACCAAGATGCCAATTAGTATTTGCCGAAAATAATCTTTCATACCACCCAGGAGATATATGGTCAGATATCTCAACAACAGGATTAAATAATGAGGGTGGTGTGGAATTTTCAAATGGGAAAAAACCATTACAACTAATGAAGAGGATTATTAAATCAGTTAAAAAAAAGGATGCGCTTATATTAGATTTTTTTGCAGGCTCAGCCTCAACAGTAGAAGCCGTTTTACAATTAAATAAGGAAGATGGTGGTAAAAGAAAATATGTAGTTTGTGAGAATAATCCTAACTCTACTAAAACAAATATTGTTAACGACAAATGTTTACAGAGAATTAAAAATGTAAGTATTACAGGTTATGGAAAAAATAAACCAATACCATCAAATTTAAAAGTTTTTAAAACTTTTTTCATTGAAAGAACCTTTTCAGATTTAGATAAAATTAAAATAACAAAAGAGATGACAGATATTATTTGTTTTAAAGAAAATAAATTTAATTCTATTGAAATAAAAAATAGTTATAAGTTTTTTGCAGGATCTAATTCAAAAAACTATCTTGGAATATTATTTAACTTAGATGATTTGAATAAATTTATAGAATTTATAAAAAATAAAGATGTAAAATTTAAATTATATGTTTTCTCATTAGGTAATGATAATTTTGAGGATGAATTTTACGAAATAAGAGATAAAATTTCTATAATGCCAATTCCAAATTCATTATTAGAAGTTTATAAAAAAATATTCAAATAAAATGATAATTAAAAAATATCAAACTAAAGCAATAAATAGTCTCTTAGATAGATTTAAAAGATTTATTGAAGAAAACAGAAAATGCAAAGGTATATTTAAAGCTCCTACTGGTTCTGGTAAAACATTTATTGTATCAAATTTCTTGTCAGAGTTTGTAAAGCGTTACAATAATAATAATTATTGTTTTATTTGGGCTAGCCCAGGTAAGAAATTGACAGATCAAAGTAGAGAAAAATTAACAAGTTACCACAGGGATAAGGGTGATTTAGATTGTATTGAGTTTTCTGAACTGACAGAAAATAAATTAACTGAAAACCAAATTTTATTTCTCAATTGGGAGAGCATTAACAAAAAGGATATTAATACTATTGTAAAAGAAAAAGAGGGTAATTTTTACTTAGGGAAAATTTTAGAAAATACAAAAGAAAATAATTTAAAAGTTTTTTTAATAATTGACGAAAGCCATAAAAATGCAAGCACACAGATTTCAAAAAATTTAATTCATGAAATTTTTAATCCTGATTTTGTTCTCTCTGTAAGCGCGACACCGCCAGTTATTGAATATGATTTTATAGAATCAATTTATCCTGATGAAGTCAAAGCTGAGGCAATGATTAGAAAATCTATAATTATTAATCCTGACCATCAAAAAACTTTAAATAAAGATTTAATTTCTTATGATAATGTGGATAGTGATTTAAACTTACTCAATAAAGCAATTGACCTAAGAGCTAGACTTCATAAATGTTATAAAAAAAATAACATTGATGTTAATCCTCTTATACTTGTTCAACTTCCAACAAGAAATACAGATAAAGATGAGAAATTGAAGAATTATTTAATTTCAATGCTCGAAAAAAAAGGAATAAATTTTGAAAATAGAAAATTAGCTATCCATTTATCAGAAGATAGTCAAAATTTAGAAAATATTAAAAAATTAGATAATGAAACAGAAATACTTTTTTTCAAAGTAGCAGCAGCTACAGGTTGGGACTGTCCCAGAGCTCAAATATTAATCAAATTTAGGGAATGGAAAGATCTTTCATTTGAAATACAAACAGTCGGAAGAATTATGAGGGTAACAAATCCAGAGCATGGTTACTTTAAAGAAGAGATATTAAATTATGGTTATGTTTTCACAAATATAGAACCGATTCAATTAAGGAAAGAGGAAGGAGAGAATTATCTTTCAATAAACTCATCAACCAAAAAAAATAATCTTTTAGATTTTAAGATTAAATCTCATAGTATTAAAAGACATAGAGATAAAACTAGACTAAACACTAAATATATTGAAATTTTTTACAATATCTCAAAAAATTACAATCTTGTGGATAAAATAGAATTAAAGAATACGTCTATTGAGAAAAAGTTAATTGAAAACTTTGTTATAGAGAATATAGACGAAAAACATGATGAAATTTCAGGTAATATTTCTTTAGACAAGTTTAGTTTAAGAAATTATCAAAATTTTTTAGATGAATTTATTTTAAATAATATGAGTCTTTTCTTTCCAGAGGAAAGGTCAGTTAATCGAATAAAAGAAGCTCTCTATAAGTTCTTTGAAAAAGAAAATATTTCTTCAATGAATGATTTTAAAAAAATGATAGAAATAATACTTGATAAAAAAAATTATCTTCATTTTGTTAATGTTATTTCTGACTCACTCAAAGCATATAAAGAACACGCCGAAAGCGTTGAAAGAGAAGATATTACCACTAATGAGTGGGATCCTCCAGCTGTTGATTTTTATTCTTACGAATTTACAAATTTAAAAGTAAAGAAATCTATATTACAGCCATTTTTTTACGATAATAAACATTCTACAGAAAAAACATTTATCAATTTCATTGATAATCTAGAAAATGTTGAAGCTTGGTATCAAAATAGGGTTAATGATACAAAATATTTTTCTGTAAAATATTTAGATGATTTAAAAAAGATAAAATTATTTTACCCAGATTTTATTGTAAGATTTAAAAAAAACATTGTTGGCATATTTGACACTAAGGCTGGTTTTACTTTAAGCACAAAAGATACAAAATATAAACTTATTGGTTTAAACCAACATTTAAAAGATATATCAGATCCTGAAGTCAAATTTATTGGAGGGATAGTAACTCAACACAATAATCAGTTCATTTATTTCTCAGGTGATGTAAAAAAGGATGAGCATTTAAATTTTTCAAATTGGCATAAATTTCCTTTGAATTAGCAATATTGAAAATCTAGGAAAGAATGAAGATGTGTAAAATAATCAATTCAAGGATTTGAATTTTACAAGAACAGTAAATATATATTATTCAATAAAAAATATATAATTCTTGCTTCTAGTTTGCTTCTAGTTTTGTAGCTTAGGCAAGCCAATAATGATGCATTTTTCATAAAAACTAAATTTGAAAAAGTAAGCAATGACTTGATAAGTATGTGAGTCGTCTTAATGAGGGTAGGGGTTACTTGGAATTTCAAGACCGGTGCTTTCAACCGCTCAGCCATCTCTCCGTGTAAATGCTTTTATAATTTAAATCATTTAATTCAACTATAAAATAGTCTATCTAATAAAGTTATTATTTAATTCATTAAAATGTCAATGAAACCAGAATTTAACAAAGGGTTAATATTAACTTCACTAGGATCTTTTTGGTGGGGCTTTATAGGTGTTTTATATTTTGAATATGTTTCTTTTATAGGTCATATTGAATTAGTTGTACACAGATGTTTGTGGACTGCGATCATGTTAATTTTAACAACTTCTTTTTTGTCTAAATGGAAAATTTTTTTAAAGATAGTTTATAATAAAAAAATATTGTTTGCATTGTTAATATCTGGTTTTTTGATATTTCTAAATTGGTCTATTTGGATTTATGCTGTTGCTACAAACAAAATTATAGATGCGAGTTTTGGATATTTTATTATGCCAATAATAAGTGTTTTACTTGGATATATCTTTTTTAATGAAAAGCTAAATTTTAAAAGGCTATTTTCAGTCTCACTAGTGTTAATCTCTATTTTAATTTTGATCTTCTTTAATTTAAAAAGTCTTCCATGGGTAGGTCTCGTCGTTGCTTTTAGTTGGGCATTTTATAATCTTATTAGAAAAAAGATTAATATAGATACAGATGTAGGTTTACTAATAGAGAGTCTGTACATTCTTCCTTTTGCGTTAATAGTTTTTTATTTGATTATTAAAAATGGAACAAATGATTTTAATATATCGAATCCGGGATTAAGTTTATTTCTTATTTTAGCAGGACCGATGACAGTAATTCCATTATTTCTTTACGTTAGAGGAGTTGAGTTAATAGGATTGGGTCCAACAGGAATGATATTTTATATTACACCAACATTACAGTTCATTTTAGGTTATTTTTATTATAATGAAAGTTTTTCACTACTTAAATTTGTAAGTTTTATTTTGATTTGGATTGCTGTACTTATATATTTGAAAGATCTTTATGAAACAAATTAGTATTTTTTTTTTATGCTTTATATTATCTTCAGTTAATGTTTCATCTGATATTAATTCAGATTTTGACATATGGAAAAATGAATTTAAAAAAAGAGCTTTAGAAAATGATATTTCAGAAGAGACATTTATTAAAGCAATGTCAAATGTTAAGTTTTTACCAAAAATAATTGAGTATGATAGATATCAGCCAGAGTTCTATGAAGATACAAAAACCTACATTTCGAAAAGATCTTCGAATCTTAAAGTAAAAAAAGGTAAAAGTTTTTATAATAATAAGGATCAATTAATAAATACTGTAGAAAAAAAATTTAATATAGAAAAAGAATTATTATTAGCATTGATGGGTATAGAAACAAATTTTGGAACTTATTTGGGAAAAATGGATATTTTATCATCATTAGCAACATTAAGTTTTGATAAAAGAAGATCAGAGTTTTTTACTAAAGAATTGATAATTCTGTTAAGACTAATTGAAAATAATCAGATTGATTATAAGACATTATATGGATCATGGGCTGGAGCTTTTGGTTTTTTTCAATTTATGCCATCTACAATCAAAAATCATGCAATTGATTTTAATCAGGACGATTATATAGATTTAAAAGATCCTGAGGACTCATATGCTTCAGCTGCTAATTATTTAAATAATATGGGTTGGAAAAAAAACTCTCCCTGTTTTTATAAAATAAGCTTAGACCCAAAAGTACCAAATAAATATCTCAATGTGTCAGCAAAAAAATTAAAAAATAAAAAAAAATTAAAGTTTTTTATGAAATTTATAGAAAATAAAAATGACTTAAACTTACTAGATAAAGATTTAAGGGTAGCTATTATTACTCCTGATAAAGATATTATTCCAAATGCAAAAACATTAAGCCCAGCATATGTTGTATTTGATAACTATGAAATTATTTTAAAATGGAATAGATCTCTCCGATTTGCTTTAGCAGTTTGCACTTTAAAGGATAAATTTAAAAATGAATTATAAAATTATAAAGATTTTTTTTATGATATTTTTAATCTATGGATGTGATCAAATAACGTCAAACAATTCAAAAAAAATTAATATTAGTTTTGAAGATAAATACAAAAATGCTGGATTTGCACTTGTTTATAATGAAGATATTAAAAATATTAAGAAACTTGATCAAAGATCTCTAGATATTTACCACAATAAATTAAAGAAAAAATCTTTAGTTAAAATTATTAATCCAGTAAATGGAAAATTTTTGATTGCTAAAGTTAAATCTAATAAGCAAAATTTTTCAAATTTTTATAATTCAATTTTAAGTCAACGCATAGCCGATACTTTAGAGCTCGATTTAGATGAACCATACATTGAGATTATTCTAATATCAAAAAATTCTACCTTTATAGCTAAAAAGGCAAAAACTTTTGATGAAGAAAAAAATGTAGCAGAAAAAGCCCCAATTGATGGAATTCAAATAAATGATTTAAACAAAAAAAAAACTATTAAAAAGTATAAAAAAGATAAAAGTTTTTCTTATTCAATTAAAATCGCTGACTTTTATTACAAAACCACTGCAGATGTAATGGTAAAAAAAATTTATGACGAAACCTCGTTAAATAATATAAATATAGAAAAGTTATCCAAAACAAGATATAGGGTATTAATAGGTCCTTTTAATGATATAAAAAACCTAAAAAAATCATTTGAACAAATGAATATTCTCAACTTTGAAAATTTGGAAATTTTAAAAAATGTTTAAAAAGATAATAATTCTACTTTTCACTAATATTTTTTTAACTAATATTGTTATTGCTAACATTGATATCAAAGCAAGAACAGCAATTTTGCAAGACTTTTTATCAGGTGAAATTCTATATGAAAAAGAACCAGATAGATCAATTTATCCTGCATCGATGACTAAAATTATGACTAGCATTATAGCTTTTGAGTTAATTAAATCTGGTGACTTAACATTAGATGAAAAATTTATAATTTCAGAAAAAGCTTGGAGGTTATCTACTGCAGGATATTCTTCTATGTTTGTTATGGTTGGTGATGAAGTGTCTGTGGAAAATCTTCTTAAGGGTATTATAATTGCATCCGGTAATGATGCATGTATTGCTTTAGCAGAAGGTATAGCAGGTACTGAAGAAGAATTTGCTATAATGATGACATCTAAAGCTAAAGAGATTGGAATGGAAAATACAAATTTTGCTAATTCATCTGGAATTAATGATCCTGATAATTATTCTACGGTTAGAGATATAATGATAATGACAAACTATTTAATTGCAGAGTTTCCTGAATTTTACGAATGGTTTAGTGAAAAAGAATTTACATGGGACAGAACTGGTGGTGATCCAATTACCCAAGGAAATAGAAATCCGCTTTTATATAAAAATATGGGAGCTGATGGGGTAAAAACTGGATATCTGGCTGTTGAAAGATATTCTTTAGCCTCATCTTTAAAAAGAAAGGGTAGACGCTTAATTGCAGTTGCTAGTGGTTTTGAGACAAAAAATTCAAGATCAAGAGAAAGTTCAAGGCTTTTAACATATGGTCTTACAAATTTTGACTTAGTTGAAATTTCAAAAAAGCAAATACCTTTTGACTCTTTAGAAGTCTGGCTTGGAAAAAAAAATGCAATTGATGTTTATACAAAAGAGAATATTTATAAGATAATTAAAAAGGGTCAAAAAAAGAAACTTAAAGTTAAAGTAGTATATAAAGGGCCAATAGAAGCGCCTATAAAGAAAGACCAAATATTAGCTAAATTAGAAATCATATACGATCAAGATTTGATTGGAGAATACGATTTATTAGCTATTAATAACGTTAAAAAAGTTAATATTTTTTCTAGATTAATTAGATCATTAAATTATTTAATCTGGGGCGATGTATAAAAAGCCAATTATAGTTTTTGAAGGAATTGAAGGTAGTGGAAAAACTCTACATATTAATTCTGTTTCAAATTACCTTAAAAAAAGAAATTTAAGTTACATAAAAATACGTGAACCAGGTGGAAGTATAAACTCAGAAAAAATTAGAAAACTAATCCTTAATAATAAATCAAATTTTAATAATAATACAGACCTACTGTTATATATGGCTGCCAGGAGTGAAAATATTAATTTAATAAAAAAACATTATAAAAAAAAAATAATTTTAATAGATAGATTTATTGATTCTACAATTGCATATCAGCATTATGGTATGGGTGTGGATTTACCAATTATCAAAAAAATTAACGATTATTTAATTGAAGGTTTAGATGTAAATTTTACCTTTTTGAATATTGTTAATCAAAAAAATATGAAATTTCGCTTAAAAAAGAGAAAAAAATTAAATAGATATGATCTATTTAATTATAGATTTTATAAAAAGGTACAAAGTGGTTTTTTAAAAATTGCAAAAAAAAATAAGAAGAAATATCAAATAGTAGACTCAAATATTGAAATTAAAGTAAATAAAGAGATCATAATAAAAAAAGTTGATGGTCTAATAAGATGAATTTAAACTGCTCAAATCAAACAAAACTTTATGGTCTAGAAAATAATTTAAAAGAATTATTTAATCTATATAAAAAAAAAAGATTACCTAATAAGATTTTATTATCTGGCCAAAAAGGAATAGGAAAAGCAACATTAGCTTATCATTTAATTAATTTTATATTATCTAAAAATGAGGATTTTTCTTATGATCAAGAAAATTTTTTTATTAATGAAGATAATAGATCATTTAGATTAATCAGAAATGGTACAAATCCAAATTTTAACTTGATTGATGTTAATGATGAAAAAAAAAATATTGATATTAATCAAATTAGAAGTCTAATAAATGTTTTAAATAAATCATCATTAAACTCAAAACCTAGATTTGTACTAATAGATAACATAGAATTATTGAACATAAACTCTATTAACGCTCTATTAAAGATTATTGAAGAACCTTCAAAAGATATTTTTTTTATATTAATAAATAATAACAAGAAGATATTACCCACATTAACATCTAGATGTTTAAACTTTAAATTATCTTTATCAAATAAAACTTCAATGGAAGTTACTATGAAATTACTGGATAATAATTTAGAAAATATTATTAATAAAGATCTTTTGAACTACTATTGGACACCAGGAAAAATTTATCATCTTTTGAAATTTTCAAAAGAAAATAATATAAATCTTTTAGAATTAGATTTAAAAAGATTAATATCTTTACTAATTGATAATCCACTTTATAAAAAAGATGTGAAAGCTAAAAAAATTTTATATGATTTTATTGAGATCTTTTTGATTAAAAATGCATCGTTGAATTTTCATTTTTCTCATTATTTTTTATATAGAATTAAAAATATTAAAAAATTTAATCTCGATGACGAGTCTTTATTTATTGAATTTAGATATAAATTATTAAATGGATAAAAATTTTTATATTACCACACCAATATATTACCCATCTGCAAGTCCACATATGGGACATGCCTATTCAAGTATCATCGCAGATTTTTTGGCAAGATTTAAAAAAATTGATGGATATTCTGTTTATTTTTTAACAGGAACAGATGAGCACGGTCTCAAGATTCAAAGAGCTGCTGAAAAAAAAAATATGGATACCTTAGAATTTTGCAATCAAATAAGTAAAACATTTAAAGATTTATCAAAAACATTAAATTTAACTAACACTGACTTTATTAGGACAACAGAGGAAAGACATAAAAAATCAGTTAAACATTTGTGGACAGAATTAGAAAAAAGTGGTGATATTTATTTGTCGAAATATTCTGGTTGGTATTCTGTATCTGATGAGGCATTTTATAACGAAGATGAAGTTGAAGATTTTGAAGGAAAAAAAATAGCTTCATCTTCTAAGTCATTTGTTGAATGGTTAGATGAGGAGTCATATTTTTTTAAATTATCTAAATGGGAAAAACCTTTACTAGACTTTTATAATAAGAATCCTAATTTTATCTGTCCTGAATCTAGAAAAAATGAAGTCATAAGTTTTGTAAAAAATGGATTAAAAGATTTATCCATCAGTCGAAAAAGTTTTTCATGGGGTATTAAAGTTCCAAATAATAATCATCATGTTATATACGTTTGGCTAGATGCTTTAACTAATTATATTAGTGCACTTAATTACCCAAATATAGAAGGTGATTTATTTAAAAAATTTTGGCCTGCATCTGTCCATTTAATAGGTAAAGATATATTACGATTTCATGCTGTATATTGGCCAGCTTTTTTATTAGCTGCAAAAATTGAATTACCAAAAAGAGTTTATGGGCATGGATGGATACTTTCAGGGGATCAAAAAATGTCTAAATCTAAAGGCAATATTTTAGATCCTTTACAAATAATTGAAAAATATGGCCTTGACCCATTAAGATATTATCTTATTAAAGAAGTTTCTTTTGGAAATGATGGAAATATTTCTCAAGATAGATTGGAAGATTGCGTAAATAGTGATTTAGCCAATAATTATGGCAACTTATGTCAACGTGTTACGGCTTTTGCAATAAAAAATTGTAATAGTAAAATACCAGATAACATTAAATTTGAAAAAGAAGATTTAAACATCTTGAGCAAATATAATAATAATTTGGATAAATTAAGAAGTAATATAGATAATCAAAATATAAATTCTTACATTGAATATATTGTTAATTCCTTATTTGAAGCCAATAAATATTTTAACGATCAAGAACCATGGAAAAAAAAAGATAATGTTATAAGATTGAATACAATTGTATTTACTACTTTGGAAATAGTAAGAAAGATAACCTTTCTGTTATACCCAATAATCCCTGAATCTTCATTAAAAGCCCTAAAAATATTCAATTTAAGTGAGGAAGATATTGATTTTTCATCTATTTCTAATAATGAATTTCTAAATAAAGGAAATAATATTAATAAGATAAGTATTCTTTTTGAAAAAATAGAAAAAAAAGATGATTGACTCACACTGCCATTTAGATCATGAGCCACTGTTTAGTGATTTAGTAAACGTAATAAAGAGATCAAAAAATATTGGTATTGAAAAGCTGTTAACAATATCAACTTCTTTGGATAGTTTTTCCCGTATTGAAGAAATAGTAAAAATGGATGATATGATTTATGGTACCATTGGCATACACCCTCATGAAACTAAAAATAACTCTATTACCATTGAGATTATTGTAGAAAATTTAAAAAAGAATAAAAAGATAATTGGTATTGGAGAGACAGGTTTAGATCTTTATTATAATAATAGTGATAAGGATGTTCAGCTATTAAGTTTTAGAAAGCATATTGAGGCTTCTATTCAAACAGATACACCTTTGATAATACATTCAAGAAACGCAGAAAGTGAAACTTTTAATCTTTTAAATGAATATAAAAAACATAATCCTAAAATCTTAATGCATTGTTTTACAGGGTCAATAAGTTTTGCTAAAAAACTTCTTGATTTGAATTCTTTTTTTTCAGCTAGTGGAATTATCACTTTTAAAAATTCGACTGATTTACAAGAGACATTTAGATTTTTACCTCTCAATAATATTTTGATTGAAACAGATAGTCCTTTTTTAGCTCCTGTACCAAATAGAGGTAAAAAAAATGAACCTTCATTTATATCTTATACCGCTGATAAATTATCTGATATTAAAGATTTACCAAAAAATGAAATTGCTAAAATTACAACAGACAATTTTAATAGACTTTTTTTTAATTAAGATTTATGAAGTTTGTAATTTTAGGTTGTGGAAGCTCAATGGGAGTCCCGCGTACAGATGGTTTTTTTGGCAATTGCAATCCAAAAAATAGAAAAAATTATAGAACCAGGTGTTCTGCAGTTTTAAAAAGTAAATTAACTAATATTTTATTTGATACTTCACCAGATCTTAGAAACCAACTTTTATCAAATAATATTAAAGATATTCACAAAGTATTATTTACTCATATGCACGCAGATCAAACACATGGAATTAATGATTTAAGAATATTTTATCTTAAAAATAAAAAAAAACTTCCTATTTACGCAGATGTAAATACTAGGAAATATTTATTAAAATCTTTTTCATATTGTTTTAAAGGAACAAAAAGTTATCCTGCAATTCTCAAGTTTTTTGAATTAAAAAAAAAATTATATTTTAACGAGTCAATCAATATACAAACAGTTCCCGTAAAGCACGGATTAATTGAGAGCATGTCATTTATTATTAATAATAAGTTAGCTTACTTACCAGATACAAATAAAATTTATATGAAAGATTATAAATTTTTTAAAAATTTGGAATATATGGTAATAGATTGCTTGAGATTTAAACCACATCCATCACACTATAATTTAACCGATGTTCTGAAAATTTATGAGATTTTAAAACCAAATAAAATGTTTTTGACTAATCTACACTCTGATCTTGATTATAATAAGTTATTGCTAAAATTACCAAAAAAAGTAAAACCTGCTTACGATGGTTTAACATTAAATCTTTAAAATGAAGAAAAATATAATAATAATTACTGGAGGTGCTGGTTTTGTTGGTTCTAATTTAATTAATTTATTATTAGAAGAAACTAAATTTAAATTAGTAAGTATTGATAATTACTCTTCAGGATCAAAAAAAAATCATATAAAAAACAAAAGAGTCACTTACATAAATGGTAACACAAAAGATATTTATACTTTTTTTAAGAGTCCAAAAAAGATAGATTCTATCTTTCACTTTGGTGAATTTGCAAGAATTTATCAAAGTTTTATGAATATGAATGAATGTATTAAATCAAACTCTATAGGAACTAATTCTGTATTTAATTTTTGTTTAGAAAATAGGATCAAGTTAATTTATTCTGCAACTTCTGCATCCTTGGGTAATCGTGGAAATGATAGGAATTTATCACCTTATGCTTTTACAAAGGCAAAAAATTTAGAATTACTGGAAAATTTAAAAAAGTGGTTCAGTTTTAAATTTGAAGTTATATATTTTTACAATGTTTACGGACCAAAACAAATTAACAAGGGCAAGATGTCAACAGTTATTGGTGTTTTTGAAGAAGCATATACTAACAAGAAACCTCTTACAGTTGTAAAACCAGGAACTCAGTCTAGAAGATTCACTCACATTGATGATACAGTAAAGATTTGTTTGTTAGCATGGAAAAAAAATTTATGTAGACATTATAGTATCTCTAACAAAAAAAGTTATACAATTTTAGAAGTAGCAAAGATGTTTAAATCGAAGATAAAATTTTTGAAAAAGAGACCTGGTGAAAGATATGCTTCAGCATTAACTAATATGAATCTTTCAAACAAAGTATATAAACATTTTGGTAAAATTAATTTGAAAAATTATATTAAAAATTTCATTCAAAATTCTAATTAAGAATTTTTTCAATATTTTTGACAATTTTGTTTGATAGCGGTTTTGTAAAAGGTGCAAAAGTATTATCAATTTTGCCATCTTTACCAATTAAAATTTTATGAAAATTCCACTTTGGTACTGCTGAATTTCCATAGTTTTTTTTTGCCCACTTATATATTTCATGAGCATTATTGCCCTTTACATCGTAAATTAAAGTTAATGGAAAATTAATATTAAAGTTAACTTCACAAAATTCTTTTACCTCCTGTGCGGTATCTTTCTCTTGATTAAAAGATTTAGATGGAATTCCAACAACTAATAATCCTTTTTCTTTAAATCTGTCCCATAAAGATTGTAAATCTTTATACTGTTTTGTAAAACCACAGTAGCTTGCAACATTAACTAAAAGAATTGGCTTATCTTTAAACTCAGAAAAGTTTAAAACTTCTCCATTTATTTTTTCTATATTAAAGTCATAAATTAACTTTTCATAATTAGCTTCAACTGGATTTTTAAAAAAAAACATTATTATAGTAATAGCTATTATTGATAAAATTTTCATTATAAGTTTATTTATTTGGGGTAAATAATATTAAAAAATATCCAAATAAGGTGGATAATAATGACCCAGTTAATACTCCAATTTTAACACCATCCATATATTCAATATTTTCTATAAAAGCCAAATTCCCTACGAATAAACTCATAGTAAAACCAATACCCGTTAAGACCCCAACTCCATAGAAGTTAAACCAATTCGAGTTATTTGGCATTTGTGCAAAGTTTAACTTTATTGCGATAAAAGAAAAAATAAAAACTCCTATTTGTTTTCCTAAAAATAAACCCAAAACAATACCCAAAGGGACTTTATCAAGCAATGATGTTAATGATAAACCCTCAAGTGATACACCGGCATTAGCAAATGCAAATAATGGCATTATACCAAATGCCACATAAGGACTTATTGCATGTTCGATTTTAATTAATAGAGAGAAATCTTTTTCTTTTTTTCTATGGGGTATTGTTAATGCTAACAAAACACCTGCTATTGTGGCATGTATTCCAGAATTATGAGTAAAATCCCAAAGTAATAATCCTACAACTAAATAAGGAAGAAATTTCTTAATGTTGAATTTATTTAATACAAGCAAAGTAATAAAAGCTAAAAGCATTAAAGACAAATATTTTATACTCAAATCTCCTGAATAAAATATTGCAATAATAAGTATAGCTCCTAAGTCATCGATTATAGCTAGAGCGGTTAAAAAAACTTTTAGAGATAGTGGAACTCTTTTTCCTAAAAGTGAGAGAACACCAAGTGAAAAAGCTATATCTGTTGCTGAAGGAATTGCCCATCCATTTAATGTATCACTGCTTCCCCAATTAATAAAAACATAAAAGAGAGCTGGAATTAACATACCGCCTACAGCAGCAATAATTGGCAACAAAGCTTGTTTAACATTAGACAATTCTCCTTGAATAAATTCTCTCTTAATTTCCAGAGTTACAAAGAAAAAAAAGATTGCCATTAAGGCGTCATTGATCCAATGAATGACAGAAAGTTTAATCCCAAAATTATTAATCCCAATAAATAAGTATTGATTGAGTGTTGAAAAATATAAATCTTCAAAGTTTGAATTACTTATGATTAAAGCAATTATTGCTGCAAATAATAAAACAAGTCCACTTGCAGCTTCTAATTTAAAAAACCATTTAAAAGGTTGTGATATGTAATTGATCATAATTTTACCTTAAATCTATAATGAATAAACTTAAATCTTTAAAAGACTCAAATAAATTAAACAATATTAATTCTAAATTTGGAAATAGTTTTATCAGCGCACCTTCTAGAGTATCCAATAGGATAATTAAAGCAATAAAAGTTATAATCAAAACCAAAAAGTAAGAAAAAAAACTGCTTAAGGTAAATTTATTTGTCTTTTGATATTTAACTAAAGCCTTATCATTTTGATCAAATTTTTCTTTCTTTATTGGTATATTATTATTAATGATTTCCTCAGTTTCATGATCTTGATTTTGAGTAGTTTCTTTTTTATCAATTAAATCATTATTAAAATTTGTCTTTTGTTGATTTTTTTTATTAAAAAACCATGTTTGATTACAAGGTCCACATTGCAATAGTCTACCTTTCTCAGGTATTAAATTTTCGTCAATCTCAAATTTTTTTTCACCGCAAGGACAAATAATAATCATAGGCTCTTATATAACAGATTCTATTAAAATTCTTTTAAATTTGTCCACCTTTATCCATTGAAATAATTAATAAGTACTGTATTAGTAATTTACTCGGAGTGTAGCGCAGCCTGGTAGCGCATCTGGTTTGGGACCAGAGGGTCGCAGGTTCGAATCCTGCCACTCCGACCATCTTATTTATGAAAAAAGCAATAATTTATATTCCAAATAAAAGTCCGATGCAATCTGGTTTAGGAAAATCTAATAAATGGATACTTGAATTTATGACCAAAGACCCCACTAAGAATCCTTTAATGGGTTGGGAAAGTTCTTCAGATACATTTACAGAGTTAAAACTTGAATTTTCCTCAAAAGAACTTGCTATTAATTATGCAAAAAAAAAAAAAATTGAATACGAATTAATTGAACCAAAAAAAAGAAAAACAGTTAAAAGATCTTATGCAGATAATTTCTTAAAATAAACATATGTTTAAATTTTTTACTCAAAAGCAATGGTTTTTATGGAGTATTTTAGGCTCAATCTTTATACTTGTTTCCACTTGGTATCAAGTTCAACTAGACGTAAAAATAAATGAGTGGTTTGGTGAATTTTACGATACACTACAAAAAGCCCTTACTACACCAAACTCAGTTTCTGAAAAAGAATTTATAGGATACCTTTTTACTTTTGCAAAAATTGCAGCTCTGTGGATTCTAATTGCAGTATTTACAGGTTTTTTTACTAGTCATTGGGTGTTTCGTTGGAGAACTTCTATGGCTAATTATTACCATGAACAATGGTTGAAAGCCAGATTAACAGAAGGAGCCTCTCAAAGAGTTCAGGAAGATACATTAAAATTTGCAAGAATTATGGAAGGACTAGGGACAGGATTGTTAGATAGTATTATGACGTTAATTGCATTTACACCAATTTTGTGGGGTCTATCAAAGCAAATTGATAGTTTACCTTGGATTGGAGAAGTTGATCATGCTTTAGTTTGGGTAGCATTAATCTCTGCTTTAGGTGGTACACTTTTATTAGCTGCAGTTGGGATTAAATTACCTGGAATAGAATATGATATACAAAAAGAAGAAGCTGGCTACAGAAAAGAACTTGTTCATGGTGAAGATGACCCTATAAGGGCAGCACCTCCCACAATAGGTCAATTATATAATCGTGTTAGAGGAATTCATTATAAATCATATTTTCACTATTTATATTTTAACACTGTTAAATGGAGTTATTTTCAAGGGATGGTAATTGTTCCTTATTTAGCGCTTGCACCAACTATAGTAACTGGAGCAATAACACTTGGATTTGTTCAGCAAATTACA
Source organism: Pelagibacterales bacterium SAG-MED39 (assembly GCA_014653625.1). GTDB lineage: Bacteria > Pseudomonadota > Alphaproteobacteria > Pelagibacterales > Pelagibacteraceae > Pelagibacter. The sequence continues at coordinate 36,895 of JACWEI010000002.1, forward strand.
AGGGCTTTTGGTAGAGTAGAGGGTTCATTACAATATCTTGTTAAAAGTTGGTCAACAATTGTTGAATTAATTTCTGTATGGAAAAGATTAAGAGAATTTGAAGCTCGACTTAATTATAATTTAAAATTGGAAATTAATACTTAATGTCAATTGATAAAAAATTTATAGAACAATTTCATATTGTTTCATCTAAAGCAGCTTTTGCAGCCTTTGATTTAATTGGAAAAAAAGATAAGATTGCTGCAGATCAGGCAGCTGTAGATTCAATGAGAAGCGAATTAAATAAAATTGAAATGAAAGGTAAGATAGTTATTGGAGAAGGTGAACTTGATCAAGCACCTATGCTATATATTGGGGAGACACTTGGAACTTTAAATGGGCCTGACTTAGATATAGCTGTAGATCCGTTGGAGGGTACAAATTTTGTTGCTAATAACTTACCAGGAGCTTTGTCTGTTATTGCAATTTCTGAAAAATCTAATTTACTTCATGTACCCGAGACTTATATGGATAAAATATCATCAAATACTTCAGAACAAGGTGTTGTAGATTTAGATTATGATATACAAAAAAACATTTACAATCTAGCTGATTATAAGAATAAAAAACCACAAGATTTGACTGTTTGTATCTTAGATCGTCCTAGACACAAAGAAATCATAGATGAATTAAATAAACTAAAAGTAAACTTAAAACTAATAACTGATGGAGATGTTTCTGGTGCATTGCTGGTCACAGATAAGATATATGAGGTTGACTTATTTTTGGGTGTTGGGGGTGGTCCTGAAGGTGTCCTAGCAGCTTCTGCTATTGATGCTTTTAACTGTAATTTTCAAGGTAGATTTATATTTGAAAACGAAAACGATAAATCAAGAGCGATTAAAATGGGCATTAAAGATTTAAACAAAAAATATGAATTAAAAGAAATAATATCAGGAGACTCAATATTTTGTGCAACTGGTATCACCTCTGGTGATTTGGTGTCAGGAATTAATATTGAAAACGATGAATATATCACAGAAACACTTATTACACACAAGTCATCAGGATTAAAAAAAAAAATTAAAAAAAGATTTAAGATTTAATGTTATCAGTTTCCGGTAAAAACTGGGAAGAAATAAAGGTTAATCACCGAATACTTGAAAAAATCAAAAATGATTATAACTTCTCGGATATCTTATCAAAATTAATAATCTCTAAAAATTTTAGCTCAACTGAAATTAGTTCAATTACAAATGACATTAAAATTTCAAATCCTTTTTTAAAAAATAATGATTTTGAAGTTGGAAAAAAAATAATTGATGAAACTATTTCTAAAAATAAGAAAATTTTGATTATTGGAGATTATGATGTTGATGGTTGTATTTCGACAGCTTTACTAAAGATTTTTTTTAGTCATCTTAATAAAGAAGTAAATTTTTATATACCTAATAGACTTAAGGATGGATACGGCGCCAGTATTACGTTAATTAAAAAACTTACAAAGATTAAACCTGATTTAGTTATTATGGTAGATTGCGGATCAAATTCTTTAGAGTCAATTAAATATCTTAAATCAAAAAATATTGAAACTATAATCATTGATCACCATGAAGTTTTTAATCCTTATTTAAAAATAAAATGTTTTATTAATCCAAAAAAAGATTGTGATTATAAGATTTATGATTATCTATGTTCTTCATCATTAGTATATTTTTTTATAGATAATTATATTAAGAAAAAAAAATTAAATATTAGATTTGAGAACAATCTTATTTATGTATTACTTGCTACTGTTTGTGATGTAATGCCAATAAGAAAACTTAACAGAATTATTGCTTTAAATGTATTAAAAAAATTTAATATAACTGAGAATTTCTTATTTAATAAAATTTTTTCAATAAAAAAAATTAAAAGACCTTTTAAGATTGATGATTTAGGTTTTTTGATAGGTCCAATTTTAAATTCAGCTGGTAGACTGAAAGATGCAAATATTGTTGTCAATCTAATTACTAGCAATGACTCTAATTATATAGAAAGTGTATTAAATAAGTTAATACTTCTTAATGAAAAAAGAAAATTTATTGAAAGTAATATTCTTAATAATATAGATTTTAATGAAATTAAAAAAAAAAATGATAATGTAGTAGTTGAGTTTAAAGATTTAATTAATGAAGGTATTATTGGTATTATTGCAGCCAAATTGAAAGATTACTTTAATAAACCATCAGTAATCTTAACAAAATCTGGTAACTTTTACAAAGCCTCTGCACGGTCAACTCCTGATTTTAATATAGGAAAATATATAAAAAAATGTATTGATAAAAAGATTATTATATCTGGTGGCGGTCATAATCTTGCAGCAGGTTTCAATATAAAAAAAGAAAAAATTGAAGAATTTAATTATTATATTAATAATTTATATAAAAAAAGTGATATTAACAATTCCAAAAAATATTTATCAAAAATTTCTTTAAGTGCAGTCAACTTTACCTTTTTTAATGAATTAAAAAAAATAGGTCCTAATGGACATGGTAATAATAGTCCAATTTTTTTATTGGAGAACGTAAAAATTTTGAAACCCAGAATTTTTAAAAATAAGTTTGTAAGTTTTTATGCGAAGTCTACTTCTGGAAAGCTATTTCCTGGTATATCTTTTAGTTTTTTGGAGTCTAATACAAGTAGTGAGTTATTATATAATAAAAATTCTGTTAATTTAATTGCACAAATCAAAGAAAATTTTTGGAATAATAAAAAAAACCTTCAACTAATTGTCCTAGATGTTATAAGATATCCTAATAAAGCTTGATTAATAATTATTTTTACAATAAAAAAACAGCAATTTGGTCCCTTCGTCTATCGGTTAGGACACGTGGTTTTCATCCTCGAAAGAGGGGTTCGATTCCCCTAGGGACCGCCATATAATTATCACATTTAATGATTTATTATGTTTATATGCTTTTAAATTATGAGTCCAAACGTAAAGTAAGTTATGTTGGATATACCTCAAATCTAAAAAAAAGAATAATCTTACACAATAGTTCTAAAGGTGCAAAATTCACAAAAGGTGGAAAATGGATGTTAATATATAAAAAAAAATATCTTAATAAATCAGACGCTCTTAAAAATGAATATAAACTAAAAAAAAACTCACTATTGAGGAAAAAATTTAAAGATAAATTTATTAAAAAAATTTTACTAAAATGAGATATCTGAAAATAAAAAATAACTTAGTCCATAGTACTGCAATTATAGATTGGAAAAATTTAATCATAGGAAGAAATAATAAAATTGGTCCTTATGCTGTAATTGGTGTTTCAGCTCAGCACCCTAAAAAAAAAGATAGTGGAAAAATAATTATTGGAAATAATAATAAGATAAACCAATTCGTTAGTATTCATCGCCCAACTAATATTCGAAAAAAAACATATATAGGTAATAACAATTTTATTATGAATTCTTGTACAATTGACCATGATTGTATTCTTGAAGATAACATAACTTTAAGTTCTAATGTGATTTTGGGAGGAAATATACATATTATGACTGGTTCAAATATTGGTATGAAAGTGTTGATACATCAAAATCAGGTAATAGGCTCATATTCTATGATTGGCATGGGATCGTTAATCACAAGAAAGATTAAAATTTTACCAGGTTTTATATATTATGGTAAACCTGCAAAAAAGATTAAATATAATACTATTGGTTTAAAAAGAAATAAGATATCAATTAAAATTTTAAATAAGGAAATCACAAAATTTAATAAAATCAAAAAATAATAAATTGATGAAAGATAAGATTGCAATACTTTTACCATATAAAGAAAAATATAATATTAATAATGCTGGTGCTGCATCAATATGGATGAAAGATTATACAAAGTATAGTAAACTAAAATCTATAACAACAATTTATGGAAATCAAAAAAGAAACACTAAACCTTTAACAAATAATTATAAGAACATCGAATTTTCAAATGTATATTTAAGTAAAAATATTTATTATACAAATCAATTATATAAAGAACATTTAAAAGATAAATTTTCTATTATAGAAATTCACAATCGTCCAGAGTCTTTAATTTACTTAATTAAGAAAAAAATATCTTCAAAATTAATCTTTATTTTTCACAACAATCCTGTTGAAATGAGAGGATCAGACTCTATTAAAAAAAGAATTTTTATTGCAGAAAATACAGATCAGATTTATTTTGTAAGTAATTGGGTAAAAAATAAATTTTTTGAGGGTCTACCATATAAAAATCGAAATAATTGTAATATACTATATCCAGCAATTGAAAAACCTAGTAAATTTCCAAAAAAAGAAAAATTAATTATTTTTTCTGGTAAACTGAACTCATCAAAAGGATATGATATTTTTGGTAAAGCAACACTTAAGATCTTGAATGAATTTCCTGATTGGAAAGCTATTGCAATAGGGAATGAACCTAGAGAAAAATATAGTTTTAAACATAAGAATTTTAAAATATTAGATTGGCTACAACATAAAAAAATTTTAAATTATTATTCCAAAGCATCTATTTCAGTAGTTCCGTCTAGATGGCAAGAGCCATTTGGTAGAACAGCCATGGAGTCAGCTGCTTATGGTTGTGCCACAATAACTAGTAAAAACGGAGGATTACCAGAAACATTTAAAAATCCAATTTTTTTGAAGAATGTAAATGTAAATGAAATCTATTTAAATATCAAAAAATTAATAATAAATAGTAAAAAAAGATCAAAGATCCAAAAAAATAATTTTCAAAATGTAATTCATAATATCAGAGATAAAGTTTCATACCTAGATAATCTTAAATCACATATGCTTGGGAAAAAAATTTATATTAATAAAGATTCTAAACTAAAAATTTTTCATATATCTCAATTTGATGAACGAAATAATTTCAGACTTTTCAACATTTCAGTTGCTAGTAAAATTTCAAAAGGTTTTTTAAGAAATGATCACGATGTAATAAATTTCAGTTACAGGAATTACTTAAAAAATAAATTTATCGTTAAATCTAATGATTTAATTAATGATAAAGTTTTAACAATTGTTGATAATTATAGACCCAATCTTATTGTATTGGGACATAATAATTTTTTAACTAGAAAAAACTTGGAGTTAATCAAGTCAAAATATGATTGCAAAATAATCATGTGGTATGAAGATGCTCTAGGCCACAGAGGAGATGGCCCCAATTGGAGACAAAATCTTAATTTATTAGAAAAAAACTCAGATTTAATAAACTCTTATTTCACTACTACACATCCAGATGAGATAAAAACAATAATAAACAAAAAGAAGATTAATTATTTACCCATACCAGTAGACGAAAACATAGAAAATTTAGAAATCTATAACTTAGATAATAGATATAAAGATATTTTTTTTGCACTAAGCCATGGAGTAAATTATGGAAAACTTAAACGTGGAAAAAAAGATGAGCGTGAAATTTTCTTAGAAAATCTACTTAAAGAGTTTCCAAAATTTAATTATAATATTTTAGGAATATCAAATGAACCACCTAAATGGAATTATGAATTTATGGAGGAATTAAGTAAATGTAAAATGGCACTTAATTTAAGTAGAGGAAAGCCAATTAAGTATACGTCTAGTAATCGAATTGCCTCTTTAATAGGGAATGGCATATATACATTCATAGATAAAAAAACTAAATTTTCAGATTTTTTTAGCGAAGATGAAGTTGGATCATACAATGACGTATCTGAATTAGGTAATAAAATTGAATTTTTTTTATCAAATGAAAATAAAATAAATAAATTTGGTAAAAATGGAAGAAAAAAATATTTTCAGTTATTTAATAACAAAAAAATTGCAAAAGAAGTTTTGAATAAAATATATTAATTTTTTTTATCTAAATTAGATAGAATTTTTAATATAGATCTCCCTGCATCTATATTTAAATATTTTTTTTTACTTAAAGACTTATTGTTCGAATTTATAAAAAATTTTAATTCGTCATATAAGGGATCGTTATTTTTAATTTTAGGTGAAATGTTTTTTCCAATATGAATTTTTATTTTTCTGTTAAAAAAATTATTTTTAAGTAATTCTGTTTTTGGATAATCAGCAAATTTGTTATAAATCTTAATTTTATTATCTTTTAGCATTTCATCAAATAAAAGCATTTTTTTTTTCGTAATAACAATTAAACTTCTTATCTTATCTGGATTAATCCATGAATTATTTATATCAATAAAGGTATTATTAATTTTAAAACTTATATTTGAAAGATCGGCTATTTGAGAATTTAAAAGTTTATAAGACTGATTCTTAATTATCTTAAATTTCTTATTATTAAATAGAAAATTAATTATACTTAAATCATGTGAAGACAAATCATAAGAAACATCTATATCATTTCTAATAGGACCTAAATTTTGTCTTATAAATCTAATATATAATATTTTACCATTTTTTTTATTATTAATAAATTTTTTTATATAATTAATATAATTATTAAACATATAAATATACCCAAACATAATTGATTTAATTTCTTTAGGGTACTTTTTGACTAATAAATCAACCTCATTCAAATTTTTGAATCCCGGTTTTTCAACAAATATAATCTTTTTATTTTCTAAAGCAGGAGTAATCAATCTAAAATTTTTAGAGGGTGGGGTAGCATAAATAAAATATTTAAATTTTTTATCCTTATAAAATTTGTTAAGATTAGAAATAATATTAATATTTTTTGGAAATCTTCTTTTTAAAGTTTTTAAACTTTTTTTAGAGGTATCATATAACCATATATTTTTAATACCTAGTTTTACTAAGTTATTTGCAATATTTGTTCCCCAATAACCAGCACCTATAAGTATTATTTTTTTTTGCATATAATCTTAATTAGAATTTTTTATAGATATAATATATTATTTGTATACATAGAATCTTAATTAACAATAAACTATTTAAAAATGATTAAATTTTTTGATATTTTCAAAAATGATAAAATTCTACATTCCAGAATTATAAATGATATCAAAAAGACATTCAAAAAGGGTGATTTTATTCAAGGTGAACATACAAAATCTTTTGAAAAAAATTTCTCGAAATTCGTTAACGCTAAATATTCAGTTGGATGTGCCAATGGAACTGATGCACTTATTTTAGCTTTAAAATCTTTAGAGTTGCCAATAAATTCAGAAGTCATATTACCCTCAATGACTTACTGTTCAACAATTTTTGCTGTAATACAGTCAAATCTAAAACCTGTTCTTGTTGATATCGGTTTAAACTCACCAACCATTGATATAAATAAAATTAATCGAAATATAACAAAAAAAACTAAAGTAATATTACCTGTTCATTTGTATGGCTCCGCTATTAATATTGATCTGATAAAGAAAATATTAAAAAAACATAAACAAAAGATTTTTATTATTGATGATTGCGCTCAAGCCCATGGTGCTTTAGATGATAAAAAAAAAAATATAGGTTCAACATCTGATATTTCATGTTTTAGTCTATATCCTGGTAAAAATCTTGGTGCTTATGGTGATGCTGGAATAATAACAACAAATAATATTAATCATTATAAAAAGATCAAAAATTTAGGTAATCTGGGTTCTGATCAGAAATTTATTCACACAAATGTAGGTCTTAATAGCAGATTAGACTCTATTCAAGCAATTATTTTAAATGCCAAATTAACAAAGCTTAATTCATCTAATAAAAAAAGAAGAATAATTGCTAACACTTATGATAAATACATTAATAATAAAAAAATTATAAAGTTAAGTTACTCTAAATATGCTGTTTATCATCAATATGTCATCAAAAGTAAAAACAGAAGCAAACTAATTAAGATTCTTAAAAAAAAGAATATACAATACGGATTCCATTATCCTTTTTCTATAAATCAATTACATGCCGTACGAAAAATATTCAAAAAGAAAAAATTTAGAAATTCTGAAATTTTGGCTGCTCAAGGGATTAGCTTACCAATTGATCCTAATCTTAAAAAAAAACAAATTAATAAGATAATTCAGGTTGTAAATAATTTTTGATTTATGAATTATAATCAAATTATTATTTTTAAAAATGATGCAGTTGGTGACTTAACACAGAGTCTGCCAGCTATCAATAATATAGTTTCGAGTCATGAAGATCAAAAAATTACAATCTATTTATCAGAAAGAAGTAAAAATTTTAGTTTTTTAATTAAAGGTAAAAATATTATTTTCAAAAATTTAAATTATGACCTGAATTTTATTGATAAAATAAAATTAATCAGTGTTTTAATCAAAAATAATATTGATAAGATTTTTATTTTATCACCTAAAAACTTTTATTTTTTTTTACCCCTTTTTTTTAGATCAATAAAATTTTATGGTGTTTGTGTTGATCATTTTAGTAATTATAAACGACCAAAAAAATATTTAAGAAAATTTTTAACAAAGTATGTAATTAATCAAAGAGATGCTACATACAAAAGAGACTCGATTTCCTTAATACAATTAAAATTAGTAAATAGGTCTGATAATAATCATATTGTTAATTATGATTTTGAGTCTAATAACGTTTTTCTGAATAATTACATAAATAAAAATTACGCATATTTCCATATAAAGCAAAAGATAATTACTGAACTTGGCTGGAGTGACAATGATTTAGAACTTTTATTTCAAGAAATTCTTAAACATCATGAAAACGTTTTTATTACTAGAGATATAGAAGAAAGTATAAAAAAGAAAACTTATAATTTTAAATACAATTATATTGATTTGACCAAATTAAAGTCTATTAAAAATAAAAGTAAATTATTTCTATTTGATTATATTGAAGGAAAAGATCTATTTAATGTAATTAATAATTCAAAAAAAATTATAGCCTTTCATGGAATGATGACTAATTTAGGCTCCTTAAATAAGAAAAAGGTCTTAGATTTATTTTATTGTAAAATAAATAATAAAAAAGATTATCAAAATTATAGGAACTCTTTTTATGAATTTAAACCAGTCTATAAAGATTATGATTTTACAATACCAAGTAAAAACATAGATAAAACATTAAAAAAAATGAATTATTCATTAATTAAATGAAAAAAGAAAATTTAATTTTTAGATTGTCAAACGAACTAGGAAATCAATTGTTCATGTATGCAGCTGGTTATAGTTTTGCAAAAAAAATGAATAGAAATTTATATATAGATAATGAAACTGCTTTTAAATTAAAAAAAAATATTTCTCACTATGGTTTGGATGAATTTTATATAAATAACACTATAGCACCTGATAAATTTAAATTTCTCAATTTTCATGGATACATTAAAAGAAAGTTTTTTTTAAAATTAGATAAGATTAAAAAAAAAAAAAGTTTTTATATCGAACATAAAAATAAAGAAAAAATTTCATTTTTTAATGAAAAATTTCTTAAATGTGAGTATGGAAAAAATCTATATATTGAAGGTCATTTTGAGTCCGAAAAATACTTTACAGATTTCAAAAAAGAAATTGTTGATCAATATGAGTTTAGATTAAAAGAGATTTATTCTAAAAATAATTATTATAATGAAATTATGAATTCAAATTCAGTATCTATATGTATAAGACAAAACAGATTTTCAGAAAAACTAAGAAAAATAGATTCTACTGACATAAATAAATCAAAAAATTATTCATTAGAACAAATAAGATATGTCAAAAAAGCAATTAAACTAATCAGTAGTAAAATTTCTGATCCAAAATTTTTTATATGGTCCAATAATCTTAATGGTTTAGACGAATTTTTTCCAAAAAAAAATTTTATACATGTTAAAAATGATCAATTGCAAGAAATTGGCAGGAAACCTTTGCTTGATTTATTTTTAATGACACAAGCAAAACATTTTATAGTTATACCATCATCTTTTAATTGGTGGGGTGCTTATCTTTCGAAAAATAAAAATAAAATAATAATAAGACCAGATGACAAAAATTTTAAAGATTTCAAAATAAATAATTTGGACTTTTGGCCCACAAATTGGATTAAGATTTAATGATTAAATATAGACCTGACATAGACGGATTAAGAGCAATTTCTGTTATATCAGTTCTGATTTACCATGCGGACTTTGACTTCAATGGTCTTAAAATTTTAACTGGAGGATTTTTGGGTGTAGATATTTTTTTTGTAATATCTGGATATTTAATAAGTTCATTAATTTTAAAAGAATTTCAGTTAAATAATAGTTTTAGTTTTAAGAATTTTTATAATAGAAGAATAAGAAGAATAATTCCTCTTTTAATTATTATTACTCTAATAACTATTCCAATAGCATATCTATATTTATTGCCTTATCATTTAATTGAATTTTCTAATTCAATTTTTTTTTCAACTTTTTTTTTATCTAATTTTTTTTTCATATTTGATGGATTTCAGTATGGTAGTGATCTATCTATATCTAAGCCTTTTTTACACACATGGTCACTATCAGTTGAAGAACAATTTTATCTTTTTTTTCCACTACTAACTTTTTTTTTTTTAAAGATATTTAGAAAATATTTAGTACATTTTTTTACAATAATTTTAATAGTATCTTTAATAAGTGCAGAGTTAGGAAGTAATAATAATCAATTAAATAATTTTTATTTTTTAACATCAAGAATATGGGAAATTTTTTTTGGAGTTATTGTTAGTTTTTTGCACCATAAAAAGTTAGCATATGTTAAAAATGTCTATTTTATTGACTTTTTGTCTATTATATCTCTTTTTATAATCTTAGGGTCATTCATTTTATTTGAAAATGAACTGGAACATCCTTCATTTTTAACTTTAATACCGGTATTAGCTACTTCATCAATAATTTATCTAAATATTAATAATACTTTAGTTAATAAATTTTTATCACTAAATTTTTTAGTTTACACTGGTCTTATTTCATATTCTTTATATCTTTGGCATTTTCCAATCTTATCTTTTATTTATTTATTGGGATTAAAAAGTAATTTATCATCTTTTTTTGCTTTAATTTTTTCATTTCCAGTTTCTATTTTAACTTACAACTTAATTGAAAAAAAATTTAGAAATTTAAAAAAAATCAGTAATAAGTTTTGTTATTCTTTTTTATTTTTATCAGTTAGTTTTATTTGTATATTTGTTTTTTTCTCACTCAAATCAGAAGGTTTTAATAATAGAAGTAATATCTTATTCAAAAAAGACTTATCTCAAAAGCCATGGGAAATATTAAAAAATTCAAAAAACGAAATTTGTCATTTAAAAACATATAATTTTTGCAAATTTATTCACAAAAATATACAAAAAAATATTTTTTTATTAGGTGACTCCCATATGATTACTTTAGGCAAACCTCTATATAACTATTCAGTTGAAAAAAAAATAAATTTTACATCAATGACAAATGGGGGATGTTATTTCTTTCCTAATTTTGATTACATAAATCCAAATACACAAAATGTTGTTTTTGGTTGCGATAAGAAATATCAATTGTCCAGAATGGATGAAATTTTAGATAAAAAAGAATCTATTATAATCATGGGTGGCAATCTTAATAGATATCTTTCTAACACTAATTTGAATGGTTCAAAATCAGATTTTGTATTTGATAATTCTGATATTTCACTTTATGAAAGTTTTAAAAGAAATTTAGATAAAATACTCAAAAATAATAAAGTTATTCTTATTTACCCAATCCCAGAAATACCATTTAACCCATTAAATGAAATTTATGAAAAATCAAATACATTTAATTATGATCATTTAATAGACTTTGTTAAAAAAAATGAATTAACTACATCATTAGAAAATTATCTAATGAGAAGTAAAGATTCCTTCAAATTTTTAGACTCTTTAGAAAATAAGAATTTATTTAAGATTTATCCACACAAAGTTTTTTGTAATAATGAAGTTTGTTTAGTTCACAATAAAGAGAGACTATTCTATTTTGATAGTGAACATTTGAGCATATCGGGTGCAAATAAATTAGCTGATTTGATAATTAAAAAGATTGAAGAAATCAAATTTTAATTTTATTTAATGCATTATTTTTGAATAAGTTAGCTTCTTGAATGTATCTTCTTACCATTTGAGTTGTTTTATGACCTGTCATAGCCATGATGTTCCTTTCTTCAGCACCAAACTCTGCAGCAGTAGTAGCAAAACCTGATCTTAAACTATGACCAGCATATTTTGATGAGTCTAAACCAGCTTTTTTTACGTATTTTTTTATTATAAGAGCTACTGATTTATCTGAAATTTCAAAAACTCTTAGATTTTCAGTTTTTGTAGATTTAGCGTTGATATAGTTCTTTAGTGCTAGTACTGGACAAAATTCATTATTATCAAAGTAGGGGATTGCTTTTATGGTTCCCTCTCCTGATTGATCAGTTTTGGATCTTTTTATAAGAATTTTTACGCCTTCAGTAACAAACTCAATATCATCATAACAAATATTTACCAATTCTGATCTTCTAAACCCACCTGCAAAACCAACTAAAATTAAAGCTTTGTCTCTAAGTTGTTCTTGATCTATTACTTTAATAATTAGTTTTAAATCATTGATTAATATAGGTTTTTTTGCTTTTTGTCTTGATCCTAAGGTTCTTTTTATCCCATGTAAATTTTCCATAATTATTGGATGTTTAGTATCAAGATAATGCCCCTTCAACTTATGAATGACGCTTATAGAGGCTATTCTTCGTTTTAAAGTGCTAAATTTAGATGATTTAGAAAGATGAGTTATGTAAAGTGCAATTATTTTTGGTTGAGTTGGCATTGGAGATAAACCGTTTTTTAAGCAAAAAGCTGAAAAATCCTTAAAATCAGATTGATAAGCTCTCAATGTATTATTTGCTTTTGAATTCTTTAAATTTTTTAAAGTTTCAATCTCAAGACTTTTAACATCTGTTATTAAATTATTCATAAATTTCCGATAACCATTAATTATCGGAAATCATATAATAGGTGATTTTAAATGTCAATAGTTTAAATTAAAAAAATTATGGGTTCAATTGATGGAGAAATTCCTGCAGTATGGTTTTTAATTAGCTCGATTGGTTTCGTTATATTAACTTTCATTCAATATCGAAACACAGGTAAAAGCTTCAATACGATATTTCTTTCTATAATGGCTATTATATTTATTGTAAGTTACATAATTTTATTAATTCCACGCTAAAAATTAATGAAGGGAACAAAATTTCAATTAAAAGTCTGGAAATATCTTAAATCAATACCAAAAGGTAAGGTAAAAACATATAAACAAGTCGCTATTGGAATAAAAAGCCCAAAATCAGCACGTGCTGTAGCGAATGCTTGTGCTAAAAACCCATATGCCCCAAAAATACCATGTCATAGAGTAATTAGGTCAGATGGAACTCTTGGAGGCTACTCTGGGAGAGGTGGAATTAAGCAAAAGCTAAAATTACTTAAATCTGAAAAAGTAGCAATTTAGAAATATTTTACGGATTTTTTACATTAAAAAACTCAGTAAAATCAATATTTTTTGATATTTTTACCTAATTTATTTAAAAATAGCAAAGTTCACCCTTCAGTTGTACCAAATATAAACCTACACCTAAAATAGACCCCTCTATGGCCGTTTAAATGGTATATTCAATTAGTGCATCGCTCTACTATCCAACTATATCAACACTTTTAGACCACCCTATTTTTCAATCAATTTCATATTTAAGATAGTTAAAAAGCCTCTATTTTATTAGAGTATTTAATGCTTTACCTAATTTAGCATAAAATCAGAACCCATTATAATATATTTAAGTATTTATATTCTAAATAAGTCTTAATTTTATAATATATTATGTATTATAAAAAATACAATAAAATCAATAGTTTGATATAAATACCTAATGTAATACTTTAAATATTAGTAAATAAACAATACCAATTATTAAACTTTTTTAACTAAGTTTTCTCTTCTGGAAATGTAGATACCACTTAATACAATGATAAATAATCCTAAGAAAGTCCAATTATCTGGGAAATCACTAAAGAAATAATAGCCTATAATGATGTTTGTAATGATTTCAAAGTAGCTAAATGGAGCTAATTTAGAAGCGTCAGCGTATTTGAGAGACAATATTATGAATAAATGACCTATACAGGCAAATATACCTATAGCAGCCATCATAGACCACTGATCTAAGGTAGGTTTAACCCATACAAAAGGTATTACAATAGAAATGATTACAGCCCCTACTACACCTGTTAATAATAAAGTTAATAAAGGATTATCTGAAGTACTTAGTTTACGAGTAATGATTAGATAAAATCCATACATTACACCTGTTCCAAGAGCTGCTATACTTGCTAAGTTTATTTCCACAAAACCAGGTCTTATAACTACTAAAGATCCTATAAAACCTATAATTACTGCAGACCATCTTCTAAATCCCACACTCTCTCCTAAAAAAACTGGAGAAAAAGCTGTAACAATTAAAGGAGCAACAAAAGCTAATGTTAATGCTTTAGCTAAAGAGATTACAGAAATTGCATAAAAGAAACAAATGTTAGCCGTTAAAAGAATTAAACCTCTTATGAATTGTAATTTTGGTTTATCCGTCCATATAAGATTTTTTCGAAAAAAGAAAAACATAACTGGAAAAGTGAAAGCTACAGTGAAAAAATATCTTGCCCATGTAATTTGCAACACTGGGAGATCTGCGCTTAAATATTTCGCAAATCCATCCATAATTGGAAGCATTACCCAAGCTAAAAGATTAAATATTATAGCCTTCATAATATGAAGGATATAGACTAATTAAAATATTTTAAAGCAAAGAATACAACGATAGGAATAGTTATAAAAGACATCAAAGTTGATGTAACAATTGTACTTGCAATACTATCAACCACTTTCTTAGGTGAATACATACTGCCAACTAAATAGTTTAATATTGCACTTGGCATTGCACTTTGTATCAGTAGAACCCCAGCTGCAAATCCAGATAAATCAAAGTTGTATATAATAATGAATGCAATTAATGGACCAAATATAACCCTACATAAAGACAATATAATTGAATCTTTTAAAGAAAATTTGAATCTTGTTAATGCTATACCAAGGGACATTAGTACTAAAAAAATAGTTGCATAAGTTAAAAGGAATGTTGTATTTTCTAAAAATAATGGTGTTTCTATTTTAAAGTATAAAAAAATAACAGATATAATAATTGCATATACTGGAGGACTTTTTAAAACAACATCAAATGAGAAGCTTTTTTTGGCTAAAAAAACCCCTAAAGTAAAGTGAAACAAGATGATAACTGAAGCTACAGCGGATGCCACTCCTAAACCTTGAGTACCATACGCAAAGAGACAAATAGGAATTCCCATATTACCTGTATTAGGAAGAATTAATGGTGGAAGCTCCATACTTAAATCCTTTTTGAGAAATGAAAGTAATATAAGTCCAATAACTGCAAAACCACCTATCATTATTAAAGCATAAATAAAATAATGAGTAAAAATACTTAAGGTTATTCCAGTTGTTGTAACAGTATAAAAAATCATAGCCGGAGTACCGATATTGCCAGCAAAATTCGTTATAAAATTTGTATCAAATTTGGGGTTTTTTTTCCCTAAATAGTAACCAACTCCAATTACAAAAAAAACAGGAAAAATTACTTCAAAAATTTTAATGTATAAATCCATTAATTATATAGTCTAATTAATATTGGAAATTTAAGAATATTTTTATTTTTTTTAAATATTGATAAACAACTTTTTGCATTTATTTCAGTTGTTTTATGAGTGATAATTACAATTGTTGCTTTTTTATTCTTCTTATCAGGTGTTTGAATTATTCTTTTAACTGATATTTTAAATTTAGCTAATCTATTTGTTATTAATAAAAGAACACCCTGCTTGTCGTTGACTTCAAATCTAAGATATAAAGAATTAGTATAATTATCATTGTTAAATGACTTAATAGACTTTCTTTTATTAGAAGGAATACCAAATGGATATTTAGTTTTACCTCTTAAAATTGATAATAAGTCTGATAATAAAGAAGAAGAAGTTGGACCAGGTCCAGCTCCTTCACCCTGTAAAATACTCTCCCCTACTGGTTTACCTTCTGTAATTACAGCATTCATAACACCATTAACATTTCCTATATAAGTATTTTTACTTACTAAACATGGATGAACTGTTTCAAATAATTGACCATTAATAATTTCAGAAATTCCAAGTAATTTAACTCTAAGACCCAATTGACTTGCAATTTTGATGTCATCTAATCTAATATTTTCAATTCCTTCCATAATACATCTGTTTTTTGAAATTTTAGTATTGAATGAAAGAGCTGATAATATTCTAATTTTAGCAAAAGCATCAAAACCATTTAAATCTAGCTTTGGATTACCTGGCTCAGCATAACCTAATAATTGAGCTTTTTTTAAAACCTTATCAAAATTTTCACCAGTTTTTTCCATTTCAGTTAAAATATAATTTGTTGTCCCATTTAAAATTCCATAAACTTTGTTAATTTTATTAGTAGCCAAACCTTCTTTTATCGCTCTCAGAATTGGGATTCCCCCAGCTACTGAGGCTTCAAATTCTAAATTTACATTATTTTTTTCAGCTAGTTTTGCTAAGTAATCACCATGTTTTGCTATTAAAGCTTTATTCGGAGTAATAACATTGACTTTGTTTTTTAGAGCTGTTTCAACAATTTTCTTAGAAATACCATCTGATTGTCCAATTGATTCAAACAAGATATCAATTTTTTTTGATTTAAATATTATTAACGGATCTGAATAAAAAATTTTTTTATCTATTTTAAATTTTCTTTTTTTATTCTTATTTTTTGCAGAAATAGCAACTATCTTAATTTTTTTACCTGTTTTAATCTCAATTTCTTTTTTCTTATTATTAAGTTCATTGTAAAGGTAGTTACCAATCTGTCCTAAGCCAACAATTGCAATATTTGTAAATTTATTCATTTAATCGTCTATATTAGGGTATGGTGAGTTTTTTGCATAATTCTCAAGTTTTAACATAAATTTATCAAAATTTGATATATCAGAAAAATCTAACTTATTTTTAGTAGGGCTTGAACCACAAGAAACAAAAAGGAAAAAAGCTAATATTATAAACTTATTCATCTTAAGCCTTCATTTTTATCAAAACCAAATTTTAAATTCATATTTTGTATTGCTTGGCCTGACCCACCCTTAATTAAATTGTCTATCGCAGATAATATGATAACTTTATTTTTATACTTTGTTTGACAAACTGATATAAAGCAATTGTTACTATTAACAACATCATTGGTGCTAATTAATGAATTATTATTTAAAATCTTAACAAATCTATTTTTTTTATGAAATTGTTTTAAAATGAATTGAATCTTTTTTATTGAATAACCTGGTCTTAGATTAACATATATTGTGCTCAATATACCTCTAAACATAGGTACTAAATGAGGTGTGAATATAAAGTTAATCTTTGATTTAGTGCTATCTTTCAATTCTTGATCGATTTCAGAATTATGTCTATGAAAACCCAGACCATAAGCACTCAGGGACTCATTTAAAATTTCTTTTTTGTGCTTTTTATGTATTCCTCTACCGGCACCAGAATACCCAGATTTAGAGTCTATAATTATATTTTTTGTACTTATAGATTTTTTTTGGATTAAAGGTATTAGAGGTAATAGTACTGATGTAGGGTAACAACCAGGACAACCAATGATATTATAATTTGTTACTTTTTTCCCAGTGATTTCTGGTAAAGCATAAATGCTTTTTTTTATATTATAAATAGCTTTATGCTTTTGTTTATACCATCTAAAATATTCAGAACTTTTTTTTAAACGGAAATCAGCAGCTAGATCAATTAATGTATTTGTTTTTAATAAATTTTTTGAAATAGCTTGGGCTTCTCCATTAGGCAGAGCTGTAAAAATTAAGTCAACATTCTTTAGTAGCTTATTATTATAATTAATTATTTTTGGTAATTTTTTAGATTTTAAAGATTTATCAAAAAAGGATAATTTTTTACCGACAGAAGTGTTGCCACATAAATATTTTATATTTACATTTTTGTGTCTAACTAATAATTTTACTAATTGAACACCAATGTAACCAGTCGATCCAGCAATTAAAGCATTAAGCTTACGCATTTTATATTATAGCAGTTAAATATTAAAAAAGAATTATCTTTTAGAGAATTGGAAGCTTCTTCTTGCCTTTTTTCTTCCAGGTTTTTTTCTCTCAACCGCCCTAGAGTCTCTAGTGGTTAATTTTTCAGTTTTTAGTGTAGATTTCAGATTTTCATCAAACATTACTAAGGCTTTTGATATACCATGAACCATAGCACCTGCTTGGCCGGTAGGTCCTCCACCTTTTACACTACATCTCACATCATATTCGGTAGCTTGATTGATAATTTCAAATGGTCTAGTAATTTGCATTTTATGATTTTCGCTTGAAAAATAATCATTAAATAATTTACCATTAACATAAATTTTACCAGATCCTTTTTTTAACCAAACTTTTGCAATTGAAGTTTTTCTTCTACCAGTAGCATATTTACTATCTTTAAAATCTAGTCTCAATTTAGTAGATTTCGGAGTAATTTGTGTATTTTCCATATTAATTTCTTATCAAATTTTTATTATTTAATTTATTAAGTTCAATAGTTTTTAAATTTTGAGCTGAATGAGGATGTTCGTTTCCTGGATAAATCTTTAATTTTGTAAGTTGCTTTTTACCTAAAACTCCTCCTGGCAACATTCTTTTAACAGCTAATCTTAATGCTTCACCTGGTTTTTTTTTAGAAAGTTTTTCTGGAGTAGTTTCTTTAATACCCCCTGGATGACCAGTGTGTCTGTAATATTTCTTTTCTTGAAATTTTTTTCCAGTAAATTTTATTTGTTCAATATTTTTAACAACAACAAAGTCACCATCATCCATATGTGGTGTATAAGTCGTTTTATTTTTTCCTCTGATAATTTTAGAAATTACTGTAGCCAACCTACCAACTACAGCATTTTTGGCATCAATTTCAAACCAAGATGATGAAAGCTGGTCTTTTTTAAGGAATTTAGTCATTGTGCGAGGATTAATACTATTAATAGACATAAAGTCAAATTGATATTTATATTGTTTTATATCGATATTTTGTTATAAATATATTGCCGATTTGATCCTATTGCGGGCTATAACAGCTAAACAGGAAACATCATATAAAATCGGTAGGCATTTGAACTATATTGTGCGCCTTACATTTAGTTAAAGCACTAAAAAAGGAGTAAAATGACAAAAAAAAGAAATAACCCAGAAACTTTAGCTATTCATGGAGGTGACTATAGAAGCGACCCAGCAACTAATGCTGTTGCTGTTCCTATATATAGAACTACGTCTTATCAATTTAATAGTGTAGACCATGCAGCAAATTTATTTGCTTTAAAAGAATTTGGGAATATCTACACAAGAATAATGAACCCAACAAATGATGTATTAGAGAAAAGGATTGCAGCACTTGAAGGAGGTTTGGCTTGTTTAACCGTTGCATCAGGACAAACTGCATCATTATTTTCAATATTAAATGTTGCACAAGCTGGAGATAATATAATTAGCTCAACTGATCTTTATGGTGGTACTGTATCTTTGTTTACTCATACTTTGAGTAAACTTGGAATTGAAATAAAATATGCAGACCCAAAAGATCCTAAAAACTTTGAAAAAGTTATTGATGATAAAACTAGAGCTTTTTATGGAGAGACTTTACCTAATCCTTATTTGAGAGTATTTCCAATTAAAGAAGTCTCAGATATTGGGCGAAAGTATAACATACCATTAATAATGGATAATACAGCTGCACCGATACTGTGTAAACCAATAGAACATGGTGCTGCAGTAGTAATTCATTCTTTAACAAAATATATAGGTGGACACGGAACGGCTATAGCAGGAAGTATTGTTGATAGTGGTAATTTTGATTGGACAGCTGATCCAAAAAGGCAACCATTATTCAATGAACCAGACGCTAGTTACAATGGAGCTGTCTGGGGAAAAGTTGTACCTGAACTTACTGGAGCAAATGTCCCCTTTGCTGTAAGAGCTAGAGTTTGTTTACTTAGAGATTTAGGTTCGGCATGTTCACCTGATAATGCTTTTGCTATTATTCAAGGACTTGAAACAGTTGCTCTTAGAATGAAACAACATTGTGAAAATGCTAAAAAAGTCGTGGAATATTTAAAGAAACATAAGGAAGTGAGTAAAGTAATCTATTCTACCGAACATGATAAGCCTATTGCAGATAGAGCCAAAAAATATTTGAATGGTGGAGATGGACCCATGGTCGGTATAGAATTAAAGGGCGGTTTCGAAGCTGGTAAGAAATTTATAGAGTCTTTGAAAATGTTTTATCATGTTGCAAATATTGGAGATGCAAGAAGTTTAGCTATTCATCCAGCTAGCACAACACATAGTCAGTTAAATGACAAAGAACTAGCTGCATCTGGAGTTACTCAAAGTTATGTTAGATTATGTATTGGTTTAGAACATATTGATGATATTATTGATGATCTAGATCAAGCTTTAAATAAATCATCTAAAGGCAATTTAAAAGCTGTTAGTTAAATTTCTTATTTAAATAAAGAAAATAAATAGATGAACTAACTAAGAAAATTGAACTTAATTGGTGCATAGCTGCAATATATATCTGTGCACCATAGATTATTGTAAAAATACCCAAAACAATTTGTAATAAAATAAAAAAACCTAAAATATTTATAGACCTATAAAGATTGTACATTTTGTTCATATAGATTTTGCAAAAAATAAACAAATAAAAGAGTAAAATTAAATATGCTAAATTTCTATGCATAAATTGAACTAAAGATGGATCACTAAAGGCAGATAATCTAAACAAATTTAATTCATTATTATCATCAGGGAAAAAAGAATTACCCATAGCAGGCCAGGTATTATAGATTTTACCAGCATCCATTCCTGATACAAAAGCACCTATTACTATTTGTATAAATAATAACATTAGAAATATGAATGGTATAACAAAATTAATTTTGGTTGAAATATTGTTATTAACTCTAATATTCAAATAATTCCAAAAAATTAAAGATAATATCAGGAATGCAATCAATAAATGAACAGATAGTCTAAAATGACTTACGTCAACTCTACCAACTAAACCACTACTAACCATATACCATCCAATAAATCCTTGAAAGCAAATAAGAAAAAAAATTATATACAAATTTAATAATTTAGAAAATTCAATCTTGAATGAAAAATAAATCAAAGGTATCAAATAACTAATTCCTATCAATCTTCCTAAAAATCTGTGAATCCATTCCCACCAAAAAATTATTTTAAATTCATTTAATGACATATTGTAATTTTGTAATTTAAACTCAGGAATTTTTTTATAAAGGTTAAAATACATCTCCCAATCATTTTGATTTAAAGGAGGCAAGAAGCCCGAAAATAACTGCCATTCAGTTATTGAAAGACCTGAGTCTGTTAATCTTGTAAGACCTCCAACAACTATCGTTATTGAGATAAACCAAAACATTGTAATTAACCAAACAGATAGTTGATTATTAATTTTTGTATTTATTGTATACATAGACGCATAAATATAATAATTTTTTAATAATCCAAATATATAAATGTCGCCATTAAAAAGAAAGAAACTAAGTAAGATTAGATTTGAGTTAGATAAATTAGATAATTCTTTAATGAGAATAATTAAGAAAAGAACAAATTTAGTCAAAAAAGTTTTAGCTTTAAAGGATAAAAAAAATCAAATAGTTGACTACAAAAGAATACAATACATATTAAGAAATATTAAAAAAAAATCTTTAAAAAATAAAATTGATCCAAAAATTACTCAAAAAATATGGAAAAATATGATTTATGCGTATATAGATTTCGAGAAAAGAAACTTTAAAAAATAATTATTTACTATGTGGTGGTAGTTTTTTTTCCACAAAAACTTCATGCTTACGCGTAGCTGGATTATATTTTTTTGCTTTAAGCTTAATTTTTGCTTTTTCACCACCGGCTGGTTTTTTTACATAATAGAAAAAAGAACTATCAGGTTTTGACTCGGGAACAAGCCTTACTTTTATGTGTGTTTTTTTTGCCATTGTATTTTAATATTTTAATTTTTTTATAATATTAGATATTTTTACTAATTTGTTTTTTAAATTATCAGTTCTTATAGAATGATTTGAAATTTCGTCAAGTTTTAATGGTTTACCATTATTTAAAATTTTTTTAACACCATTAATGGTCATGCCCTGTTGTTTTAACAAAAATTTAACTTTTTTTAATAAATTAATGTTTTTTTCATCATAATATCTTCTTTTACCATTGAATATTTTAGGTTTAATTTGTTTAAATTCTTTTTCCCAAAAACGAATAGTATGAGTTGATAAAGATTGTCCTTTTTTTGATTTTAATTCTAAAATTTTAGCAACTTCTCCAATTGTTTTATATGCGTTATTGTTTTTATTCATTTTCTTTTGAATTAACAATTTTTTTGAAGTCTTTGGATGGTTTAAAAAGAACAACTTCCCTACTTGATATAATTTTATTTTCTTTAGTTTTAGGATTTCTACCAATTCTCTCCTTTTTATTTCTTACAGAAAAAGTTCCAAAATTTGAGATTTTTATTTTTTTTGTTTCTTTTAAATTAGTTATAATCATGGAGAAAAATTCATCTATTAAATTTTCAGATACATGTTTGGAGAAGCCAATCTGCATATAAATAATATTAACTAAATCTTTTTTAGTTAAATTGATTCGCATTTTAAATATTATACTTTATTTTTTTTATTAAATCACCTTTTACAATTTTATTGCAAACATCAAGTGAGTTTGCAAAACCAATTAAGTCTGTACCACCGTGACTTTTAACAACTGGGGAGTCTAAACCAATGAATATTGCGCCATTGTATTGCCTTGGATCAAGACGTTTTTTAAATTTTTTCAAATTAAAAAAATTTAATAACGAAGAAATTTTTCCTACTAAATTACCTGTTAAAGCCTTTTTTAATTCACTAGTAATGAAATTTGCTGTTCCTTCGGCAGTTTTTAGAGCAACATTGCCAGTGAAACCATCTGAAACAATTACATTTACTTCACCATTCATTAACTCATTACCCTCAATGTAGCCAGAAAAGTTAAAATCATTAGATTTTTTTTTATTAAGTATTTGGAATGTTTCTTTGATTATTTCATTACCTTTAAGCTCTTCAGAACCAATATTTAATAGGGCAACATTAGGTTTATCATTAGGATAAAGAGACTTATATAAAGATGACCCCATGATAGAGAAATCAACTAAATTTTTAGCGCTACATTCTATATTAGCACCTAAATCTAGAACCACACTCATACCTTTTCTATTAGGCCATAAAGCTGACAAAGCTGGCTTATCAATGTTTTCTATCATCTTTAAATTTAATTTTGCTATGACAAGTAAAGCTCCTGTATTTCCAGCTGAAATTATTATATCAGCTTCTTTTTTTTTTACGCTTTCAACAGCTAACCACATACTTGTATCTTTTCCTCTTTTTGCAGCTTCCAAAGGACTATCCGTACTTTTAACAAAATTTTCTGTGTGAATTATTTTATAAAAATCTTTATTTAATCTATTTTTTAAGTGTTCTTGAATTTCATCTTTATTGCCAAAAATCAAAAAATAGTTATCGTTTTTTTTACTGTGATGATGAATTATACCATCAATTATTTTTTTTGGTGAGTTATCACCACCCATTGCATCAATTGCAATTTTAATTAAGTCTGACATTAATCAACTTTTTTAAAAAATTAATCTTCTGGATCTAAAATTTGACGACCTTTATACATTCCAGTTTTTAAATCTAAGTGATGAGATAATCTATATTCACCTGATTTTTTATCTTCAATAATATTTTTTGAAGAAAATTTCATATTCTTAGCTCTCCTCATTCCAGTTCTTGAGGGTGTTTGTTTACGTTTTGGTACAGCCATAATTAACCGTTACTTACACTTTTTAAATAAAAATTCAAATTTTTTTTTGATAAATTTTGTCTATATTCCTCAAAATATCCAACTAAATAATCAATTTTGGCAAAATTTTCAAGATAATTAGAAATTACTTTTTTTTTATCTTTTTTATCTAAATTATCCCAAAAATGTATTTCAGAAATAATTGAATGAAAAAGATTTATATAATCTTTCATTTTTTTATTAATTGATTGGTCTCCATAACCAATTTCACGAATACTAAGTTCAATTTGTCTAAAATTAAAATCATAAATTTTTTGAAGTATAACAGAATTTTTTTCTGATTTAAAATTGTTTAGAAAAAAGGCAAAATGAAGTAAAAAGATTAATAATCTATCAGAAAAAACATCTTGTTTATTAAGACCTTTGTATAGATTTTTATTAGTAGTTAAATTAATTAAATTATTGTAAATATTCATATATTCAATGCTCATGATAAAAAATATACTTATTATCCTTATAATTTTTTTAAACGCAAGTTGTTCTTTTAACAAAGTCGTAAAACATCATGGTATCCACTTTTTAGAAAAAAAACAAAAAAACTTAAAAATTTATGAAACTAACAGAAATGATACGAAAATTTTATTAGGCTCACCTTCTACGATAGGCACTTTTGATAATGATATTTGGATTTATATTGAAAGAAAAACTACTGTAAGTGAATTAAGAACTTTAGGTAGAAAAAAATTACTTATTAATAATGCACTAGTTCTTGAATTTGATAATAGAGGTCTTTTAGTCAAAAAAGATTTTTACAATAAAGATCAAATGAACAAATTAAAATTTTCAGATAAGGAGACAAAAGTACTAGATAAAAAGAAAGGTTTTGTCTCATCAGTTCTAACTACTTTAAGACAAAAAATAAATGATCCTCTTGGCAAAAGAAAAGCTAGATAAGTAGAGTTTGTTAATTTTTAATTATATTAGCCTGCTATTACAGCTAATAACAATAAAGCTACAATATTTGTAATCTTAATCATCGGGTTCACAGCAGGTCCTGCGGTGTCTTTATATGGGTCACCAACGGTGTCTCCGGTTACAGCGGCCTTATGAGCCTCTGAACCCTTACCACCATGATGTCCATCTTCAATATATTTTTTTGCATTATCCCATGCACCCCCACCTGCAGTCATTGAAACAGCTACAAATAATCCAGTTATAATAACGCCTAACAACATTGCTCCAACTGATGCTAATGCAGCTACCTGACCACCAATAGCAAAAATAATAAAGTATAGTACAATTGGTGACAATACTGGTAATAATGATGGTATAATCATTTCTTTAATCGCTGCGACTGTTAATAAATCAACAAGCTTTGCGTAATCAGGTTTTTGTTTTCTCTTCATTATACCTGGGTATTTCTTGAATTGTCTTCTTACTTCAACCACTACAGCACCACCAGCTCTACCGACAGCCTGCATTCCCATTGAACCAAATAAATATGGAAGCATTCCACCAATTAATAAACCTACGACAACATATGGATTTGATAAATCAAAAGTAACAACAATTCCCTCAAGTGTAGATCCTGCTTCTTTTGAAAAATGTTTTATATCTTCTGTATATGCTGCAAAAAGAACCAAAGCTCCCAATCCTGCAGAACCTATTGCATATCCTTTCGTTACAGCTTTTGTTGTGTTTCCAACAGCATCAAGTGCATCTGTAGTTTTTCTCACATTGTTTGGCAGTTTAGACATTTCAGCTATACCACCCGCATTATCAGTAACAGGACCATAAGCATCTAGTGCAACAACCATTCCAGCTAAAGCCAACATAGTTGTAACTGCAATTGCAATTCCATAAAGACCAGCAATATGATTGGTTGCCAATATTCCAGTAACAATAATTAAGGCTGGAATTGCTGTAGCTTCTAGTGAAACAGCCAATCCTTGAATAACATTAGTTCCATGACCCGTAGTAGATGAACTAGCTACACTTCTAACAGGTCTGTAATTAGTTCCTGTGTAATACTCAGTAACCCAAATTAATAAACCTGTTATTATTAAACCTATAATTCCACAATAGTATAAACTCATACCTGAAAAAACTTTATTTTCTAAATTATATGTATTGTCTAAACCTAATACATAGTCAGTAACTGGATAAAGTATTATTAGTGACGAAACAGCTGAAACTACAAAGCCTTTGTACAATGCATTCATTACATTTTTACTTTTACCTAATTTTACAAAAAATGTACCTAATATGGATGTTAGAATACAAGCTCCACCAATAGTTAAAGGATATATCATCATAGACATATCACCTTGGAAAAAAATAGATGACAAAACCATTGTAGCAACAATAGTAACTGCATATGTTTCAAATAAATCAGCTGCCATACCCGCACAGTCACCTACGTTATCACCAACATTGTCAGCAATTACAGCTGGATTTCTAGGATCGTCCTCTGGTATACCTGCTTCAACTTTTCCTACTAGGTCAGCTCCTACATCGGCTCCTTTTGTAAATATACCCCCACCTAATCTTGCAAAAATCGATATTAAAGAAGCTCCAAATCCTAAAGCAACTAAAGCATTTACAATTTCTCTTTCATCAACATTAAATTTTAATAGTAAATAATAATAAACAGCAATTGATAATAATGCCAAACCAGCAACCAACATTCCTGTTACTGCACCAGATTTAAAAGCAACAGATAGACCACTTGCCAAACCTTTTCTTGATGCTTCAGCAGTTCTTACATTCGCCTCAACCGATACTAACATACCAACATATCCGGCTATACCTGATAACGTGGCACCTATTAAGTAACCTAAACCAACAAGTGGACTAAAAGCTACACTTACTATTACCAATACAACTACACCAACAATTGCAATAGTTTTATATTGTCTTGCTAAATATGCTTTAGCACCAATTTGAATAGCTGAAGCTATTTCTTGCATTTTAGAATTTCCTGCACTTGAGCTTAAAATATTTTTTCCAGTAAAATATCCATAAACAATAGATAAAAAACCTGCTGCAATAGTATATAAAAGAATAGTTTCAACGTTTGAGTTCATATAGACCTTAAATAAGTTGTTGGTTGTTAGTTATTAAAAACCGCACAATACAAAAAAGTATATAAAAGGCAATAATTAACTTTTAAAATTGATGATAATAACCTTTGTCTTTAAGCCTAATTTTCTTCCCTTTTTGATCAATAACTTGAGATTTTTGGGATATCGAACAAATTTTTCCTATTTTAGAAATCTTAATATTCAATGTTTTGCTAAATTTATTAATGATTCTGGATTTAGATGGATTGGCTGTAAACAGAATTTGATAATCATCTCCTTTTGAAAAAAAATTTTTTTTATTTAATTTTTTAAGTTTTATTAATTCTTTTAGACTTTTTGATATAGGTATCTTATCAAAAAATAATTTGTAAGATAATTTTTGTTTATTTATAAGTTTTTCCAAATCTGTAATTAATCCATCAGAAATATCTATAGAAGTATTAGCAAATAATAATAACTTATTTATAAGTGTGAGATGAAGATTTGGTAAGTAATACTTATTTATAAAATATTTTTTTAGGTTTTTATTTAAATTGATACGTTTCTTTAAAATCTTTAGTCCAGTATAACTATCTCCTAAATTACCTGTAACATAAATGTCATCACCTAACTTAGCATTATTTCTAGGCACTATTTTTTTTGAAAATCCAACAGAAGTAATTGAAAAACTTAGTTTATTTGAGAAAACTGTGTCACCTCCACCTAGAAAAATTTTATATTTTTTTTGTTCTTGATTTAAAGATTTAGAAATTTTTTTTAAATTTGTTTCTGAAAATGTTTTCTTATTACCTGAGCCAGAAATAAAATAATATAAAGGTTTAACACCTTTACAAACAAGATCTGATATAGAAGATCTAATGATTTTTTTTATTACTAAATCAGGTTTTTTAAAATCAATAAAATGTATACCTTGTATATAAGTATCTACTGATATTACTAATTTTCTTGATTTACTAAAAAAAACATCATCATTTAATCTAAATGAACCTTTATTATTTTTGGATAGTTTAGAAAAATACTTATTTATTAAGTCAAACTCATGCATTAGATGATCTTAGTTTTTTAGCAATATTATCTAATAAAGCATTCAAATATTTTGTTTGAGAATCATCTATAAAAAAGTTTGACGCATCAAGATATTCTTTAATTATTATTTTCATAGATAAATTTGGTTTATACAAAAACTCATAAGTAGCTGACTTTAAAATAACCTGAAATAATTTATCTAAATTATTTAAAGAAAATTTTTCACCTAAATTTTTGTCTAGTTCTTCAAGGATTATATCATTACGCTCTATCGTACCTGAAACAATATCTTTAATAAATTTTTTAAACCTATGTTTTGGATAGGTTAGTTCTTCATCATTATTATAAAATTTACCATATAATTTTTGAATAATTATTACTCTAGGATTATTTTTAGGACTAAATGAGGTTTTCATTTTTGTGATAAAACTGACAAAACAGCATTAGCAGCTTCAGCACCCTTTTTTTTTCTAGCCTTTGCTTGCTTCATATTTAAGCAAGTTATTATACCATTACCAATTGGTTTTTTTGAATTGATAGACATATTCATAATTGCATCTGTGGATGCTTGTGAAATAAAATCGAAATGTGGAGTTTGTCCTTTTATTACACAACCAAGCGCAATAAACCCGTCAAATTTTTTTATATTTCTTGAGATTGTAACCGGAATTTCAAATACTCCGGGAACAGTTATGATTTTTACTTTTGAATTTTTAGGCAATAAATTTGTGGCACTTTTCAATAAACTACTTGATATGTCTTTATAATAATTAGCATTAACTATTAAAAATTTTTTATTCATCAAATTAACTCTTGTTTAGTTATCTTTATATCATAACCTTCTAAACCAATAACCTTTTTTGGTGATTTTGTTATTAATATCATTTTTTTAATTTTTAAATCTTTAATTATTTGAGCACCAATCCCATAATTTCTTATTAATTTATCATTGCCTTTTTTATAAAAATCTTTGTTCTTATAATCTTTAAGAGTTTGTGTGACTGACTTAAGATTTATGTCTTTGATAAAAACCAAGATACAATTATTGAATTTTTTAAAGTAATTTAAAGTTTTATTAAATGAATTGGGCAATTCTTGATTAATCAAATAATTATGTACTACGTTAGAAGAAATTACTCTTACTCTTGGAATAGTACTTTTTTTGATATTTCCTTTTACCAAGGCAAAATGTTCTGATCCATCAAGTAAATTTTCATATATTTTAATCTTATAACTTTGATTTTTAACTTTAATATCAGAGGATTTTTTAAGTTTAATTAATTTTTCTTTTTTTAAACGATAAGAAATTAAATCTTCAATTTTTCCAATCTTTAATTTGTGTTTATTGGCAAAGTTAAATAGATCTTGACCTTTGGCCATTGTGCCATCTTCATTCATTATTTCACAGATTACTGCCGAGTTATTTTTTTTTGCTAATTTAGATATATCAACAGAAGCCTCGGTGTGCCCTGCTCTAACAAGTACTCCACCATCTTTTGCTATTATCGGAAAAACATGACCTGGTGACACAATATCTTTTTTATCTACATTTTTTTTAGATGCAATTCTTATAGTTCTGGCTCGATCTTTTGCTGAAATACCTGTTGTAATTCCTTTTTTCGCTTCAATAGATATAGTAAAGGCTGTTTTATTTCTAGATTGATTTATTGGAGACATGAGTGATAAATTCAATCTCTTTGCTTGTAAACTATCCATGGCTAAACAGATTAACCCCCTGCCGAATTTAGCCATAAAATTAATATTCTTTGAATTTGTATCACTTGTTGAAATTACCAAATCTCCCTCATTTTCTCTCTTTTCATCATCGACTAAAATAAACATACCACCCTTTTTGGCAATTTTAATAATTGTTTCTATTGATGAATAATTATTTTTTAACATTGAAAAAATTTTTAACGTATTTTGAGAGAATATCTATTTCTATATTTACAAGACTACCTTTTTTAACTTTTGACAAATTAGTCAATTTGAAAGTATGAGGTATTACCCAAATTTGAAAACCTTTTTTTGTTTTTTTAGAGATAGTTAGTGAAATTCCATTAATACATATTGATGCTTTTTCAATAATATTTTTTCTTTCTTTTAAATTAATTTCAAAGTCAAATATATAAGATTTATCGACTTTTTTTACACTTAGAGTTCTACCAATTGTATCGATATGTCCCTGACATATATGGCCTGAAATCTTTTGACCATATTTTAGTGGTAGTTCTAGATTTATTACATCATTGATATTTAGATACTTAAATTTTGATCGTTTAACAGTTTCGTTAGAAAGATAGAATTCCATAATCTTATTTTGAATTTTTATTAATGTTAAACAAACGCCATCGCATGCAATAGAAACTCCAATATCTTTCGAATTCAATTTGAGGTTTGATTTGACAAAAATATTAATACCTTTTGATCTTTTAGATATTTTTTTAATAAAACCTTTATTAAATATAATTCCGTTAAACATTTTATCTTTTATAGATTGTAATATTATCTTTGGCTAGTTTAGATGTAATTTTAGATACCTTTTTATATTTTTCATTTAAAATTCCAAATGAAGTAAACCCCTGATTTATTTTAGTTATTCTTAAAATTTTAGGACTTTCAAATAAATAGAATGTATCGATAAGTCTATTTTTTATTAGGTTCTTTGATATTTTATCACCACCTTCAACAAGTAAAGTTCTTGTACCTAAAGCATACAACTTTTTAAGGACTATCTTTAAGTCCAGTAATCCTTCATTATTTAATTTTGTTTTAATCAAAGCTATTCTTTTTTTTTTTAAAATTTTATTCTTTGCAATATTTGATGAATTATAAAAAATAATTGTATTATCCTTATTTGCTGATTTAAAAATATAGCTATTTAATTTGATATCTAAATTCTTATCTAAAATTATTCTTTTTGGCGAAAAATTCTCATAACCTTTTAATCTGCAAGTCAACTTTGGATTATCTATATTAAGGGTTTTACTTGAAATCATTATTGAGTCATTTTTATAACGTAAATAATGAGTAATCTTATCTGAATTATTATCAGTTATTCTTTTAGTTCCTTTGCTATAAATCAATTTATTTTTTGAAACTGCAATTTTAGCTGTAACATAAGGTAATTTACTAGTTCGATTCTTAATATATGAATCGTAAAGATCTTTTGCATCTTTTTTTAAAAGACCTCTCTTAACTCTAATTTTTTTATTTGATAAAATCTTTAAACTTTTTCCTTTAACTCTCTTATCTATATCCTCCATTGAATAAATTAATTCACTAATACCACTTTTAATTATATTTTTTGTACAAGGTGGAGTCTTTCCGTAGTGATTACAAGGTTCAAGGGTTACATACATTGTTGAACCTTTTAATTCTTCAAATGAGTTTTTTATTGCAATATATTCAGCATGTGGTCTTCCATTAAAGCCTGTTTGTCCGATAGATATGATTTTATTATTTTTAACAATCAAACAACCAACTGAAGGATTTTCACCAGTTAACCCTTTTCGAGCGCTTGCAAGATCTAAAGCAAGTCTCATATAATTTTTATCTTGAGATGTGAATTTATCTTTTTTTGAAGACATCTATTTTGTCCACAAATTGTACAAAATCTTTTTCTTCCCTAAAGTTTCTATAAACTGAGGCAAATCTAACATATGCGACCGGATCAAGTTCTTTAAGGCCTTCCATAACCATTGTGCCAATAGTATTTGTTGAAATCTCATTTTGCCCAAGTTCCTCTAAGGCTCTTGCGACTTTACTTATAAATTTTTCAACTGTTTCAGTATCCAAAGGTCTTTTTTTAAGTGCTATGTAAATTGATTTTGCAAGTTTATCTCTGTCAAACGATGATTTTCTTCCATTTTTTTTTACAACCATTAATTCTCTATATTGAATCCTTTCAAAGGTAGTGAATCTTTCTCCACATGCACAAAGTCTTCTTCTTCGAATAGCTGTGCCATCTTCAGTGGGACGCGAATCTACAACTGAAGTTTCTCCTTTTTTTTCACAGGGACAGATCATTTATTTAAGTTTTTATAAATTGGAAAATTAGAACACAAGCTAATAACATCACCTCTAACTTGATTTTCTACTTTGCTGTTATCACTAGGATTTTCAGATAATCCTTTTATTACTCTAGTTATTAATTCACCAACTTTTTCAAATTCCTTTAATCCAAAACCTCTAGTTGTAGCTGCTTGAGATCCTAATCTTATTCCTGAAGTAATCATAGGTTTTTCTGTATCAAATGGTATTCCGTTCTTATTGCAAGTAATATTAGCTCTACATAAACTCTCTGCAGCTAAATTTCCTTTCACATTAAAAGGTCTCAAGTCAACCAACATTAAATGTGTATCAGTTCCACTTGAATAAATCTTAAAACCATTATTCTTTAAAGTTTCAGCTAATATTTTTGCATTTGCTAAAACGTTTTTAATGTAAGTTTGAAATTCAGGTTTTAGTGCCTCTAAAAAACCAGCAGCCTTTGCAGCAATAATATGCATTAGTGGTCCACCTTGATACCCAGGAAAAACTGCTGTATCAAATTTTTTACCTAAGTCTAAATCATTTGATAAAATTATTCCACCTCTTGCACTTCTAAAAACTTTATGTGTGGTTGAAGTAACTACATGAGCATAGTCACATGGGTTTGGATAACCTTTTCCAGCAACTAAACCAGAGAAATGCGCCATATCAACCATTAAATATGCTCCAACTTTATCGGCTATTTGTCGGAATCTTTTAAAGTCAATTACTCTTGAATAAGCACTACCACCTGCAATAATTAGCTTTGGTTTATGTTCCAATGCTAATTTTTCAACATTATCATAATCTATAAGTTCAGATTTTTTATCTACATCATAACTTATTGCATTAAACCATTTTCCTGACATAGAAATTTTTAGCCCATGAGTGATATGTCCACCTGAATTTAAGCTCATACCCATAAAAGTGTCATTAGGTTTTAGTAAAGCGAGAAACACTGCTCCATTTGCCTGGGCACCAGAATGAGGTTGTACATTTGCATATTTACAATTGAAAAGTTTTTTTATTCTTTCAAGTGCTAATTGTTCTGCTACGTCAACGTGTTCACATCCGTTATAATATCTTTTACCAGGATAACCTTCTGCATATTTATTTGTTAGAATAGAACCTTGCGCTTCTAAAACAGCTTGAGAAACTATATTTTCTGATGCAATAAGTTCTATATGATTTTGCTGTCTTATCAGCTCATCATTAATTGCTTTAAATAGATCTGGATCTGTTTTCGAAAGACTTTTTTCAAAAAAATCTTCGTAACTTGGATTTAAATATTTTTTTTCACTAGACATAATTTTTTAAATTTTTCTTACTCTTTTTTTGTGTCTACCGCCCTCAAATTTTGTATTTATAAAAACTTCTATACATTTAAAAGCAGTTTTTTTTTTTGTTAATCTAGAGCCTAATGTAATAATATTTGCGTTGTTATGCAATCTAGATAATTTTGTATTTTTTATAGAATAACACACTGCAGCCCTAATTTTTTTGTGCCTATTTGCAGCCATAGACATCCCCATACCTGAGCCACAAACTAAAATCCCTATATTAGAAGTATTATTACTCACTTTTTTACAAAGTTTATGTGCATAATCTGGATAATTCACTGGTAACTTAGAACTTTTTGTTCCCAAATCTTTAAATTTATACTTTTTAGAAAATCTTTTTTTAATATTTTCTTTTAAATTATATCCCGCATGATCTGATGAAATAAATATTGTTTTCAAATTAATTAAATTTATGATCTAAAACACAAGCAACCAAATGAACTCTATTTTCTTCACCACCATTAAAGGCGTTGTGATATTTAGTGTTATTTGTGATCCAAACAGAACCATCTGCTGGTAAATGTTTTGCTACATTATCTATAACCATAATTGATCCAGGATTTGTAATTATTGGTATATGTAATCTAGGTTCAGGATCTCTATGCCAACTTAAAGTGCTTCTGGGCTGTTTTAATAAAATCCTAACACGTCCTAATTTGTATCTGGATGATAAAATATCAAAAACTTTCTTAAAGTAAGTATTTTTATATTCTTCAATAAATTCCGAATAAGCTTCCTCCTTTATCTTTTCATCTCTAATTACTTCTTTCCCTGAACCATCAGGTTTGGTCCAAAAAATACCTCTAGCTTTATGACCTTTCACAGAGTCTGGATCTCCAGGAATTTGAGTCAAAGATATTGCCCCAAAGTTTGAGACCCCCTCGGGCCCACTAAAGTCTTTTATTTTAAGTACATCTTTATAAGCTTTTTGAAGTTCATTGATATTGAACTTAATATCTTGTTTTTGAAAATCGTTAAAATTTAAATCCATATGATTGTTTAATATCCTTTTTGAGTTATATTTGTATATAACATTTGTCGCATATTATAAATATATTTAAAGATGATTACAGGAAAATTTCCAAGCTTGAGACTTAGACGCAATCGCAAAAACGATTGGTCTAGAAGGTTAGTTGAAGAAAATAACCTTACATCTAATGATTTTATACTACCGATTTTTCTTATTGAGGGAAAAAATAAGAAACAAGCGATTCAAACAATGCCTGATGTTTATAGATATACTCTAGATAAAATATTTTATGTTATTGATGGAGCTTTAAAAAAAGGTTTACCTATGGTTGCTTTATTTCCATATACAGAAAAAAATAAAAAAAATGCACTAGGAACTGAGTCATTAAATGAAGATAATTTGATTTGTAAAGCAATACAATTAATAAAAAAAAAATATAAAAATGAAATTGGTATAATGTGTGATGTCGCACTTGACCCTTATACTTCACATGGTCATGATGGATTGTTAAAATCGAAATATGTTTTAAATGATGAAACAATTGAAGTTTTGATTAATCAATCATTACTACAAGCCCAAATGGGATGTGATGTATTGGCTCCTTCCGATATGATGGATGGCAGAATAGGTAAAATTAGAAAATCTCTTGACAAGAATGGATTTGCGATGACACAAATTTTATCTTATGCAGTAAAATATGCTTCAGGTTTTTATGGACCATTTAGAGATGCTGTAGGATCAAAAGGACTTTTAAAGAGTGATAAAAAAAATTACCAAATGGATTTTAGAAATAAAAGTGAAGCTTTAAGAGAAGTTTCAATGGACATCAAAGAAGGTGCTGATATGGTGATGGTTAAACCAGGACTACCTTATCTAGATATAATAAGTTTAATAAAGGAAAATTTTAAGATACCAGTAATGGCTTATCAGGTATCAGGTGAATACAGCCTTATAAGTAATGGAGTCAAAAAAGGTTTTGTAAGTAAGGATATTATTTTAGAAAGTTTAATAGCTTTTAAGAGAGCTGGAGCAAACGCAATAATTAGTTATTACGCCGACAGAATTGACAAGATAATAAAATAATTATTTTAAACTATTAATAAATTGTAATCTACCAATTGGATGTGATAAATTATTTGGGCTTAATATAGTTTTTTCTAAATAATCACCAATTAATTTAAGACCACTTAACAAGGTTTTAATATCTTCAGAATTTTCATTCCTATCAACTAAAAAATTTGGAACTATTTTTTTATCATTTAAAGACTTTGAGATATATTGTAATTGATTACCAATTAATTTTTTATCAACAAGGTCTTTTAGTACCAGATCATAACCAAGAGCTTTGAGCAGTTCAAGTTCCCAAAAAATATACTTTTTAATCCAAAAATTAGATTGTAAAATTTGAAAAAAATTTTCAATTAGTCCATAAATATTTTGATTTTTTTGAGACTCAGCGGTTAACAATTTAATAAGACTCATGGCAGAAGTAATGCATGTTAATTTTTGTTCATTATCAAAATATAATGGCGAAAGAGCTTCTTCAATTTCAACTTTAAAAAAACCAAACCTGTTTTCTGATTTAGATTGATAATTTACATAAATCCTATTACCTATTTGTAAATAATTTTTTATCTTTCTTGAAGTTCCTCCAAAAATTATTCCAGATACTTTTCCATGATTTTTTGTAAATACTTCAGATATCAAGGAATTTTCACTGTATCTATTTTTAGAGAGTAAAAATCCTACATCATCCCAAATCATATTTATCTAATATTTTTCAAACAGACTGATGCAGCATTTTGTTCAGCCTCTTTTTTTGATTTACCATTTGAGATAAAAAATTTAGTATTATCTAGTTTTACAGCAACCTTAAACAATGGTTTATGCCTAGGTCCAGTATTTGAGATAAGTTTATAAGTTGGCAACTTTTTGAATTTTTTAAGAGAGAATTCTTGTAATTCAGTTTTTGCATCAATCTTAGTGATGACACTTTCTTTTATATGCTCAGACCACAAATCTAATATTATTTTTTCAGCGACTATAAAACCCCTGTCTAAATAAATTGCACCTAGTAAGGCTTCACAACTATCTGCAAGAACTTTATCCTCGATAATTTTTAGTCTACTAGATAAGTTAAATGTTAAAATAAATCTTTGTAATTTAAGATTATTTGCAATCTCAACACAAGTTTTCCTATTTACAAGTGAAGCAAATTTTTTATCTAAAATTCCTTCTTTCTCATCAGGATAAATTTCCAAAAGTTTCTTTGCTATTACCAAACCTAAAACACGGTCTCCTAAAAATTCAATTTTTTCATTATTTTTTTCTTTATCATAACTTTTATGAGTTAAAGACTTAATCAAGAGTTCTTTATTTTTAAATCTAGTTTTAATTCTTTTTTCTAATATTTGATAATCAATTTTCATTAGTTAATTTTTTTAAAGAATCTACCTAGTCTAATAGATTGATTCCATTTCCAGAAAGAAAAAATGCCACCTTTAGATTTGTCAGATGAGAAAAAAATAAACTGAGCTTTACCTACAAGATTATCTTCATGAACATAACCTACACTTGACAAAAATCTACTATCTTTTGAACAATCTCTATTGTCTCCTAAGAAAAAATAGTGATTTTTAGGAACAATAAAAACATCAGAATCCATATAAGAAAAATCTTTTAAGTATACAGTTCGATGCCTCTTTTTATTTGGTAATAATTCTTCAAAAGTAAATACATTGATAGTTTTATTGCCACAAAATATTATATCTTTTTTTGATGTTCTCGATTTGAGAACTTCATTGTTATTTATATATAAATTTGACTCAATGAATTGTATCTGATCACCTGGTAAACCTATAAGTCTTTTTATATAATCAGTTCTATTGTCTGCAGGAGTTTTGAATACAACAACATCACCTCTATTTGGGTTCTTTGAAAAAATTCTTCCTTTAAAAATATGAGGACTAAAAGGAAAAGAATGTTTACTGTAACCATATGAGTATTTTGTAACGAAAAGTCTGTCTCCTACCAGTAGATTTGGCTCCATAGATGATGAGGGAATGTAAAAAGGTTGAATTAATAAAGATCTGATAACTATTGCTATTAACAGTGCATAAATTAATGTTTTGGTATTTTCAATCAAATTTTGTTTTGTAAACATTAGAATGCTTGTAAAATTGTAAAAGCTACTGAATAATCTTTTTCATCTGAAATTGAAAGAAATAAATCATATTTTTTAACATTAAATCTTTTTTTAATAATATCATTTATTTTCTTTGTTTTAACAAAATAAGGTTTGCCCATTTTATCATTTAAAACTTCAACATCTTTAAAATGTAAATCATTTCTGAAACCTGTACCTAATGACTTTGATAAAGATTCTTTGGCTGCAAATCTTTTAGCAAAAAAACATGTTTTATATACAGTTTTTTTTGAAAAAATAATCTCATTTTTACCAAAAGTTTTTTTTAAAAATTTTTTATTCTTAATTAATTTATTGAATCTTTGATTTTTAGTAATATCAACACCAACTCCTAATATTTTCATTTTCTATTTTTTATGATCTTATTAAAATTTTTTATAACTTTTGATAAACCAGAGAAAATTGACTCACCTATTATATAATGACCAATATTATACTCCTCTATCTCTTTGATATTTCTTAGAATTCTAGTTGTTTTATAATCTAAACCATGACCAGCATGAACTTCTATACCTAGATTTTTTGCCAAAATTGAACATTTAGTAATTTTTTTAAGTTCTTTAGTATAATTTTTTTTAGATTTAATAAGATTAGCTAAATGACCTGTGTGAATTTCGATACAATTAGTTTCTAATTCTTTTGATATTCTAATATCATCAATTATTGGATTAATGAATAAACTTGTTCTAATCTTTTCTTTTTTAAATCTAGATAAAATTTGTTTTAATCGTCTTTTATTTTTTCTTAAATTTAACCCACCCTCTGTAGTAATTTCTTTTCTATTTTCAGGAACAATACAAACAAAATCAGGTCTCAATTTTATCGCAGATTTAATCATGTTTAAATTAGTTGATATTTCCAAGTTGACCAAAAGACCTTTAATGGAACATATTTTTTTTGCATCTAAATCTTTTATGTGTCTTCTGTCTTCTCTTAAGTGGATAGTAATAGAGTCAGCTCCAGCTTTTTTAGCAAATTTTGCAGCCAAAAAAGGGCTTGGGTGTTTTTCTCCCCTAGCGTTTCTTATAGTAGCTACATGATCAATATTTACACCTAGACGTTTCACTTAATATATCTACTTCCAGGCTTTGTTATTTTAATAGAAACTAATTCATTAGGTAAATTACTTTTTTTAAAAGTTGGAATATTTATTTTTAAGTGAGAAATAATTTTTTTTTTGATTTTTAAAGATTTCTTAGTTGATCTATCGATTATTGAGGCAAATCCTAAAAGATGTGCCCTGTTTTTTTTTATAATTTTTGCACATTCCATACTCGATTTACCAGTTGTAATTACATCCTCAACTATTAAAACTTTAGAACCTTTTTTTATTTCAAATCCTCTTCTTAAAATAAATTTACCTTTAATTCTCTCACAAAATATTGTTTCTTTTTTTAAAATTTTACCAATTTCATAACCAATAATAATACCTCCCATTGCAGGTGCTAATATTAAATCAATTTTTCTAAATTTTCTTCTTATTTTATAAGCTAATGATTTACAGATTTTATCAGCAAGATGTGGATAACTTAAAAGCTTAGCACATTGAACATATTTTGGTGAATGTAAGCCTGAAGATAAAACAAAGTGCCCATCTAATAAAGCTTTAGTTTTTCTTAAAATATCTAAGGATTTTTTGGGTGAAAGCATTTCTTTTATCTTCGTGTCTTATTATTTTAAATTTTATACTCTTTTGTTTAAGCTCTGCAATAAAATTAGTAAAATTTTTTAGGTCTCTGATTATTAACTGAAATTTAAAATTGATATAATTAGGATTTTTACCCGCCATCTCAAGATTAGATATATTTAATTTATGTTCTCCTATTAATGAGCTGATATTCCCCAATTGCCCCGGTTTATCTGGTAAAGAAATCCACAAGGTTGTATTATATTTTTTTATTCTCTCTTGCTTTTTCTCTCCTCTTTCATGCCAATACCTTCTTATAGCAGCTCTTGCTTTTCCAGTTTTTGTGACTGGAATCCAATGTAATGATGGAGACTGATTTTTTGAGGTAATAATCTTTACTCTATCACCATTTCTTAAAATTGTCTGTAGCTCACTTTTATTCCCATTAATTTCACAACCTGTAGCGTTATCACCAATTTTTGTATGCACAGCATAAGCAAAATCAATTGGTGTAGCATCCTTTGGTAATTTAATTACCGAACCTTTTGGTGTAAAACAAAAAACATTCTCTTGAAACATCTGTAGTTTGGTATATTCGTAAGAATGTTCAGGATTTTCATTTTTTTCAATAATTTCAACTAAATCTTTAAGCCAGTCATATTCTTTCCAGGTCAATGAATTAAACTTTTCAGAGGATTTATATTGCCAATGAGAGGCTATCCCTCTTTCAGCAAATTCATGCATTTCATTTGTTCTTATCTGGACTTCAATCGGTTTTTTATTTGAACCTATTACTGCAGTATGTATTGACTTATAACCATTTATTTTTGCTGAAGAAATATAATCTTTAAACTTACCAGGTATACAATTATATTTTTTATGAATAATTCCTAAAGTTTTATAACAATCATCTATTGTATTTAAAATAATTCTAAAACCAATGATATCTGTAATTTGTTCTAATGAAACTCTTTTTTTTTGAACTTTTCGCCAAATCGAAAAAGGAGTTTTTTCTCTACCATAAATTTTTGAATCAATATCATTTTCTTTTAATAGTTTATCAAACTCAATAGATAAATTTTCAAATATATCTTTTTTATCTAATTTAATCTGATCGAGTCTATTTTGAATTAATTTTCTTCCTTCAGTATTTAAGATTTCAAAAGATAAATCTTCAAGTTCATCTCTAATTCTATGCATGCCCATACGATCAGCAAGAGGAGCATAAATCTCCATAGTTTCTTGTGCAATTCTTTTTCTTTTATCTTCATTTATAATTGCTTTGATTGTTCTCATATTATGTAATCGATCAGCAATTTTGACCAATAAAACTCTTATATCTTTCGAAGTAGCCAAAATTAATTTTCTAAAGTTTTCAGCTTTAGAATTTGTGGTAGCTGTATTTTCAAAGACTGATATTTTTGTAACTCCATCTACTAAATCAGCAACTTCATCTCCAAATTCCCCTTTAATAGTTTCATAAGTAGCAAATGTATCTTCTATAGTATCATGCAACAAACCAGTGGTTATCGTTGCACTATCTAACTTTAGTTCTGTTAAGATAGTTGCTACTTCAATAGGATGAACAGAATATGGATCTCCTGAAGCACGTTTTTGATTACTATGTGCCTTAACCGCAAAATTATAAGCTTTATTCAATTTTTCAGGATTTAAAAATTTATTATAAGTTTTTACCTTATTTATTAGATCCTCTGAATTTAACATAACTTACTATATCACTAAATTAAATTTGTTTAATAGATGTAATATCGCGATTCGATAATAATAATATAAGTTTTTTTATGTGGTCATTTGTAATTGGGTGCACCCAATGTTTGTTTATCTCAAAAAGTGGTATGAGAACAAAATTTCTTGTATGCATTCTAGGATGAGGCAAAATAATTTCACCAATAACTCTTTTTGTTTTATAGTCTAAAATATCAATGTCACACTCACGAGGAGAATTTTTAGAAGATTTTTTTCTACCGAGTTTTAATTCAATTTCTTTACATTTTTTTAGTAATTTTAACGGGCTTAAATTACTATCTATTTTTAAAACAATATTCAAAAATTTTGGATCCATTGGGTTTGGCCATGAAAAACTTTCATAGAAATTAGATACTCGTAATATCTCAATATTATTTTTCATTAATAGTAATTTTGCTTTTTCAATATTCTTTTTTTTATTTCCTAAATTTGAACCAATTGCTAGATAAATTGATTTAGCTTGATTTTCTAACATATCTTGCTCTATCTCTACTCCAGTCTCTATTTTTTTTAACTGCTCTTTTATCAAATTGTTTTTTTCCTTTAGCAACAGCAAGTTCTATTTTTGCTTTACCTTTTTTAAAATACATTTTAGTTGGAACTATAGTTAAACCATCTCTTTGTATTTTTCCTATAAGTTTATTTATTTCTTTTTTATTAAGAAGAAGTTTTCTTTCCCCCATTGGTTCATGATTTGAGTAACTTGCCTGTTTATACGAGGCTATATGTGAATTAATTAAAACTATTTCACCATTTTTTTCAACTGCATAAGAATCTGCAATATTCACTTTACCATTTCTTATCGACTTGATTTCAGATCCCTTTAATACAATACCAGCTTCAAATAAATCTTCAAAAAAATAATTGAAACTTGCCTTACGATTAAGACAAATTATTTTTAAACCAGAATTGGTTTTATTATTCATTAAATCAATTTAGCAGATTGCAATGCTTTTTTTATTATCTCTTTAGTTGGATCTGTTACTTTAACTAATGGCAATCTTACATTATCGTCGCAAAGATTTAAAAGTTTAGCAGCATATTTTACTGGGCTAGGATTGCTTTCAACAAACATGGAGTGATGAATTGGTTGTAAAATCTTATCCAATTTTTCAGACTCAATAATTGATTTTTTATCATTCATAACAGAAAATTTTTGGAATTCAGAACAAAGTTTTGGTACAATGTTTGCTGTTACACTTATTGCTCCTACTCCACCTCTTTTATTAAATTCTAAAGCATTATCATCATTGCCAGTTAATTGAATAAAATCTTTACCCATCATTTTAAGTGTTTGATTTACCCTGTCCAAATCACCAGTTGCATCTTTAACACCAATAATATTTTTTAATTCGAATAATCTTGCCATTGTATCAACTGACATGTCTATTACTGACCTTCCAGGAATGTTGTATATAATTATTGGAATTCCACATTTGTCATTTATAGCCTTGTAATGTTGGTATAAACCTTCCTGAGTAGGTTTGTTATAATATGGAGTAACAACAAGTGCACCAGTAGCTCCAATTTTTTCCGCATGAGTAGTTAAAGATATAGCTTCTTCTGTAGAATTTGAGCCAGTACCCGCAAACACAGGTATTTTATTATTACTTTCCCTTACACATAGCTCTATAACTCTTTCGTGTTCATCATGGCTCAAAGTTGGTGACTCTCCTGTGGTTCCAGCTGGAACCAAACCATTTGTCCCATTTTTAATGTGAAAATGTATTAACTTGATATAAGTATCATCATCAAGTTTATCATTTTTAAATGGAGTGACTAAAGCAACATTTGAACCTTTAAACATAAATACTTATAACATAGATTGTTGATTCATATAGTAAAGATTATGTCAAAAAAAATAGTATTTTTTATAGTTTTGTTTAACTTAATCAACATCAATGGTATTTGTCTTTCTGATATTATTCCTATTAAAAAACCATTTCAATCAAAACAGGAGTCCCAAAAAAAATTATTAATTGATATTTTAAGACCTTTACCAAAACCAATCAAGCAGTCTGAAACTAAAAAAATTGAAAAAAAAATTGTTGTTAAGAAAGACAAAAAGAATGAATTTATATTACCAAAAAAGAAACCTTTAATTTCAGGTTCTGAAATTTCGGGATCTAAAAAAACAACTGATGTAAAAATTTCAAAATATTATAGTAAAAAAGATTTTAATATAGCTGATAAGGCTATTTCAGAGATGAAAAAACGAAAATGGACAAACGCTCTTAAAATCGCTAACAAAGCAAAAGATAAATCAATATATAATTTTATTCAATGGAGACACTTAATCACAAAAGGAAATCAGGCATCATATTATGAATATAAGACATTTATTGATAAAAATGAAAATTATCCTAGAATTGGTAGAATAAAATATTTAGCAGAACACAAATTATCAACTGATAGAATTTCTCCAAAAAAAATTATAAATTCATTTGCCTCGTCTGAACCACTAAGCGGTTTTGGTAAAATGATACTAGGTGAAAGTTATATTTTAACTGGTGATATCGAAAAAGGAACTAAATTTATAAAAGATGGATGGATTACAGCAGATCTTTCAAAATCAAAATTAAGATTTTATAGAAAAAAATTTAAGAAATTTCTAAATGCTGACGATTATATAAAACGTGCCGACTATCTTGCTTGGAACAACAAATATTGGGATTTAAAAAGATTATTAAGATATCTACCTAAAGATTATGAACTTTTATATAATGCTAGACAGTTATTAATGAGTAAATCTTATGGTGTTGATACAGCTATATCAAAGGTACCAGCCAAATTCAAAAATGATGCTGGGTTAAATTACGATAGATTAAAATGGAGAAGAAAACGAGGTAGAGTTGATAGTTCCGTTGAAATCTTATTAAAGATTAAAAATACAAAAGATTACTTAGTACGCCCTGATAAATGGTGGATAGAAAGAGAAATAATTTCGAGATCATTAATATACAAAAAAAAATACGAATTAGCTTATAAAATATCAAGTAATCATGCGATGACGGAAGGACCTGAGTTTGCTGCAGCTGAATGGATGAGTGGATGGATAGCTCTAAGTTTTTTAGAAGACCCTTTATTAGCAAAAGATCATTTTAAGAATTTTTATAATAATGTTGGTTACCCAATCAGTGTCGCACGAGGAGCTTATTGGCTTGGTAGAACTTATAAAAAACTAGGTGATCAAGATTTATCGACTAAATGGTTTAAAGAA
Organism: Pelagibacterales bacterium SAG-MED39; assembly: GCA_014653625.1. Taxonomy (GTDB): domain Bacteria; phylum Pseudomonadota; class Alphaproteobacteria; order Pelagibacterales; family Pelagibacteraceae; genus Pelagibacter. Next base: position 81,104 of record JACWEI010000002.1, read on the forward strand.
GCTTCAAATTTTTTGACAACTTACTATGGCCAATTAGCTTTTATGGAATTAGATGCAAATAATACTTTTGAACTTTCAAAGGATATAAAAATAGAAAAAGAATATCGTGATTATTTTTTTAAAAAAGAAATTGTAAAATTAATTTATCTATTAGATGAACTTGATGAAGACAAATATACAAAACATATGCTTAGACATTTAGCTAATGAAAATATCAATAGTGGTAGTGAAGTTTTAGCAGCTGAACTCGCGACTAATATCGATCGTTTCGATTTTGCAATCCAAATTTCTAAAATAGCCTCATATGAAAAAAGATTTCATAATAAATATAACTATCCAATAATTGGCACACCTAAATATGTTAATGGTAGGAAAATCCCCGAAAATGCTCTTATATTATCTTTAATAAGACAAGAGAGTGAATTTGACTTAAGTGCAAACAGTCATGCAGGTGCAAAAGGATTAATGCAACTTATGCCTTACACTGCAAAATTAGTTGCTAAACAGGCAAAACTTCCATACTCAAAATCTAGATTAACTACTGACCCTGAATATAATATAAATTTAGGTTCACATTATATTGCTGGGTTAATTCTTGAATACGAAGGTGCTTACCCTTTTGCTATTGCAGCTTACAACGCTGGCCCTAAGAGAGTAAGATATTGGAAAAAAATAAATAAAAATCCACAGAAAAATCAAATTAATTATGTAGATTGGATTGAACTGATTAAATTTAAAGAGACAAGAAATTATGTTCAAAGAGTTTTGGAGAATTATAACGTATATAGATATATACTAGAACAAAAACCGATACAGATGAAAGATTTTTTTAAAAACGATCCATTGTATTAATTATGGCGGAAGAGGAGGGATTCGAACCCTCGGTACAAGTTTCCTCGCACGGTCATTTAGCAAACGACTGGTTTAAGCCACTCACCCACTCTTCCAAATATTTTAAATAAAATATGTATTTTACTAATATTCTACAATTTTTGATAAATCTATAAAACTTTTTCTGACAGATATATATACTTTTTTATTAGAAAATTTTGAATAACAGGTTTGATTTTGATCGGTTTGATCTTTAAAAATTGCTCTGTTTATTAAGATTGCGTAATCAAATTCGTTATTGAGATCAACCAAATTAAAATTTTTGATACCATTTTTTTTTAAATAATATTTCACATTAACAGGATTAACTCCACAAATAGCAATTTTTAAAAATTTGTTATTATTGACTTTTTTGGAAAATTTTTTAATTAATTCTTTAGAAGATGAGCCCCAATAATCATTTTCAAACGAGTCTTTGACTAAAAAAATGTCATTGAATATATTTAAATAAGAGTAATGATAGGGTGCAATAGAGAAAAATTTAAACAAAAATATAAATAAAAAAGGTAACAAAATAATAGATGAAAAAAATTTTAAATTTTTAGATCCTTCAAATAAAAATAATAAAAAAATAGATGGTATAATATTAAACAAAGGAATTAAATAAATAAAATATCTTAATCCATCATGAATTTTTAACTTGAAAAAAATTGCTATTAGAATTGGAAAAAAAAATAAAAATAAGCAAATGCTAATATAATAAATAAAATTTGTGTTTTTTTTAAAATATGTTTTGATATTCATTATGAATATAAACGAAAAGAAAAAAATTATTAAATAAAAGACTGGTATTTTGTAAAATAGATTTAAAAAGATATAATACCAAGGGGTATGTAGAGTATCATAAAAATTACCAGCAAAATAACTTAGTTGAACACCTTGCGATGTATCTTTTAATGACTGAAAAAAAATTCTAAATGGTTCTGTAAAGATATTGCTGTGTACATTTGGCCAACACAATATTAAAAAAAAATAAGAAATTAAAAATATATAAATTAAATGTTTTAAAAAAACTTTTATATTTAGTTTATTTACAATTTTTTTGAAAAAGAAAATTTCAAAAAAAAAGAAAAAGATAATTGGTATAAGAGTACCTAAGAATAAAACTCTAACACCCACACCTAGTCCTAAAAAAAATCCTATTTTGATAGAAACATCATTTCTAATAATATTTGAGTCTGTTTTTAAATATTTGATAACATAATAAAGTATCCAAAAATTTGCTGTTGCTATGATTGTATCCTTTGGATTAATTGGCAGATGACCAAAGAAAATAGGAGAAAAAAATGAAATTAAAAAAAATATTTTTGAGACTTTCGATCCAAAAAAAAAACTAACAACCTTTTTTAATCCGAATAAGCCCGCTAAACCTGTTAAAAAATTAATTAAATAAAAACTTTCATAGTATAAATTTCTGGGAAAAGCTGTGGCAAGTAAAACTGATATAGTATCATAGAGACCTGGGTAATACTTTAAATGTAAAATATCATAATAATCATACCTGCCAAAACTAAATAAATATTTTAGTCTTTTTTCTCCATTTTCTATATGAAAAATTTGGTCATAAGAAAGACCAATGTTAAAAATAGAATATAATGAAAAAATAGCTCCTAGAATTATAAATACTATTTTTAAACTATAACTTTTATTTATTTTCAATTTCGGCGAACTCTTTTTTTAACTTTTTATATAATTCATATAATAATATTTTATCTTCTTGATTCAAAATACTATCTTTTTCTAAACCATTTCTAATTTCATTTCTTATTTTATCTCTCATCTCACTTCGAAATTTACTTTTATCTAATGACAACAAATTATTAATTTTTTCAATTTTATCTGCAAATAGTAAATTGAATATGACATTAATTATAACAATCACAGAAAACGTTACGGCTATTAATTTAACAAAAAAAATCTTTAAATTATTTTTTTCCATAATATTTTTTATACCACTCCCTGGTTAAGAATAAAGCATGATATTTACTATTTTTTTTAGATAAATTGTAGAACTTATTTTTTTTAAATAATCTATACACAGAAGTAATATTGATTTTTTCAGATTTAATTTCTTTATAAATAAATTGCTTTTTTTTGAAAATTAAATTGAATAAAATTTTATTTAAATCCTTAACATAGGTGAAGTTTTTTATTTGGTTCAGATTAATCTTTATTTTATTTTTGTTGTATAAATTATGAAAAATAGAGGGAAAAATTCTATTTTTTTTTAAATCATAAGGACCATATAAACTATCAATATTTAATAATCTTAATTTACAACTGAATTTACTGTTGTTGATAAAAGTTTTCAACATTCCCTTACTTAAAGAGTAAAAATTTTTAATTTTATTTTCTTTATACATGTCTTTTGACAAAAAAATAAATAAAGGAATTTTAAAAAAATTCGAAATATTAATTAACGTAATTGGAAGGTAAAAATTTGACTCTAAAATTTTTTCAAAATTTTCATTTTTATAAGAATTATCGTTATTTGCAGCAAAATTTAGAATGACATTAATACTATTTTTTTTGATAAATAGTTTCAAAACTTTTGGGAAGTTCTTATCTTTCCTTTTAAAATACTTTTTTAAATAAAATAAATTAAATTTATAACCAAAATCGTTAATAAAATTTTTTGCAATAAAAGATTTGTGCCCTATAATTAATATATTTTTCACTAAAAATTATATGAAAGTGATTGAAAATTATTATTCATAAAACGTTTATAATTATTTTTGTCAATTATATGAAACATTGGCAAATGAAAGATAAGTTTACCACCGTTATCAATAAATTTTTTTTCTTGCTGAATTACTTCTTTTCGAAAAGACCAAATTAAGACTAACAAATATTTTGGTTTTAATTTTCTCATTTTTTCTTTAGATATAATTTTTATATTACTCCCAGGGGTAAAACGATTAAACTTATACGGATTTGCATCACATATATACTTAAGTTTTTTGTTATCGACTCCACAGTGATTTAAAACTATATTTCCTTTAGTGGATGCTCCATAACCTATAACATCACCTTTATTTGTATCTAAAAATAAGTTTAACATTTTTTTAATATTTTCTGTCCTAATATCAAAATTTTTATAACTTTCGTCGTTAATGTATGTTTCAAATTTTTTTTGAGTGTTAATTTTCTTAATATTGGTTGAATGATTTGAATTTTTTTTTGAACATATTATCTCAATACTTCCCCCATTGATATTATTAAGGCTAAAATCTAATATTTTTAAACCATTTTTTTTAATAATTTTTTCAAATGTTGTTAAAGTATAATAAGTTACATGTTCGTGACATATTTGATCATATGTTAAATTTTGTAAAAGCAATGGAAAATACGATAGCTCTAAAATCCATTTCCCATTTTTTGTTAATAGATTTTTTATATCTTTACAAAATGAATTAGGGTCTTCTATATCATAAAACATTGCAAATGATGTGATTAAATCAAATTTTACATTATTAAATTTTTTTTCAACATTTTTTTTTTTAAAATAGTCAACGATTAGATTTATCTTCTTAGAATGATATCTTTTAAATTTTTCTGCTGAAGGATCTATACCAAATAAATTGATATTTTTAAATTTTTTGAAAAAATTTAAAAATGTCCCATCGTTACAACCTATATCTAAAATGTTCCTTTTTTTATTTTTTAAATCATTCTTAATTCTTAAATATTTATCTTTCATATGATTTATCATTAGAGGGCTCAAGGAAGTCCTATAGCCATAATTTAAGCCATACATATGATCTAATTTTGCTAATGATTTAAATTGAACTAAATTACATTTAAGACACACATATAAATCTAAAGAATAATTTTTCAGTTTATCAATTTTTTTTTTATAAAAATGGCTACTTATAGGTTGTTTCCCTATATTAATAATTTTTTTAAGAAATCGTGATTTACAATTTTTACAAGACATTTATAGTCATTAATAATTATAAATCTTATGATATCAATAGTTATTCCCTGCTTTAATGAAGAATCAATTTTAGAAGATTTTATTAATGAACTTCATGAAAATATATCAAAAATAAATGAAAATTTTGAAGTCATTTTTGTTGATAATAAAAGTACCGATAACACTATTAAAAAGATAAAAGAAAGTTCTAAAGTATTTAAAAAGGTTAAACTTATATGTTTAACAAATTATTTTGGTAAAGAATCGGCAATTTTATCTGGATTAGATAATTCAAATGGGGATGCGTGTATTATAATGGATCCCGACCTTGAAGACCCTCCATCTCTAATAAAAGATATGATTATTGAATGGAAAAAAAATTTTGATGTAGTTTATGCAGTAAGATCGAGTATAGAGACAACATTTATTAAGAAAATAATGAGGTCTATTTTTTATTTTTTGTATCAGACACTTGTTGATAAAAATTTTACAATTCCAGAAAATACAGGTGATTATAGATTACTTAACAAAAAAATCATTGAACAATTAAAAAATATGAGAGAAAGAACAAGATTTCTAAGAGGCCTTGTTTCTTTTATAGGTGCTAGACAAAAGTCAATTAAATTTGATAGACCATTCAGAAAAAAAGGTAAATCAAAATCCAGTATAATTTTTTTAATTAAATATGGTTTTGATGCTTTGCTTTCTTCTACAGCTGGTCCTGCAAGCTTAATTACAAAATTTGGAATTTTTTCATTAAGTATAATTTTTGTTTTTTTAATTTTTATATTAATTAATAAATTTTTTTTTAATCCCTACGAAGGTTTTTCATTTACTATAATTTTAATACTATTTTTATTTTCTCTAAATACAATCATGATTGGTATTATTGGAGAATACATAACAAGAATATATAATGAAGTAAAACAGAGGCCTAATTATATTATTGAAGAAATTATTGATCATCAAAATAATGTTTAATCTGTAATTCAGTAAATTTTTTTATATCATTTTTGTTTAAATAATTTTTATACCATGAAGCTGTCTTCTTAATACTTGTTTCAATACCATAATGTGGAGACCATCTTAAGAGATTGTAAATTTTTTTTGAATCTAATAATAATAATTTTGACTCAGTAAAAATATTTTTTTTGAAATTTATTTCATAATTTTTTCCAAGCATGGAAATAAATTTTTTTGTTAGATTTAATACATTAACAAAATTTTTATTTGATGGTCCCACATTATACGGTCCACTATACTTTTTTTTATCTTTGTAATGAAAAACCGGTACTAATAAATATGCATAGCAAACATCCAAAACATGTTGCCAAGGTCGAATATGTTTGGGGTTTCTCAAAGTAAGTCGTTTGGATTTAAATTTTTTTATAATATCTGGTATTATTCTATAATTTCCAAAATCACCTCCACCAATCACATTACCAGCTCTTATACTGCTTAAACCAAAAGAATTTATTTTAGCATTGTTTAATAAATATAAATTTATTAACTGTTCACACATAGCTTTTGATGATGAATAAACTTCTACGCCTCCTAATTCAGAATTTTCTTTAAATGGTTTTTTTTTACCTTTATTTAAATAACATTTATCACTTGTCGCTACTATTAAAGATTTAATTGATTTTATTTTAAAACAAATTTTGATAATATTGTTTGTGCCAATTAGATTAGTTTCTAACGTTTTCTTAGGTTTTTTTTGGCTCTCAATAACTAAGCTTTGTGCTGCAAAGTGAAATATTATTTGTGGTTTAAATAATTTTATTGTTTTGAACAATTTATTATAATCTAACACATCACCATAGACTGTTTCCTTGTTGAGATTTTTTTTTAAAATTTTAAAAAAAATAAAACTGTCATTTTTATAAAGTGGTAATGAAAAACCTTTTACTTTTGCTCCAAGGAATTTTAATATCAAAAATAACCAAATACCTTTAAACCCAGTGTTACCAGTAACTAAAACTTTTTTGTTTTTATAAAATTTTTTTAATTTTTTAAATTCCATGGAAATCTTTTATGTTTGAATTGTTCAAGAAATTTTCTGTCTCTTAATGTATCCATACATTTCCAAAAACCAGTATGTTTAAAAGCAGCCAATTGTTTGACTCTAGCGATCTTTTCAAGTGGTTTTGCCTCCCATCGAGTTTGATCATCTTTAATGAATTTAAAAATTTTATTACTTAAAACAAAAAAACCTCCATTTATAAAAATTTCTTTTATATCTGGTTTTTCCACAAATTTTTTTACTATGTTTTTATTTTTAAAATAAACTACTCCAAACCTCTCTTGAGGAACTTGAATTTTAACAGTTGTTACAGTGGCGAATTTTTTATTTTTTATATGATATTTAGTTAATTTATTAATGTTCACATTTGAAAGACCATCCCCATAAGTCATATGAAAATATTCATCTTCTTGAACGTATTTTTTAATTCTTTTAATTCTTCCTCCTGTTAAAGAGTTTTTGCCAGTATTTACAATCCTGATTGATAGATTTCTTTTCTTAATTAAAACTTCATTTTTATTATCCACTACTATGTCATTTTGATATTTTTTTTTAAAATAATTTTTTATAACTTCATTTTTATACCCTGCACAAATTATAAAATTAAAAAAACCTGATTTAAGATATAATTGCATTATATGCTCTAGGATTGGTTTGCCACAAACGTCCACCATCGGTTTGGGCTTTAATTTAGTCAAAGTTCCTAGCCTAGTTCCATATCCTCCAGCTAATATTACTACTTTTAAATTATTTTTACTCATTTTATGTTTTCTTTAATAAATCAAAATTTCTTGATATATATATATTATTGTTTTATTCGTTAATTATGAAAAAAAAATACTCTATTTTTAGCCTAATTAAAAATTCTTTCTCATATCACGAAAATTGGGGGAAAGCTTGGAAAGACCCTGAGCCTAAAAAAGAATATGATGCTATAATAGTTGGTGGTGGTGGACATGGCTTAGCTACTGCTTATTATCTCGCAAAGAAACATGAAATGAAAAATATTGCTGTTGTCGAAAAAGGTTGGATAGGTGGTGGAAATACTGGTCGAAATACTACAATAATTAGATCAAATTATTTATGGGATGCCAGTGCAGGTCTTTATGATCATGCATTAAAAATTTGGGAAAACTTATCACAAGAATTAAATTATAATGTAATGTTTAGTCAAAGAGGTGTTATGAATCTTGCTCATAATCTTCAAGATGTCAGAGATTTAAAAAGAAGAACTCACGCAAATAGATTAAATGGAATTGATGCAGTTTATCTGAACACAGATGAAGTTAAAAAATTTTGCCCGATAATAAACACCTCTCCTGATATTCGTTATCCAGTTTTGGGTGGAACTTTACAAAAAAGAGCAGGTACAGCCAGACATGATGCTGTAGCTTGGGGTTATGCGAGAGGTGCAGATTCAATGGGTGTTGATATAATTCAAAATTGTGAGGTAAAAGGTATTAAAAGAGATGGTGATAAAGTTGATGGTATCGAAACAACAAAAGGATTTATTAAAACTAACAAGATAGGTGTTGTTGCTGCTGGTCATTCTAGTGTAATTGCTAATATGGCAGGTCTTAGACTGCCTTTAGAAAGCAAACCATTGCAAGCTTTAGTATCTGAACCGGTAAAACCAATTATTGATACTGTGGTTATGTCAAACGCTGTGCATGCATATGTAAGTCAGTCTGACAAAGGTGAACTAGTGATTGGTGCTGGTACTGACGATTATATTTCTTATTCACAGAAAGGTAGCCATGAAATTGTGGAGGGAACATTAAATGCAATACTTGAATTGTATCCTCTATTTAGTCGTATGAGAATGTTAAGACAATGGGGAGGTATCGTAGATATTTGCCCTGATGCTAGCCCAATAATAAGTAAAACATCTATTAAAGGTTTATATTTTAATTGTGGATGGGGAACTGGTGGATTTAAAGCAACACCTGGATCAGGTGATTTGTTTGCACATACCATTGCTAATGACGAACCTCATAAACTTAATGCTGCTTTTAATCTTAACCGATTTACAAGTGGTGACCTTGTTGATGAACATGGTGCAGCAGCAGTGGCACATTAATGTTTATAATAAACTGTCCTTTTTGTGGTGAACGTGACCAAAGTGAATTCAAAGCAGGTGGAGAAGCGCACATAATAAGACCAAAACAACCTACCGAATTAAGTGATGATGAATGGGCAGAGTATCTTTTTATGAGAAAAAATATTAAAGGAGTTCAATTTGAAAGATGGAATCATATTCATGGATGTAGAAAGTGGTTCAATGTGGTTCGCAATACATCAAATGATGAAATTAAAGCTGTTTATAAAATGGGTGAAAAGCCTCCAAGTTATTAGAAAATGAATAAAAATTTAAGAGTTAAAAGTGGAAAAATAATTGATGAAACCTATAGAATTTCTTTTCAATTCAATGGAAAAACTTATTATGGTTTTCAAGGTGATACGCTAGCTTCTGCACTGTTAGCTAATGATGTACACTTAGTTGCTAGGAGCTTCAAATATCATAGACCACGTGGTATTATGACTGCAGGCTCTGAAGAACCTAATGCTATTGTTCAACTACACGACAATTCAGACAGAACAGAACCAAATGTAAGAGCTACAGAAATTGAAATTTATGAGGGCCTAGTAGCTTCAAGTCAAAATTGTTGGCCCACAGTAAATTTCGATATTGGTGGTATTAATAATTTTTTATCTCCTCTCCTGCCTGCGGGTTTTTACTATAAGACTTTTATGTGGCCAGCAAGTTTATGGGAAAAATATGAATATTTTATTAGAAAGTCAGCTGGTTTAGGTAAATCACCAACAAAAGCAGATCCTGATGTGTACGAACACAGGTATATTCATTGTGATGTTTTAGTCATTGGGTCAGGTATTTCAGGAATTATAGCTGCAAAGATATCAGCTAAAAATGGATTCAAAACTCTCTTAGTCGAAGAAAAACCTAATCTTGGAGGATCAACTATTTATCAAAACTCAGATCATTTTAAAATTAACAATCAAAATTCAGGATCGTGGTTAGATAAAGAAATTAATGAAATTAAAAAATTAAAAAATTTAGAAATTAAAACTAGAACAAGCGTGGCGGCTTATCATGGGTACAACTTTTTATTAGCACGAGAAAGTCTTACTGATCATTTGCCTATTGAACAAAGAAAAGGCAAAACAAGACACAGGTTACTTAAGATAAGAGCAAAAAAAGTAATCTCTGCTACAGGGTCAATTGAAAGACCAATGATATTTGATAATAATGACCGTCCTGGAATATTACTGTCATCATCAATCAAGAGATATGTAGACCTATTTGGTGTAGCTTGTGGTGAAAAGAATATTTTATTTACAAATAATGATAGTGCCTACGAGACTGCAATTAGTTTAATTCAAAAAGGCATAAATATTGAGGCAATAATTGACAACAGAGAAGAGATAGATTCTAGATTAGTTTATGAGGTAGAAAAAAATAATATAAAAATTTTTAAGGGTTTTACCGTAACAGATACTGGTGGTTATAAAAGAATAAAAAGAATTTCTATTATGCAACTATCAAAAGATGGTCAAAAAGTTATAGGTTCAAAGATTAATATATCTTGTGATTGTCTTGGCGTATCAGGTGGATGGACTCCTGCTGTTCACTTATTTACACAATCTGGTGGAAAATTAAAATTTAGAGATGAAGATCAAACATTTATTCCAGATAGTTATCCCTCAGACCAATTAAGTATAGGTGCATGTAATGGTGATTTAACTTTAGATGAAATTTTAGGTAATGTTCCTCAAGTTCTAAAAAAATTTTTAAATATCGAAGCTACCGAATATGCAAACTTAGAAACATTATCTTCAACTAACAAATCAAAAAGGAATATTTGGCTTTTACCAACTGACAAAATATTAGGTAAAACAAAATCTTTTGTTGATTTTCAGAATGATTCAACTGCTAAAGATATTAAATTAGCATTGAGAGAGGGTTTTAGATCAATTGAACACGTTAAAAGATATACAACAACTGGAATGGGAACTGATCAAGGAAAACTAGGAAATATGCATGCTCTTGGAATTATTTCTGAAACAGCTGATGCTAAAATGGGTAAACTTGGAACAACAACTTTTAGACCACCCTACACTCCTTTAACCTTTGGAACGATTGTTGGAAGAAATGTTGGAGAATTTTTTGATGTTTTTAGAAAAACACCTATGCATGAATGGCATACAGATAATAAAGCTGAATTTGAAAATGTTGGTCAATGGAAACGAGCCTGGTATTATCCAAAAAATAATGAGGATATGCATCAAGCAGTACAAAGAGAAAGTAAAGCTGCTAGAGAAAGTGCTGGTATATTAGATGCATCTACACTTGGTAAAATTGATATTCAAGGAACAGATGCCTCTGAGTTTTTAAATCGTGTATATACAAATGCCTGGTCAAAGCTCGCAGTTGGTAAATGTCGGTATGGTCTAATGCTTAATGAGGATGGCATGGTATATGATGACGGAGTTACTACTCGATTAGATGAAAATCATTATATAATGACCACTACAACTGGTGGAGCCGCAAATGTTATGAGCAAACTAGAAGACTACCTACAAACTGAGTGGCCAGAATTAGATGTATATTTAACATCTGTAACTGATCATTTTGCTACAGTAAGTGTTTGTGGTCCTAATAGTAAAAAAATTATATCTCAAGTTATACCAGATTTGGATTTTTCAGATAAAAATTTTCCGCATATGTCTTTTAAAAATGCAAAAATTGGAAAAATTAATTGTAGAGTTATGAGAATAAGTTTTACAGGTGAACAAAGCTATGAAATAAATATTCAAGCAAATTATGGAAAATCTGTTTGGGAAAAATGTATGGAAGCTGGAAAAGATTATAATATTACTCCCTATGGAACTGAAACAATGCATTTACTCCGAGCTGAAAAAGGTTTCATAATTGTTGGCCAAGATACTGATGCTACAATGACTCCTATCGATTTACAGATGGATTGGATTGTAAGTAAAAAGAAATATGATTTTATTGGAAAAAGATCTTTATATAGATCTGACACTATTAGAGAAGATAGAAAACAGCTCGTTGGATTACTAACTGAAGATCCTAATGAAATATTAGAAGAAGGAGCACAAATAGTAGCCGATGTAAATAAATCACCTATAGAAATGTTAGGACATATTACATCAAGTTATTACAGTCCTAACCTTAAAAAATCTATAGCTCTTGGTGTTGTTAAAGGTGGAAAAAATAGGATGGGACAAAAATTAATAATTCCGATGGAAAAAAAGAATATCAATGTGACAGTGGCAGACCCAGTTTTTTTAGATAAGGAAAACAAGAGATTAAATGCTTAATTACAGCCAAACACTTACTGAACAAATATCAGTACAAGATCTTCAAATGAAAGAAGTCAAACCAATTATGAAATTGATAGTAAGAGGTAAAAAAAGAGAATTTATTTCTGCTGTTGGTAAATCTTTAAATATTCTTTTACCAACTGAGTCAAATACATCTACTCAAAGTGATAAATTAACTGCAGTTTGGTTAAGTCCTGATGAATGGATGATTTATTCAAATGAACCTGTTGATGAAAATACTAATAACTATGAAACTGAAGAACTATTAAATAATAACATTTCAAAATTGAATCTTGGTGCAATAACAGATGTTACTGATCAATTCGTGATGATTAATCTTAAGGGTAATAAAATTTATGAATTATTTCAGGCTGGATCACCCTTCAATTTTAATAATTTTCAAAATAAGAAAGGTGCTGTTACTCAAACAATTTTAAATAAAATTGATATAATTGTTCATAATCAGGATAAAAATCTAGTAAATCTGTTTGTTAGACGCTCTTTTTCACAACATTTGTTTTCTTGGATGAACGACGCTGCGTCAAGATTATAGTCACAATTTATTTTAAAATCAGTTATCAAACTGAATGAAAAAATTATTATTAATTGTATTAATTACATTTTTACCCCTTTCTTCAAACGCAGAATCGAATTTAGACAAAATACTTTCAGCTGGAGTATTAAAAGTTGGAACAACTGGAGACTGGGATCCAATGACAATGAAAGATCCAGCAACTAATAAATACAAAGGGTTTGATATTGATGTAATGAATGAACTAGCTAAGGACATGGGTGTTAAGGTTGAATTTGTTCCTGCAGAATGGAAGACTATTGTTTCAGGTATTACATCAGCTAGATATGATATTTCAACAAGTGTAACAAAAACTCCAAAAAGAGCTGAAGTGGCAGGATTTACAGATACTTATTATAAATATGGAACTGTTCCACTAGTTCTTAAGAAAAATTTAAAAAAATTCTCAACATGGGACTCATTAAATAGTTCTAATGTTACAATAGCTACAACACTTGGTACATCTCAGGAAGAAAAAGCAAAAGAATTTTTTCCTAAATCCAAATTAAATTCTATTGAAGCACCAGCAAGGGACTTTCAAGAAGTTTTAGCTGGTAGAGCAGATGGAAACATTACAAGTTCAACAGAAGCAAACAAATTAGTAATCAAATATCCACAATTAGCTATAGTTCCTGATGGAGAAAAAAATCCAGCCTTTTTAGCAATGATGGTACCTAAAGGTGATGATAAATGGAATAATTACATTAATGGTTGGATAAAAAAGAAAAAATCATCTGGCTTCTTTACTAAACTATTAGATAAATATAATTTAAAAAGCTTATAATCAATTAGTAATTATTATTTAATTCTTTATAAATCAGGTAGTGAGAAATTTTTTTTTTTTACTTCTGATACTACCGTTAACCTCATGTGGTAAAAGTGAACTCAATTGGTTAATTCTATCTCCAAATAATGTTGAAGGATTAACTAATCTCAAATTTTTATTAAGTGGTCTAACTACAACAATTTTTATTTCCGTTATATCAATCGTTATTTCAATGATAATTGGTTTTATCGTTGCTGTTCCCTCTTTAGCAAAAAGTAAAGTTTTAACTTATCTAAATATTGGATATGTCGAAATTGTAAGAGCGATACCTCTTTTAGTTTTAATCCTATGGATTTATTATGGACTTCCAATAATGAGTGGAATAAGCTTTAGTCCGTTTGTTTCAGGTATAATAGCTTTATCTATAAGCGAAAGTGCATTTCAAGCAGAAATATTTAGGGCTGGAATAAATTCAATCAAGAAAGCTCAATGGGAAGCGGGAAGCTCTCTTGGATTAAATTTCTTTAGAAAATTAAGATTTGTTATTCTACCTCAAGCAATTAAAAACATTTTGCCAGCAATTGGTAACCAGTTTGTTTATGTATTAAAAATGTCATCTTTAGTTTCAATAATAGGTATAGGAGACTTAACAAGAAAAGCAAACGAGCTAGTGGTAACAACCTATAGACCTTTAGAGATTTATACTTTTTTAATTCTTGAATATCTAATCTTGATATTAATTGTCTCTTATTTTGTAAGAAAATTAGAGAAAAAACTTAAAAAAGATTAGTTTTTTTTCCTCCATTCCCAAGGCATTTCAAATTTACCTGACCACAGTCCTAGTTTTTTCTTTTTGGCTAAATTTTCTTGAGATACAAATTTTTTTGAATACTTTCGATAAGCTACAGCATATCCACTTGAAACCATCCATCTATTTATATTAGTTTTATCTTTAAAACATTCAGCAATAAATCGATTATATCTGTCCTTATTGCTTGATTTGCAAATTACAAATTTATTATCAATTTTTATTCTTAATTTATTGGTAGAAATTTCTCCACATTTATAATTCTTATTTAAAGTTAAAAAAAAAATTGATAACCATGATTTTTGACATTGTTGTTTTTTTTCTGGTGCGTCTATACCAAAAAGTCTAATTTTATTTTTTTCTATCTTTATAGTATCACCATCAATTACTTTAGCTATTCCAGAAATAATCTTTGGTTCATCTGATTTAACATCATTATAAGTAAGAAAAAAAAATATTAGACATATACTAATAGCTAAAAAGAGTTTTATTTTGTTTAAAAACATTATTTAAAAAATAACCAATAAATATTAAAACTGCAATTCCCATTATCCAATTTGTAGCCATAATTGTATAAAAAATATCTTCATAATCACCTCCTCTAATATTTATTACATACCATAAGCTTAAAAATGGAAATGCAGTGAGTCTTAATATACTCATGTAAAGACTGTAAAGAGGTTTTTTTACAGCTTGAAAAACAGCAGTTGTTATAAAAAATATAGGATAAATTGGACCTATCAATGCAGCTATCTTTAAATAAATTGTACCATACTTAATTGCTTCATTGTTATTTGTAAATTGAGATACAAAATATTCTGCTCCAATAAATAATATTATACCAGCTAAAGCCATAAAAGCTGATCCAAAATATAAAGCCTTCGTATAAAGCTCTCTTATACGATCATAAGCTTTTGCACCAAAATTTTGGCCACCTATCGAAAGTACTGCTGTATTTAATCCAATAACTGGCAACAATATAACTTGTTCAATTCTTAATGCAGCACCATAACCTGCTGTAGCTAAATCGCCAAATTTTCCAATAAAATATAAAATATTAAAAATTCCTACACCAATAAATAACATACTAAACATAACGGGTACTGATTGAATTGTTAAAGATTTAAGGAAATTAAATTTTGGAACAAAACATATTAATTTTAAGTATTCTCTAATTTTGCAATTATTCACTTTATAAGCTAAATAAATTGTTCCTACTGATTGTGAAATAACTGTAGCAATAGCAAGACCTGAAATACCAAAACCTGGAATAAATCCATATCCCCAAATAAATAAAGGATTTAAAAAAATATTTAAAAAGAAACTAAATATTAAAACATTTCTATAACTTTTTGTATCACCCTGTGCATTTAGAGTACCATTTAAAGAAATTTGTATTAGTACAATAAATGTTCCATAAAAAATAATATCTAGATACTTTCTTGTTAATATTATTCCATCAGCATCAGAGCCCATTACTCCTAAAAGAAAATTTGATACATTTAAACCAAATAGCGTAACTATAATTGAAACTACTAATGCAAAAATCAAAGATTGAGCAATATATAAAGATGCTGTTCGATCATTTTTTTCACCTATTGAATTTCCTATTAAAGTATTAGTTGCTGCACCAATACCAACACCGACAGCTATTATAGTAAAATAAATTGGAAATGACTTAGCTATTGCTCCTATTGCTTCAGCTGAAATCTTGCCAGCAAACCATGTATCTACTAAATTATAAAACGTCTGAAATAGTGATCCAACACTAGCAGGAATAGTTACTTTTCTTAATAAAAACCATATTGGATCTTTTGTTAATTTGTAAGACTGAGACAATAATTATCCTTATTTAAATTCTTTTTGAAAAATATGTTTTTTTCCAGATACTTTTGCTTTGTATATCTGACTTTGTCTCATTCTAAAACGTGATTTTTGTGATTTTGTTAATTTGTCATAACATCTAGAACAAGATACACCCTCCTCATATTTTTTAGAATTTTTGTCTTTTTTTGAAATAGGCATTCTGCAACCACTGCAAACTGAGTAAGTTCCATTAATTAGTCCATGCTTAAGGCTAATTCTATTATCAAATACAAAACACTCACCTTTCCATAAACTATCTTTTTTTTTAATCTTTTGTAGATAATTCAAAATACCACCATTCAATTGATAAATGTTTTTAAATCCCTTATTCTTTAAATAAACAGAAGTTTTTTCACATCTTATTCCACCAGTACAAAACATAGCGACTGGTTTCTTTTTATTAAGTTTATTGAGGTATCTTGGAAAATCTCTAAAATTGTTAATATCTGGATTTATGGACTTTTTAAAAGTACCCACATCGTATTCAAATGGTTTACGAGTATCTATTATGTGAGTATCTTTTTTTTTAATTAAATCGTTCCATTGTTTTGGATCTAAATGCGTCTCTATACTTCTTTCCTTAGGATTTAAAGTAAAATTCATAGGAACAACTTCTTTTTTGATTTTTACTTTTGGTTTATGAAAAGGTTGAAATAAAGATTTTGAAATATTATTACTATCAAAATATTTGAATGAAAGTAAAGATTTGATTTTTTTGACAGTTTTTTCAATATTTTTGTTATTACCAGATATAGTACCATTTAATCCTTCTTGAGAAATTATTATAGTTCCCCTTATATCATTTTTAATAAGGATCTTTTGTAAAAGAATTTTCTTTTTCTTAAAAGATTTAATCTTAATAAATTTATAAAAACCAAAAACTTTAAACATTATAACAGCCTACAAACAGTCATTCCATCACCTAACGGTATAATAATTTGCTCTACTCTTTTATCTTCTGAGACTATTTTATTAAATTCTCTTATGTATACAGTAAATTTATCATTATTATTTTCATCTGCCACTTCTCCATGCCACAGGACATTATCAATAATTATTAATCCATCTTTTTTTAATAATCCTAAAGATTTTTCATAATATTCTTTGTAGTTCATTTTATCAGCATCTATAAAAATCATATCAAATTTCTTATTATTTAACTCTACTAGAGTTTCAAGTGCAGGCTTAATTATTGTTTCTATTTTATGATCTTGATTGGCCTTTTTAAAAAAATTTAATGCTATTTTGTTAGTTTCTTCGTTTTTATCTAGTGCAATAAGCTTACCGTCCTCTGGTAAAGCAAGTGAAATTGAAAGCGCACTAAGTCCTGTAAAAGTTCCAATTTCAAGCACATCTTTTATATTTGAAATTTTTATTATCAGATGAAGTAAATAACATTGAGTAGGATCAATTTGCATCCTTTTAATTTCACCTAATGATTTGTTATAATCAATTATTTCTTGCTGGATTGGATTCAATTTTAAACCAAAATTATCAATGTATTTTTGTAACTTTTCTGTGATATCAAGGTTTGCACCCATTGCTTTAAAGCTTTTTTTTTAATATCTCATTAATTAATTGAGGATTTGCTTTACCACCAGAAGCTTTCATCGCTTGCCCTACAAAAAATCCAAATAATTTTTCTTTACCTTGTTTGTATTCAATAGCTTTTTCTCTGTTATCATTAATGATTTTTTCTATTAGAGCTTCTAACGCTTTAGGGTCGCTCTGTTGTTTTAATCCTTTTTCTTCAACAATTTTTTGGGGGTCCTTATCTCCATCCATCATTAATTCAAATACAGTTTTAGCTATTTTTCCTGAGATTGTTCCATTTTTGATCAAGTTAACTAATATTGCTAAATTCTTTGAACTTATTGGACTTTGAGAAATTTCTAAGTTTTTATTGTTTAGAACAGCAAACAATTCACCTGTAATCCAATTAACTGCTAGCTTAATATCCTTGTTCTTACCCATTTTGCTAACAACTTCTTCGAAGTATTTTGCAGTATCAATATCTGAAACTAAAATATTTGCCTCGTACGGGGATACTTTAAAGTCTTTAATAAATCTTTTCTTTTTATCATCTGGTAACTCTGGAATTTCACTTTTAAGTTTTTTAATAAATTCATTGGAAACTTCCAAAGGTAACAAGTCAGGATCTGGAAAATATCTATAATCATGAGCATCTTCTTTTGATCTCATAGATCTAGTTTCATTTTTTTTAGTATCAAATAATCTTGTCTCTTGATCGATTGATTCACCCTCCTCTATTAAATCAACTTGTCTATTAGCTTCATAATCAATTGCCATTTGCATGAACTTTATAGAGTTAACATTTTTTATCTCACATCTTGTACCTAAGTTTTTAGAACCTTTGGCTCTTACTGATACATTTACGTCAGCTCTTAAAGATCCTTCCTGCATATTTCCATCACAAGTTCCTAAATATCTCATTATTGATCTTAGTTTTTTTATATAAGCACTAACCTCATCTGGAGATCTTAGGTCTGGTTTACTTACAATTTCCATTAAAGCTACACCAGATCTATTTAAATCAACATAAGTGCTTTGAGGATCCAAATCATGAATACTTTTTCCAGCGTCCTGTTCTAAATGTAATCTTTCAATACCGATTTCTTTTTGACCCTCTGGCATATCTAAAATAACTTTACCTTCACCTACTATTGGATCTTTAAATTGAGAAATTTGATACCCTTGAGGCAAATCAGCATAAAAATAATTTTTTCTATCAAATACTGAACGATTATTGATTTTAGCATTAAGACCAATACCAGTTTTAATTGCTTGTTTTACACAAAACTCGTTGATCACAGGTAACATTCCAGGAAATGCTGCATCAACTAAGCTTACTTGTGTGTTTGGTTCTGCACCAAATTTAGTTGATGAGGTTGAAAATAATTTTGACTCTGAGGTGACTTGTGCGTGTACTTCTAATCCAATTATAACTTCATATTGATTATCTTTTCTACTAATTAGATATTCTAATTTGTCTTTACTCATTTAATCCACCAATCATTTATCTTATTTTTAAAACTGATTTTTTCCTCCATAGCATAAGCAATATTTAATATATTTTGTTCATCAAAAGCTTTTCCAATTATCTGTAAACCTAGCGGATATCCTTTTGAGTCATGGCCTGCTGGAATAGAAATCCCTGGTAAACCTGCTAAATTAACTGGCACTGTAAAGATATCATTTAAATACATTGATACAGGATCATCTTTTTTCTCACCAATCTTAAATGCTGAGCTAGGAGTTGATGGAGTTAATATAGCGTCAACTTTTTTATATACCTCATCAAAATCATTTTTAATTAATTTTCTTACTTTTTGCGCTTTAAGATAATAAGCATCATAATAACCTGAGGATAAAACATAAGTTCCAATCATTATTCTTCTTTGAACTTCTGCTCCGAAGCCTTCTGATCTTGTCTTCTCATACATATCTATAAGATTTTCTCCTTTAGCTCTAAATCCATATTTTACCCCATCATATCTTGCTAGATTAGATGAAGCTTCTGCTGGTGCAACAATATAATAAGCAGGTAAAGCATAACTTGTATGTGGAAGAGTTATATCAATAATTTCAGCACCGCAGTCCTTTGCATATTGAATGCCTTTTTGCCAAAGTTCTTCAATTTCTTTTGGCATTCCATCAACTCTATATTCTTTTGGTATTCCGATTTTTTTACCCTTAATATTTTTTGTTAATTCTTTACTGTATTCATTTCTTTTAAAGTCAATTGAAGTTGAGTCTTTTGAGTCATAAGTGCTGATTATTTCTTGAAGTAAAGCACAATCTTTTACATTTTGTGCCATAGGACCTGCTTGATCTAAAGAAGATGCAAATGCAACTATTCCATATCTTGAACAACTCCCATAAGTTGGTTTTAGACCTACAATACCAGTGAATGAAGCTGGCTGTCTAATAGATCCTCCAGTATCAGTTCCAATAGTTATTGGTGTTAGTTGGCCTGCAACTGCAGAAGCTGAACCACCTGATGAACCTCCAGGAACCAAATTTTTATCAACTGGATTTTGTACATTACCAAAAAAACTTGTTTCATTTGAAGATCCCATTGCAAATTCGTCACAATTTAGTTTACCAAGCAGAATAGCACCCTCATTCCAAATATTTTGTGTAACAGTAGACTCATAAGTTGGTACAAAATTATTTAAGATCTTACTTCCAGCAGTTGTACGAACATTCTTAGTGCAAAACAAATCTTTTACAGCAATTGGTATACCAGGTAATTTTAAATCGAGATTTTGTTTTTCATCAAATTTTTTAGCTTTTTCTAAAGCTGATGAATAATCTTCTGAAATATATGCATTCAATTCTTTTGACTTTTCAGATCTATCAATAAACGCTTTTGTAACTTCATTTGAAGAAAGTTTTTTTTCTTTAATATTTTTAACTAACTCTGAAAGTGATTGTTTCGTAATATCAGACATTATTCAATTACCTTAGGTACTACAAAATAATCTTCATTATCTTGAGGTGAATTCTTTATTATTTCATTGCGAATATCTTTACTTTTTACCTCGTCAGATCTCAATTTTAGAGTAGTTTCAGCTACAGATGTAAGAGGCTTAACTTTGTCAGTATTCAATTCATTTAACTTTTCAATAAACTTAAAAATAGAATTTAAATCACCAGCTAATTTCTCTGCTTTTTGCTCATCCACTGATATTCTTGATAATTTTGATATATGCTTTATTGTTTTAAGATCTATGCTCATATGCTATTTAAATATGACGCAAACTATCACTTAAGTTTAAAATATACAATATGATCACCTTAGAGGAATTCAAAAAAAAACAGTCAGATAAATGTAGATTAATTGGTTTAGACCTCGGATCTAAAAGAATTGGTGTATCAATTTGTGATGAAAAACAATTAATTGCCACACCATTTAAAACCATTATGAGATCAACAGCTAAAGAAGTAATAAATGAACTAAGAGACATAATTGAGGAAAATGATATAAGAGGAATAATTATTGGAAATCCTCTTAACATGGATGGTACATCGGGTAGTTCAGCTCAATCTGTCAAAGATACATCAGAAAATATTGAGAAGAATATTGATTTACCTGTTTGCTTGTGGGACGAAAGACTTTCAACTGTAGGAGCTTTCAACTTATCAAGTCAATTAGATGTTAATGTAAGTAAAAGGGAAAAAAAAATCGACGAAAATGCTGCTACTTTTATACTTCAGGGAGCAATAGATTTCTTAAATAATTAATACTTGCTATTATAGGGCTTTATAGTTATAGAGTTGGTTTTAATGGCAATTAAAACGAATAAAGCTATTAAAATTTCCCAAAAACATTTGTTAGGTATCCAAGATTTATCAATTAATGATGTTAATTTAATACTAGATGAAGCTTATGATTTTATAAAAGTAAATCAAAGTAAAAATAAAAAAATTGATACTTTAAAAGGAAAAACTCAAATAAACTTATTCTTTGAGCCTTCTACAAGAACACAAAGTTCATTTGAACTAGCTGGAAAAAGACTTGGAGCTGATGTTATGTCTATGAATATTAGCAATTCAGCAATTAAGAAAGGAGAGACTCTTATTGATACAGCAATGACTTTAAATGCAATGCATCCTGATATTATAGTTATAAGACATCAAGACTCTGGAGCGTGTAATTTGCTTTCTCAAAAAGTAAACTGTGCAGTGGTGAATGCTGGTGACGGAAGAAGAGAACACCCTACTCAAGCTTTATTAGATGCTTTAACAATCATTAATCGTAAACAAAAAATTGAAGGTCTAAAAATAGCAATTTGTGGAGATATATTACATTCAAGAGTAGCAAGATCTAATATTTATCTTCTTAACATGCTTGGAGCTGAAGTTAATATAATTGCTCCAACAAACTTAATGCCTAAAGAAATTGAAAAATTTGGTGTCAACACATTTACAGATATGAAAAAGGGTTTGAAAGATTGTGATATCGTTATGATGTTAAGATTACAAAATGAAAGAATGAGTAATTCTTATCTTTCATCTAATAGAGAGTATTATGAATATTATGGATTAACACCTGGTAAATTAGAGAATGCCAAATCAGATGCTTTAATCATGCATCCTGGTCCAATGAATAGAGGAATAGAAATTGATACAATGTTAGCTGATGATATCAACAAAAGTGTAATTAAAGAACAAGTAGAGCTTGGTGTGGCTGTAAGAATGGCTTGCTTAAAAATTTTTTGTACTTAAATGAAAAAACAATTTTTTATTAATGCCAATATCATAGACCCTTATAATTCAATCAATGAAATTGGAGGATTAATAATTGGAGAAGATGGTAAAATCGAAGCTATTGGAAAGAAAGTTAATACAAATAATTTACCTACTAGAGAAAAACCAATTGATTTAAAAGAAAAGTATATATTCCCCGGACTTGTTGATATGCGAGTTTTTGTTGGCGAACCAGGGTATGAATATAAAGAAAACTTCAGAACTCTTAGTGATGCAGCATTATCAGGTGGAGTAACTTCGGTAGTAACTATGCCTAACACAGATCCCATTATAGATAACGTATCTATAGTAGATTTTTTAAAAAGAAGAGGAAGAGATAAATCAAAAATTAATGTTTTCCCTTGTGCTTCGCTTACAAAAAATATTGAGGGTACTAACATGACAGAATTTGGTTTATTACAAAAAAAAGGAATAATTGCTTTTACTGACGGCACTAAAACCATACAAAATCCAAGACTAATGTCTAGAATTATGAATTCCGCCAAAGACCTCGGGTGTTTAATAATGCAACATGCTGAGGACTCTGAATTAGCAAAAAATGGAATGATTAATTCAGGAATTATTGCTTCAAAATTGGGGTTATCTGGAATACCAGAAATAGCTGAACGTATTTTAATTGAAAGAGATTTAACTTTATTAGAAAAGATTAAATGTAGATATCATATTTCTCAATTATCATCACAAAAGTCTATCGAGGTGATTAAACACAGAAAAGAAATAGTAAAATTTACTTCAGGAGTTTCTATAAATAATCTTTCATTAAATGAAAATGATATTGGAGATTTTAGAACTTTTTTGAAATTATCACCTCCTTTAAGGAAAGAGGAAGACAGAATAGCTCTAGTTCAGGGTTTAAAGGAGGAATTAATTGATGTAATTGTATCAGATCATAAACCAGAAGATGAAGAGTCAAAAAGATTAACTTTTTCTCAGGCTGCATCAGGTGCATCGGGAATAGAAACTCTTCTTTCTCTTAGTCTAGAACTTTACCACAACGGCTCACTTAAATTAGAAACTATTATAAAAGCTCTTACATCTAATCCTGCAAAAATACTTAAAATTGATAAAGGCAATCTATCAATAGGAAATGATGCAGACTTCTGCATCGTCGATATAAATAAACCTTGGATTGTAAAAAAAGAAAAATTAATTTCAAAGTCTAAAAATACCTCTATAGAAGACAAAAAACTTCAAGGTAAAGTTATAAATACCTTTGTAAAAGGAAAAGAATTATTTAAGTTATAATATGGATATATTAATTGTTGGTATAATTTGTTACCTTATAGGTTCAATACCATTTGGTTATATCTTAACTAAAATATTTTTAAAAAAAGATATTAGAGATATTGGTTCGGGCAATATTGGAGCTACAAATGCTCTTAGAACTGGAAATAAAACTATCGGATATGCAACTTTATTTTTTGATATTATAAAGGCTGTTATTCCAATTATTTATATTAAATTTAATTTTACAGAATTACTTTACATCGCTTCACTTTGTATATTTCTAGGGCACGTTTTTCCTGTCTGGCTTAAATTTAGGGGAGGAAAAGGTGTAGCAACTTATGTTGGAATTTTATTTGCCTTAAATATTTATTTTGGATTAGTATTCATAGTTTCATGGCTTATAACATTTGCACTTTTTAAGTTTTCATCCTTATCATCATTGGTTGCTTCAACTTCTATTCCAATTTATTTACTAATTTTATCTAAATTTGAACATATATTTTTTTTTATAATTATGTTTGTTTTGGTTTTTTTTACTCACAGAGAAAATATTAAAAGATTGAAAAACAAAGAAGAAAGTAAGACAAAAATTTATTAAATTGACTATCAAACTCTTTTGGGTAGTTTGTAGATTATGAATTTAGTTATTGTAGAAAGTCCTGCTAAAGCTAAAACCATTAATAAATATTTAGGTGAAAAATATATAGTTTTAGCAAGTTATGGACATATAAGAGATCTTCCCTCAAAAAATGGTTCTGTTGACCCTGATCAAGATTTTAAAATGGAGTGGGAAGTTGATAGTTTTTCAAAAAAATATTTAAAAGAAATCACTGACGCTGCGAAAGATTCATCAAAAATTATATTAGCTACTGACCCTGATCGTGAAGGTGAAGCTATTGCATGGCACGTAAAAGAATATTTAAAAGAAAAAAAACTTTTAAAAGATAAAGAGATAGAGCGAGTAGTTTTTAATGAGATTACAAAAAAAGCTGTAATTCATGGAATTGAAAATCCAAGACAGATAGAACCCTTATTAGTAGATGCTTACATGGCTAGAAGAGCCTTAGATTATTTAGTTGGCTTTAATATATCTCCTATACTTTGGACAAAATTACCAGGTTCAAAATCAGCAGGAAGAGTTCAGTCTGTGGCATTAAAATTAATCACAGAAAGAGAGCATGAAATAGAGTCATTTGTGCCAGAAGAATTTTGGACACTTAGTGTTAAATTTAAAGATGAAAAGAATCAAAATATTACAGCTAGTATCACCCAGTTAGATAATAATAAGATAGAAAAATTTTCATTTAGGAACCAAGAAGAAATAAATGAGGCAATATCAAGTATTAATAAAAAGAAATTTAGTATTACTGATATTTCAAGTAAAATTATAAATCGTAATCCTTCTGGACCATTCACGACATCTACTCTTCAACAGACAGCTTCAAGCAGATTGGGGTTCGGTGCATCAAGAACAATGCAAATTGCACAAAAACTTTATCAAGGTATAGAAATTGAGGGAGAAACTATAGGATTGATTACTTACATGAGAACCGATGGAACTAATATATCTAAAGACGCTATATCAGCTTTTAGAGATTACATTAAAAAAGAAATTGGTAATGAGTATTTGCCTGAGACTGCTTTGAATTATTCTGGAAAGAAAGCAAAAAATGCTCAGGAAGCACACGAGGCTATAAGGCCTACTGATATCATAAGAACTCCTCATAGTGTTAAAAAATATTTAAGTACAGATCAAAATAAGCTTTATGATTTAATTTGGAGTAGATCTTTATCCTCTCAAATGGAGTCAGCTAAATTTGATAGAAATACTATTACTATTACTTCAGACAATAATGATACTATTTGCAAAGCCAGTGGTTCAGTTTTAAAATTTGATGGTTTTTTAAAAATCTACAAAAATCCTAGCAAAGATGATGATGAAAATATTTTACCCTCTATGTCTAAAGGACTTGTTAATATTGAAGCTTTATTAGATGAGCAGCATTTTACTCAACCTCCACCAAGATATTCAGAGGCAAGTTTAGTAAAAAAATTAGAGGAATTAGGCATTGGTAGGCCGTCTACTTATGCTAGCATCATATCTACAATTGCTAATAGGGGTTATGCAGAAATTTTAAATAAAAGATTTTTCCCAACAGATAGAGGTAAATTAATTTCAGCTTTTTTAGAAAAACTATTTTCCAAATATGTTGATTATAATTTTACCGCAGGACTAGAAGATCAACTGGATGAAATTACAAGTGGAAAAGAGAGTTGGATTAAAGTTTTAGAACTATTCTGGAAAGATTTTAATAATAATGTCACTGAAGTGAAGGAAATAAGGACAAGAGAGGTGTTAGACCTACTTAATGATAGTTTGGGAGATCTTGTGTTTAATAAAAACAAAGAAGGTAAAGTGGATAGAAGTTGTAAACTTTACAATGAAAGTTGTAAATTTCCTAACGAGGGTACTTTGAGTTTAAAAAATAGCTTTAGAGGTGGAGCGTTTATCGGATGTTCAAATTACCCTGAGTGTAAATTTACAAGACCTTTATCAAAAGCTAAAGCTGCTGCCCAATCTCAACTAGCTGAACCAAAATTCATTGGAAAGCATGAAAATGGTAATGATATTTATCTTAAAAACGGAAGATTTGGTCCTTATCTTCAATATGAAAAAATTCTAGAAGATATTGAAATTGAAAAACCTACTAAGAAAAAAAAGAAAACTAAAAAACTTAAACCTGACGTTAATGAACTTTTAAAAAATGTATCCATACCAAAAGGTTTGGAATTAGAGAGTATCGATTTAAACAAAGCCCAATTCTTATGTTCCCTGCCAAAATCTTTAGGAATAAATCCTGATAATCAAAAAGAAATTATGCTGAACACTGGAAGATTTGGACCATATCTGAAGTGTGAAAATAAATCAGCACGAATCGAAAATATTGAAGAAATATTTTCTATAGGATTAAATAGAGCAATTACTTTAATTGCTGAGGCTAAACCTGGTAGAATGTCTTCTTCAATAATAAAAGATTTAGGAGAACACCCTGAAGATAAAAAGCCTGTTAGAGTTATGAAAGGACAATATGGTCCTTACATTAAATATAAATCATTAAATGCAACAATACCTGAGGAAAAGGATCCAACTGAATTAACTATGGAAGAAGCTTTAATTCTGATAGAGAAAAGAAAAGAATACGATAAGAATAAAAAATCCAAAAAAAGGAAGTCAAAATGAGTTATGAAGAAAATTTGAAAAAACTTAATATTAAACTCCCAGATGCTAAAGCTCCTGTTGGAAATTATGTAGCAACAAAAGTTTCAGGAAAAATGTTATTTATATCAGGTCAGATTTCAATTGATGAAAATGGTCAACTTATAAAAGGAAAAATTGGAAAAGATTTAGATATTGATGCAGGTTATAACGCTGCTAAAAGATGTGCCTTAAGTATTGTGGCTCAAGTTTATAAAGCATGTAATAACGATCTATCAAAAATTAAATCTTGTGTTAAACTAACCGGATTTGTTAATTCAACAGATGTATTTGTCGATCAACCTAAAGTATTAAATGGTGCCTCTGATTTGATAGCTTCTATATTTGGCAACGCTGGCATGCACACAAGAGCAGCTGTAAGTGTTAACAGTTTACCTCTAGGTGTATCAGTAGAAGTTGATGCAATATTTGAATTGAATTAAGCTTTTATCTCCCAACACTATAATACTTAAAACCTTGACCTCTTATCTTTGTTGGGGAATATATATTCCTCATATCGTAAATAATAAATTTTTTACCTCTCACTAAGTTTTTAAAGTTAATTGATTTAAAATCATTCCATTCAGTATGAATAATGACTAGATCAGCACCTTCTATGGATTTTTTTACTGAATTTACGTATGATACATTTTTAATTTTTGACAACTCTTTTTTAAAACCAGTGGGATCAAAATATTTAATTAATGCGCCTTTTTTAGAAAGTTTAGGGATCATAGTTAAACTAGAAGAGTCTCTCATATCATCAGTATTTGCTTTAAAAGTTACCCCTAAAAATGTGATTTTTTTATTTTTTACTTTTTTGTTTAAGATTTCATACACTCTATTTAATAGTAAGCTTGATCTATTTTCATTTGATTTTATAACTGACTTTATTACTGACAGATTTGTTTTAAATTTATCTGCAGTGGAAATAATTGCTTTTGTGTCCTTTGGAAAACACGATCCACCATAAGCTGGGCCTGCTCTTAAAAAACGACCTCCTATCCTCTTATCTAAACCCATACCTATCGAAATATCTTCAGTATTTATCCCCGTTTTTTCACATAGATTTGCTATTTCATTTATGAAAGTAATCTTTGTAGCTAAAAAGGCATTTGATGCATATTTAATTAATTCTGCTGCCCTTCTTGAAGTATTAAGGTATTGGGCCCCTTTAGATATCAAGGGGGAGTATAAACTTTTTAAAATACGATTAGATTTTTTATCATTTGATCCAATTACTATTCTATCTGGAAAATTAAAATCTCTTACGGCCTCACCCTCTCTTAAAAATTCAGGGTTAGATACAACTGAAAATTTATTCTTTTTATTTTTTTTAGACAAAATCTTTTCAATTTCATCACCAGTGGTTACAGGAACAGTTGATTTAGTGATGATAATTTTAAACTTATTTATAGAGGTACTTATTTCTTTGGCGACACCATAAATTTGACTTAAATCTGCAGAACTTCCACCTTTTTTAGTTGGGGTGCCAACACAAATAAAAATTATATCCGAGTCTTTTATAGATTTTTTTAAATCAATAGAGAAATTTAATCTTTTATTTTTAAAATTTTTATTAACAAGTTCCTCAAGACCTGGCTCATAAATTGGTATTTTTCCATTCATAAGTTGGGTAATTTTATTTGGATCTTTATCAACACAAATTACGTTATTACCTAAATCAGCAAAACAAGTTCCGCTTACTAAACCTACATAACCAGTTCCTATCATACATAGTTTCATATCTTAGCTATCTCTAATGTCGATTTTATATATCCCTGCATGCTCCCACAATCAAGATACTTTCCAGAAAAATTATGTGCTATAAAACTTTCTGAATTATTAATTAAAGATTGAATAGAGTCAGTAATATGAATTTCTCCTCCTTTTCCAGGTTTTTGTTTTGATAGTACTGAAAAAATAGTTTTAGGAAGAATATATCTTCCAATCACGGCTTTATTAGAAGGAGCTTTTTTTATAGAAGGTTTCTCAATTACTTTTTCAACTAAATAATTTTTTTTATTTAATTTTTTTTTTAATTTATAAATACCCCATCTGGTAACGGTTTTTTTTGCAACATTCATACTAGCCATTACTGATGATTTATATTGGTTGTGAACTTTAATCATTGATTTAGAACAGTTTTGTTTAATTATAAGATCATCAGGTAACAACATTAAAAAATACTTCCCTTTAATAAATCTTTTAGTTTTTAAAACTGCATCTCCAGTTCCTAAAGGCTTATTTTGATAAACAAATTTTATCATTTTTTTATATTTCAAGATTTTTTTATATTCTTCTTTAATTCTTAAATCTTTTTTTTTTTTTAAAATTTTTTTATAAAACCTGTCGTTATAAAAATATTTTCTTATCATTTCTTTCTTTTTAGAAATTATAAAAACTACCTCTTTAATTCCAGCTTCAATACATTCATCTAAAATATATTCGATTCCAGGTTTACCATTTATTGGAAGAAGTTCTTTAGCAAAAACACTCGTTAGCGGTAGCAAACGCGTACCAAGACCAGCTAATGGAATAATTGCTTGTTTAATCATTTAAATGTTTTACTTATTAAAATGTTTTATACAAATGAAAAAATTATTAAATAATAATGATTTAAATGAGGCATTATATAATGTCTCAAATTTAGGTTTTGTGCCAACTATGGGGAGTCTCCATAAAGGTCATATATCGCTAATTAAAAAATCTAAAAATCAATGTTCAAAAACTTTAGTCAGCATATACGTTAACCCCACACAATTTAATAATAAAAATGATTATAAAAATTATCCAAGAAATTCAAAAAAAGATCTATCAATCTTAAAAAAAATGAAAGTAAATTTTGTATATTTACCAAAAACTCAGGATATTTACGGTTTAAAAAGTAAAGCTAAAATTAAATTAAACAAAAAAGAAAAGATAATGTGTGCAAAATTTAGAAAAGGTCACTTTGAAGGGGTAATTGATGTTATGGACCGACTTACAAAAATTATAAAACCAAAAAAAATATTTATGGGTGAAAAAGATTATCAACAGTTATATTTTGTAAAAAAAAATATTGAGAAAAAATATCAGACTGAAATTATTGGATGTAAAACAATAAGAAATAAACAAAAACTTGCTTTATCCTCAAGAAATATACTTTTAAATAAAAGTCAAATTATCAAAGCTGAAAAATTCACTCAAAAAATAATTGCTTTTAAAAAAAAAATTAAGACGATAAAAGTTACTCCTCAAATTATTGATAAAAAGAAAAGAGAATTAAGCAAGTTATTTAAAATTAAAGTTCAATATTTTGAATTAAGAAATATAATTAATTTTAAGATATCAAATAAGATTAAAAATTCAAAAATCTTTGTTGCTTTTTTTATTGATAAAGTAAGATTAATTGACAATTTTTAATTGTTACAAAAAATAAGCTCCAACACCTAAAAATGAGACGAAACCTATAACATCTGTAATTGTTGTTACGAAAACACTTGAAGCTATTGCTGGATCAATATTCATTTTTTTTAAAGTAACAGGAACTAATATTCCAAATAACCCCGCTACTATCATTGTTAATACCATTGAGATTGAAATGATTAAAGATAATTGAGAGTCTTGAAACCAAAGTTGAACTATAAGCGCACTTATCAATGCAAAAATAATCCCATTTAAAATACCTATATTAAATTCTTTTAAAATATTTTGAGTAAAATTATTTTTTGTTAAATCATTTGTAGCAAGAGTTCTTACAGTAACTGCAAGAGTTTGCATTCCAGCATTACCACCCATGGATGCAACTATTGGCATAAGAAAAGCTAAAACTACCATTTGTTCAATAGTTGCTCCAAATAGACTTATACAATAAGTTGCTAAAAAAGCTGTAAAAAGATTTAGCAATAACCAGTTAAATCTTCTTTTTGTTTTTGTGATTACACCATCAGTAATTTCTTCATCACCAACACCCGCTAATCTAAGTGCATCTTCTTCAGCTTCTTCTTTAAGTACTGTTAGAACGTCATCTGATGTAATCATTCCAACTAATTTATCATTTTTATCTACCACACATGCTGAATTTAGATTATAATTTTCAAATAAGTGTCCCACCTCCTCTCTATCCATATCGACAGGAACTAAAAAGGGAGATTCTTCCATTATTGAAGACATCTTAGACTCTCTTGGTGTTCTTAAAACTTTTGAAGATGGAACTGTACCAACTGGTTTAAAGTTTTCATCTACAATATAAATTTCTAAAAATTCTTCTGGCAAATCTTTATTTTCACGTAAATAATCAATTGTTTGTCCCACTAACCAATTACTTGGAATAGCGGTAAACTCTCTTTGCATTATCCTTGCAGCACTATCTTCTGGATAACTAAGACCTTCTAGTAAAGCAAAACGATCTTTAGGAGGTAATAAACTTAATATCGCATTTTTATCTTTTTCTTCAACGTTTTCTAGAATAGCAATAGCGTCATCTGACTCTAAGTTTTTTAGAATACT
>JACWEI010000020.1 GCA_014653625.1 Pelagibacterales bacterium SAG-MED39
ATAACAAATAACAAAAAAAAAATTGACAGAATTAAAAACTAATGCAGTAATTGGTACCTCATCTTTTCGGAGAGAATTTCAAATTAAATGTATTAGAGCGGATATTAATTGTAAACTTATAAGAGGTAACGTAGATACAAGAATTAGAAAACTAAAAGATAAATTATATGATGCTATAGTTTTATCTTATGCTGGGATAAAATCTTTAAAAATGAATGATTATATATCTGAGATATTTTCAGTAGAAGATTTAATTCCAAGTGCTGGGCAAGGAACCATATCACTCCAATGTAGAGAAGATGATAATGAGATTATATCTATATTGAAAAAAATTAATCATGATAATACTCATCAAAGAGTAACTGCAGAAAGAAATGTTTTAAAAGTTTTAGAGGGAGATTGTGAAACAGCAGTTGGTGCTCATGCTAGAATTGATGGAAATAAAATAACCTTAGAAGCAGAACTTTTTTCTTTAGATGGTTCTAAAAGATTTTATGAAAAAAAATCCTCAGAAATTATAAACGCTGAATCTCTTGGCAAAGAGGTTGGAAAAATCTTAAAATCAAAATCAAAAAATACTTATAAAAGATAATATGCACATTCTATTAACAAGACCTTTAGAAGATTGTTCAGAAATGATTTTGAAATTTAAATCTTTAGGACATCAGGTTTCACATCTACCATTATTAGAGGTAAATAAAGTGAATTGTGATGAGAAAAGTTTATTTGGTTTTAAAGGTATTATTTTTACCAGTGCAAATGCTGTAAAATTTTTAAATGTAAAACAAATTGATAAAAATATTTTATGTTTTTGTGTAGGCAATGCAACAGAAAAAAAAGCTAGAAGTGTTGGTTTTCAAAAAGTTATTTCTGCAGAGGGAAATGTAAAAAATTTAAAAGAATTAATTTTACAAAATTTTAATTTAAATGATGGGAAATTAATTTATGTAAGTGGTGAAAATATATCTATCGATTTGGACCAACAATTATTGAATGAAGGATATGATATTGAAAGAATTATAAATTACAGAACCATCCATAATAATAAATTTGACGAAAAATTTACTAATGAATTAAAGCAAAAAATACCAGATATAGTTTATATTTATTCTCAAAATAGTGCTTCTAGCTTTCTAAATTTCATAAAAGTTTACCAGCTAGAAAGTCAGTGGATGGATACTAATTTAATGTGTATTGGTGAAAAAACCTCATCAATATTGAATGAAATTAAGTGGAAAAAAATTTTTCTTTTTAATCCTGGAGAAGAGGAGTTTTTGTTATATAAAATTTAAATATGGAAATAATAAATAATTTTTCTGATATTTTTTTATCTGTTTGGAATAAGGGAATTTTAGGCGTTGATATTTTTCAAATATTAATCGGGATTGGGATTTTTTTAATTTTCCTTATTTTCAGAGGACTAATAAGCAAACTTATAATTAAAAAGTTAGAAATTATTTCAAAAAGAACCACTAATAAATTAGATGACACATTTGTTTCTGCTTTAACTGGACCAGCAAGATTTTTACCTATTGTTTTAGGTTTTTTTATTGCGAGTTATTATATGACTTTTTCTTCAGAAGGTAGAGAGGTCGCTGATACGATTAACAGAACTTTAATAACTATTTTAATTTTTTGGGTTATTCATCAAATCATTGAGCCAGTTTCTTATATTCTGAGTGGATTGGATAAAATTCTTACAAGAGAATTAATTGGATGGATTATTAAGTCATTAAAGATATTAATATTTATATTAGGACTTGCGGCAGTTTTAGAATTGTGGGGAATAAAAATAGGACCAATTATAGCTGGATTGGGTTTATTTGGTGTAGCTGTAGCCCTTGGTGCTCAAGATTTATTTAAGAATTTGATTTCAGGAATTTTAGTTCTTGTTGAAAAAAGATTTAAAATAGGTGACTGGATCTTAGTTGATGGAATAATTGAGGGTATAGTTGAAAAAATTGGTTTTCGATCAACTACTATTAGAAAATTTGATAAATCTTTAGCAATAATCCCAAATTTTCAATTTGCTGAAAATGCAGTTGTGAATGTAAGTGAAACTTCTAACTGGTTAATAAGTTGGATCATAACACTTCAATACGACACAACTATTGAGCAATTAAAAACTATTCGAGATCAAATTGAAGATCATATTAATAAAAGTGAAGACTTTAACACAAGTATAGGGATTGCTGTAAGAGTGGATAAATTTTCTGATAGTTCAATAGATATGTATGTTCGTTGCTTTACTAATTCTGGTAGCTGGAACGAGTGGCTTTCTACAAAAGAAAAATTAGCTTTAGTAATAAAACAAATTGTAGAAAAAAATAAAGTCTCATTTGCATTTCCAAGTTCTTCAATTTATATCGAGAAAAAATGATAGCTATTTTTTATTTAGCTTTACAATTATTAAAACTTTATTCGTATGTGGTTATAGCAAACGTTGTTGTAAGCTGGCTAATAGCTTTTAATATCTTGAATACTCAGAATAGATTTGTCTATTCTATCTTAGAATTAAGCTACAAACTTACTGATCCAATTTTAAATAAGATAAGACACTTTTTACCTAACTTAGGATCACTAGATATATCACCAATAATTTTACTTCTATTGATTTGGTTTATAGAAATGTGTATGAAGCTTTACATTGCCCCAATGATATTTTAACGTTTTATGATTTTGATTGATGGAAAAAAAATAGCAGCTGAACTTAGACAAGAACTAAAAAAAGAAGTTTCTGACTTAAAAGTTAAATTTAATAAAGTCCCAGGGTTGACAGTAATTTTAATTGGGGATTTAGCCCCAAGTCAAATTTATGTTAAAAATAAAGAAAAGTCCGCTAAAGAGGTTGGGCTTAAGTCTGATGTTATAAAATACCCGGATAACGTTGAGGAAAAAGTAATTTTGGATAAAATTCAAGAGCTCAACCTAGACAAATCTGTCTCTGGAATCTTAGTTCAACTACCTCTACCAAAACATATTGATAAGCAAAAAGTAATTGAAAAAATTGATCCTTTTAAGGATGTTGATGGATTTCATCCTGTGAATGTTGGAAATCTTTCTTCAGGTTATGAAAGCTCTGTACCTTGTACTCCTTTAGGCTGTTATCTTTTAATCAAAAAGATTGAGTCAAACTTAAATGGAAAAAAAGCTGTGATAATTGGAAGGTCCAATTTAAATGGCAAACCAATGACACAACTCCTTTTAAAAGAAAATTGCACAGTAACTGTTACTCATTCTCGAACAAAAGATCTAAAAGCAGAATGTTTAAAGGCAGACATTATTGTAGCGGCAGTAGGTATCCCAGAATTGGTTAAAGGAGACTGGATTAAGAAGGATACAATTGTAATTGATGTTGGTATTAATAAAACAGATAAGGGAATTGTGGGTGATGTAGCATTTGATGAGGTTTCAAAAAAAGCAAAAGCCATTACGCCAGTCCCTGGCGGAGTAGGCCCTATGACTATTGCGTGTTTACTTAAAAATACAATCGACTGTTTCAAAAGATCGCAAATTTAATAATAAAAACAATAAATTTTTTTGATATGGTAGGTTATGAAAAAACCTAAGTATCCTTATAGAATAGCAATTCTTATGGCTATACTCACTATACCACCGATCGGAGCAACTCAACTTGGTTGGCATCTATATGATATGCAGACAGGTTTTGATTATGGTATGATAGTTGGTACATTTTCAGTAATATATGCGGCATGGTTAATGTATGAAAAAAATTGGAGAGAGGATGATGAGGAATAGGTAATGGAAAAGATAATTTTTTTTGGATTAATAATTCCTATCCTAATATTTATGATTTATTTAGGAGGTAGAGCTATCAAGACTGGCTTTAGTGCAAAGAGTGCTAATCGAGAAAATTCTGAAATACAGTCAAACGATAACTTAGAAAATCCAATTGAAAAGGAAAAAAATTTAATTAGTGAGCTTGAAAAATTGAATGAACTTTTAAAAAGTGGTGCATTAACACAAGAAGAATTCGAAAAAGCAAAAAAAAAATTATTAGATTAATTATAGTTAAGTAATTTTTTTAAAGATCCAAATTCACCTATTTTATAAATAATAGCATCTTCTTTTTTAAACCCATATTTTTCTGCACTATTTTTAAATCGGGTAGGTGGCTCCATTATCGGCTCTAATGATAAAACAAATGTGCCCCAGTGAGTTCCTAAAACTTTTTTACTTTGTAAATCCTGAGCAACCTGTAAGGCTTCTTCAGGTGTAGTATGATAAACTGATTTATCAAACATAGGTCTAAAATCATAAGCTCCAATATTGATCATAGATAAATCAATTGGCCCATATTTGTTACCTAAGTCCTTATAAATATTTCCATATCCTGTATCACAAGCAAATAATATTTTTTTATTTTTATATTCAATTAAAAAATTTCCCCAAAGAGTTTTATTTGCATCAGTCAAACTTCTTTTTGACCAATGAACTGCAGGCAAAAATGTAATCTTTAAATCTTTGTTAATTTTTATTTCATCATACCAATCCATTTCATTAACATCTTTGTATCTTTGAAAATATTTACCAAGTTTAAGAGGGAGTAGAACCTTTGCATCTTTATAGGGAAAACCTCTAATAGTTGACATGTCTTGATGATCGTAATGATTGTGAGTAAGTAAAAAAACGTCTGTTTTAGGAATTTCTTTTAAATCAAGCGCTGGTTTTACGTACCTCTTTGGTCCAAAAATTAAAGGTCCTGCATTTTTTGAAAAAACTGGATCTGTAATAATTGTTGTATCACCTAATTTAATTAAGAATGTAGCATGCCCTATCCAAGCAATATAATCATCATTTTTAAATTTCTCTAAATTTTCTTTAACAATTTTTTTATCTATGACATGACCTTTTGGAACAGTAATATCAATTTTCTTTTTTTCTTTAATAAATGTTCCATAGGAAAATTTTATATTATTTGATCGAACTGGAGATCCTTCAGGATTCCTAAAAGTTCCATCTGGTAAATGATGATAAGGTTTTTTTTCCATAGCTAGAACAATAAAGTTACACGAAATTATCCCAATTAAAAAACATAAAAATTTAATTAATTTTTTTCCATCAACCACAAACTATCTCCTGCTAAAAAATAAATTTTCCCATTATTTGGATGAACTTGTATATCTCTTATTCTTCCAATTTCATCTTTAAAAATAATTTTTTCTTTTATGCTAGAAGTATTTTTAAATATTAATTTTCTTAAAGATTTATCTTTTAGAGAAGTAATTAAAGCATGACCATTCCATTCTTTAAATTCATCACCTTTGTAAATAGTTATTGCACTTGTTGCGATAGAAGGTACCCAGTAATGTATTGCTTTTGTAAAACCAGGTTTCCATTTAGGTCCAATAGGAATACCTGAATAATTTTTTCCACCCCAACCTAATATTTTCCATCCATAGTTCTCTCCTTTTTTAGCCTCACCAAACCAGTCACCCCCTTTTGCTCCGTGATTACTCATATAAATTTTTCCATCAAATGGAGACAAAACTAAACCTTGAGGGTTTCTTATTCCAATTTGATAAATTTCTGGCAGCCAATCCGATTTTCCTTTAAATTTAGGATTATCTTTTGGAATACTTCCATCAACATTTATTCTAATAATACTCCCGGGATGTTTAGTTGGATCTTGCGCAATCATGCCTTGGCCTCTCTCGCCAGCTGATGCAAATAGATAATTACCTTTGATCGCTAATCTAGATCCAAAATGATATCCAGAGTCAATTGGTGGATTTGCTTGAAAAATATTTTCAAAGATTAAATCTTTATTATTAAATTTTGCTTTTGCAATTGAAGTGCTTGTTTTCCAATTGCCTCTATTTTCTGAATAAGAAATATAGATAAAATTGTCTTTATATAGAATATCTAATAACCCACCCTGTCCATGTTCTAGGTAATTTAAATCATGTTCAACATTAGAAATTTTTTGTGAGTTAATATCAATAATTTTTATTTTACCGCTTTTTTCAGTAATTATTAATTCATTATCATTTATGAACGAAGAACCCCATGGATCATTTAATTTTACTATTTTTTTAAATTTAAAATCTTGAGAAAATAAATTTGTTGAAAAAATTAAAAAAAAAAAAATTAAAATTAGATATTTTTTCACTTTACGAAAGTTTAGATCTTCCACCATCTACTGCAATTATCTGACCAGTTACCCAAGAACTATCTTCAGTGATAAGAAACTTTGCAAGGGAAGCAGAGTCTCTTCCCTCTCCCAATCTTTTTAATGGATGCGCTTTTGCAATTCCATCAGCAAGTGCTTTATTTTTTAACATTGGCTCAGCAATTTTAGAATTTGTTAGACTAGGAGCTATGCAGTTAACTCTAATACTTGGTGCAAATTCAGCTGCTAAAGAAACAGTTAATCCTTCAACTGCAGCTTTTGCTGAGGCAATTATTGCATGATTAGTAAATCCTCTTTGAGCAGCAACTGTAGAAAATAAAACAACTGATCCTTTATTTTTTTTTAAACTTTCTTGGTATCCTTTTATTGCTTCAACTGCAGAATAAAGATTTAGTTTCATACATTTATTAAAATCTTGTTCGGTAACCATTCTTAAAGGTTTTAAGTCAATTGAACCTACACAGTAAGCAATCCCTTTTGTTTCCGGTATATCATTTTTTACTTTATCAATAAATCCTTCTTCCAAAACATCAGCCAAAGTAGATGTACACCCTA
>JACWEI010000021.1 GCA_014653625.1 Pelagibacterales bacterium SAG-MED39
CCAAAACATTTTTAGCTACAAAATCAATTAAATTAGTCATATCTTTGAATGATGCATTTCCTTTATTTACAAAAAAATTACAGTGTTTTTGTGAAATACAAGCATCACCAAAATTTTTGTCTAAAGGTACTGATTCTTGTATAAGTTCCCATACTTTTTTTTTTGTTTGTGATATTGGATTTTTAAAAGTACTGCCACTAGTTTTTATTTTAGTTGGTTGATTAATTTCTTTTTCAGTTTTAAGTTTATTTACTTCATAACTAATCTTTTTTTTTTCACTTTTTTTACCTTTAAAAGAAGCACTTAAAAAAATTAGGTCTTCTGGTAAATTGCTTTTTCTATATTGAAATTTGATATCTTTTGATGGGATAGTTATCATATTTCCAAATTTATCTATTGCCTGAATTGATATTAAGATATCTTTAAATTCTTTTCCAAAACATCCTGCATTCATTGTAATTCCACCTCCAATTGTACCTGGAATGCATGATAAAAATTCAAACCCACTTAAGTTATTATTCATTGCAAAATCTGAGAGTGATTTATCTAAAACTGCACTTCCAGCAATTAAAATATCTTCACCATGAAGAGAAATATTATTAAAATTTTTACTTAATTTAATAACTACACCATCAAACAAACTGTCGGTTATTAAGGTATTTGAACCCGCACCTAAAATAAATATTTTTTCTTTATTGTTTAATTTTTTTAAAAAATTTACTAAATCTTTCAAGTTATCGGCTTTATAAAATACTTTAGTTTTTCCGCCAATATTAAACCAATTTCTTTTTTTAAGATCATGTTCAAACAATAAATTTGTGCTAAATTCATTCAATAAGTTTTTTAATTTACTAATTTCCATTATATTAATTTTGGAAGTTGTCTCATCCAACTAGATATAGAACCAGCACCCATTCCAATAACAATTTTTTTTCCATACATATTTTTTTTAAGAAATTTTGCTAATTGATCACTATTATTAACTAAAAATAATTTTACCTTTGAATTTTTAATAATTTCTTTAGCAAAATTTAAATAATTGAATCCTAATTTAATTTTTTCTCCTGCTGTATATATTGGGCAAAGAACTACAGTATTTGCTTTTTGGAATGCAAAAGAAAATTCTTTTCTTAAATCTTTCAATCTTGAAATTCTATGTGGTTGAAATATACAGACTTTATCAAAACCCTTATAAGCTTTATCAACACCTTCTAAAACTACTTTAATTTCTGTTGGATGATGAGCATAATCATCATAAAAATCTATATCATTAAATGAAAAAATCTTATTAAATCTTCTTTGAACTCCTTTAAAATTTAATAATCCTTTTTTTATATCTGAAACTGATATACCCACTGTTAAAGAAACTGCAGCTGCAGCTACAGAATTTCTAATATTATGAACTCCTAGCAAGGGAATCCTAATTTTTTTAATGGTCAATTTTTTTTTATTTGGCACTTTTACCTGTAAATCAAACTCAGAAAATTTCATACTTTGTTTAATATTCTTTATTAAAAAATTAGAATTTACATTTGTTCCATAAGTAAAAAAGTTTTGATTTTTTAATTTTTTAACAAGTTCATTGTTGATTTTATCATCTATACAAATAAATGATTTTCCAAACGAGGGAACCCTTTCTATAAATTGTTTAAAATAATTCTTTAAATCATCCATTGACTTATAAAAATCCATATGTTCCCTGTCTACATTAGTAATTATTGAATAGGTTGGAGTAATATGAATAAAACTTCCATCAGACTCATCTGCTTCTAAAATTGACCAATCGCTCTTTCCTAGCTTAGCGGTGTTCTTTATCGAGTTAATAATACCACCATTTATAATAGTTGGATCTAATTTAGTTTTTTGAAAAATTGAAGTTATTAGTGACGTAGTTGTAGTTTTCCCATGAGAACCAACTACAACAATATTTTTCATCAGGGAAACGATGTGAGCAAGCATTTTACCTCTTTTAATAATTGGTAAATTTTTTCTTTTTGCCTCAATTATTTCTGGATTATTTTTTTTTATAGCTGAGGAAATTACTACTATTGTTGCATTTTTTAAATTTTGTTTATTTTGTCCTATAAAAATTTTTATTTTTTCTTTTCGTAGTCTTTCAATATTTTTATTTAAAGTAAGATCGCTACCTTGAACTCTAAATCCCTTACCTTTCATAATCAAAGAAAGTCCGCTCATTCCTATTCCACCAATTCCAACGAAATGAACAACTTCTGTTTTTGCTAATTCAATTTTCATTTATAATTTTCAATATTTTTTGATTAACATTAATCCAGGTGTTTTGATAATTTAATTTTTTTAAATTTTCTTTTTTTTTTAAATAATCCTTTTTATTAGTTAAAATACTTCTTAAAAAATCCTCTATTTCATCCTCAAAATTTTTCTGTTCAATTATCCAGCAACAATCATTATTTTTATAAAAGTTAGCATTTTCTATTTGGTGATTATCTTTAGAGCTTGGTAGTGGAACAGCTATGAATGGAGTATTTGTAACTGACAACTCAGCTAATGTTGAAGCACCTGCTCTTGTAATACATAGATCAGCTTGCTGAATATTATCAATAAAATTTAAATCAAAACTAAAAATTTTATTTTCTATATTATTTTTAGAATAAAAATTACTTAAAGAAGAAATATTTTTTTCATAGGTTTGTTGAATTATCTTGATTGGGATTTTTTTTGAAATATTAACAATTGAGTTTTTTAAATTGATATCAAAAATACTAGCACCTTGACTCCCTCCAACTATTAAAAAAGTAAATTTATCATTTATCGTAAAGGAATTTTTAATTTTATAAATATCTTCTCTAACTAAAGGATTAATGATTATCATTTTATTCTTTAAGTCATGGGGAAAATTTTTAATGTGATCTGTATAACAAAAAATTTTTTCACAAGATTTTAAAAAAAACTTGTTAGCACGACCCAGAACTTGATTAGGTTCAAATAAATAAATCTTAAGTTTAGATAATTTAGCAGCTAGAATAATTGGCAAAGACATATAGCCACCAGTAGAAATAATTTTATTTATCTTTTTATTTTTCAATAAAAAAAAAGATTTAATTGTCAAAAATAAAATGATTAGAACATTTAATGGTAATAAAAAAATATTATTCAATTTTGGTGTGTCAATGATTTCAAATTGACTAGTGGTTTTATCCAAATATTTCAAACCCCTTTTGTCAGTAGAAATAATTATACTTGTTTTTTTTAACAAATGTTCGTAAAAAATTGTGGCTGGTATGACATGGCCTCCTGAACCTCCAGTAGTAATCAAAATATTTTTTTTCATCTTAATTAATTTTTCTTTTTGTAAAATTTAGAATTATACCTGATAAAATTGAAATACTTATTATTGAAGACCCTCCATAACTTATGAAAGGAAGTGTCATTCCAGTAGTTGGAAACAGTCTAATGTTCACTCCAATATGAATCAATACTTGCATCAAAATAAGACTTACGCTCCCAACTAAAATTAGTTTTATCTTTTCTTCATTTTCAAAATAAACTTTTTTAAAAACTGAATAGATAAATATTAAAAACAATAATAAAATTAAAATTATAGCAATAACTCCAAACTCCTCTGAAATAACCGAAATTATATAGTCAGTATGAGCCTCGGGTACTCTATTCTTTAATGTTCCTTCGCCAATTCCTTTTCCAAAAAATCCTCCACTTATTATTGATTCTATTGCTTTGTCTGATTGAAAGTTATGAGTACCTGTTTCAGAATCAAAAAAAGAAATTAATCTATTCTTAATAT
Source organism: Pelagibacterales bacterium SAG-MED39 (assembly GCA_014653625.1). Lineage (GTDB taxonomy): Bacteria > Pseudomonadota > Alphaproteobacteria > Pelagibacterales > Pelagibacteraceae > Pelagibacter. Next base: position 3,782 of record JACWEI010000021.1, read on the forward strand.
ATTCAAATTTTTGAACAAAAAATACTAAATACAGAAATACAATAATTAAAGATGAAAATAGAATTAACAAGAAAATAATACTTATACCTGAAGTAAAAATTAAAATTGACCAACTTAAAAAAACTAGAAGGGTCTGTCCTATATCTGGTTGAACAGCCAATAATAAGGCTACAAATAGTGTTGTCAAAAAGGAGAATAAATATTTTATGTAAATATTTATATATTTTTTATTACTTAAAATTAAACTGACAAATATTATTAGAAATGGTTTAACTAGCTCTATTGGCTGAAATCTAGGTAATAAATACAAATCAATCCACCTTTTGGATCCTTTCACTTCTACACCTAAAACTGGGACTAGAACTAAAAATATTAACGAAATTAAAAAAATTACAGAGGATAACTTAAGAAGCTTTTCTTGGCTTATTGAAGAAAAAATAAAAATTACAATTATTCCTAAACAAATAAAAATTAGATGTTTAAAAAAAAATGAATAATCATTAGTATTTAAGTTATCTGAAACTACCAAAGAAGTAGAAACTAAAGAAAAAAATAATCCTATGAAAAATAGTAAAATAATTAGAGAAAATATAAATTTATCAATATTTTTCCACCATTCATAATATAAATTATAAATTAATCTTTTGTATTCCATTTAAATATTTTTTAACTAATTGATTAAAATAAAAACCTCTATCCTCAAAATTTTTAAAGCTATCAAATGAAGCTGCTGATGGACTAAATAATATGGTGTGTTTAGAAGATTTCTCTTTTTTTGCAATCATTAAAGCTTTTTTAAAAGCATCTTTCAAAAAAGTAGAATTCTGATATTCTATTTTATTATTAAGTTTTTTATTAAAAAATTTTTTATTTTTACCATATATAAAGGCTCTAATATTTTTGAAATATTTTTTTTTTAAATCAAATTTATCTCCTTTTTTGTGAATACCTCCTAATAACCACAAAATATTCGGGTTTATCTTTAAAATACCAATTGATGATGAAAAGCTAGTAGATTTGGAGTCATTTATAATTGTTAGAGATTCATTTTTAAATACAATCTGTTGACGATATTTTAATCCTTTAAAGTTTTGAACTGATTTTATTAATTTATCTTTCTTAAGATTTAATTTTTTAGATATCTCCAAAACAAATGACAAATTTTCCTTATTTGCCTCAGTTAGAAAATAATTATTATTGATCTTTTTTAAAAATTTATTAGTTTTTTTTGTGTCAACTTTAATAATTTTAGATCTAAATTTTTTTAATTTGAGTTGATTGTTAATAAGTAAATCTTGATTTTTAACAAATGCTAGATGACCATCAAGTTGGCTATTTAATAATCTAAATTTAGCACTTACATATTTTCTTATAGTTTTATGTCTTTCAATATGATCAGGAGATAAATTTAATATTACTGAGTACTTTGACCTAAAAATTTTACTGTATTCCAATTGATAAGACGAGGCTTCAATAACAAATATTGTTTTTTTTTTTACATTTTTAACTGATAAAATTGGATTTCCAATATTTCCAGCTAATCTAACATCAAATTTATTTTTTGATAAAACTTCATACAAAAGTTGACATGTTGTAGACTTTCCATTTGTACCCGTTATTGTGATACAATCATTTTTGAAAAAAGCAAAAAATACATCCAAATCCGATGAAATTTTATTGGAGTTTTTTTTTAAAAATTTAGTCAACTTACACTTATTGATATCAATACCTGGGCTTAAAATTATTTTATCAAATTTTGTTACTAAAATTTTTTTATAATCAATAAATTTTTTTTTATTTAATCTAAAATCGTCAAATAGATAAACATCACTTCTCTTTTTTAAAAATTTAAATGTAGATAAACCAGTTTTTCCAAGACCATAGATTAATATTTTTTTATTAAAAAAAATATTTTGATTGTTATTCATTATCTTAATTTTAATGTGGCTAGACCAATCATGGCCAAAATAATTGAAATGATCCAAAATCTAATAACCACTGTAGACTCTGGCCAACCTTTTTTTTCAAAATGATGATGAATTGGTGCCATTCTAAATATTCTTTTTCCAGTCAATTTAAATGATATTACTTGCACCATTACAGATAATGCTTCCAAAACGAATAGCCCTCCTGTAATGGCCAAGACTATTTCATGTTTCGTAACAATTCCCACAGCTCCAAGAGAGCCTCCTAAAGATAAAGATCCTGTGTCTCCCATAAATATTTTTGCAGGCGGCGCATTAAACCATAAAAATCCTAAACATGCTCCAATAATAGAGCCGCAAAAAATTGATATTTCACCCGTACCTTTAATATATATAATTTGAAGATACTCTGAAAAAACAATGTTTCCACTTACGTAACTAATAAATGCAAAACAACCTGCTACTAGAATTACCGGAACAGTTGCTAAACCATCTAAACCATCAGTTAAATTTACTGCATTAGATGAACCCACAATAACAAAAATTGAAAAAGGTATAAAAAACCAGCCTAAATTAATTACCAAATTTTTAA
>JACWEI010000022.1 GCA_014653625.1 Pelagibacterales bacterium SAG-MED39
TTCTTTTGGTATGAAGCGAGTTGAATATCATTGTGCAAACTGTGGTGCACATCATGGTCATGTTTTTTTAGATGGTCCAACTGCTACTGGAAAAAGATTTTGTAATAATTTCTCCTTTAAATACGGTATAAAATAACTATATAAGCATTAATTACTTTTATCAAGCTGACAAATACTTATGAATGACTTTTTACAATCTATAATAGATAGAGATCCTGCGGCAAAATCAAAGTTAAGTATAATTTTAACTTACCCAGGAGTTAAAGCTATTTTTTTTCACAAGATAGCTAATTTTTTTGCTGTCGCTAAGTTTGATTTGATTGCAAGAATTATTTCACAACTTTCGCGATTCTTAACAGGTATAGAAATTCATCCTAAGGCTAAAATTGGAAAAAATTTATTTATTGATCACGGCATGGGAGTAGTAATGGGTGAAACATCTAAAATTGGTGATAATGTTACCATTTATCATAATGTTACTTTAGGTGGAATATCACCTAGTATTAATTCAAATGATCAAAGAGATATGAAAAGACACCCAACTTTAGAAGATAATGTAGTTGTAGGTTCTGGAGCACAAATTTTAGGTCCAGTAACAATAGGTAAAGATTCTCTAATTGGATCTAACTCAGTGGTAACCAAAAATGTACCTGAAAAATCTGTTATGGCTGGAATTCCCGCAAAAAGAATTGGAGATGCATCTAAAGGATTTAAGCCTTATGCTGTTACTGATGAAGAAAAAGAATAATGACAAACATTAGAAATAACTTTATCGACTCAATTGGAAATACCCCTCTTATAAAATTAAAAGCAGCTTCCGAAATTACAGGATGTAATATTTACGGAAAAGCTGAATTTTTAAATCCAGGTGGTTCCGTTAAGGATAGAGCTGCATTGGCTTTAATTAGAGATGCTCAAGAAAAAAAATTGATTTCTAAAGGTGGTATTGTTGTTGAAGGAACAGCTGGCAACACTGGCATTGGATTAGGTTTATTAGGTAATTCACTTGGTTACAAAACTATTATTGTAATGAATGATAATCAAACTCAAGAAAAGAAAGATATGTTAAGAAATCTTGGAGCAGAATTAAGATTAGTTCCAGCAAAACCTTACAAAGAAGATGGTAATTATGTAAAAGTTGCTTCGAGACTAGCAGATGAATTGAGGCCCAAAAATAATAATGGAGTTATTTGGGCCAATCAATTTGATAATACCGCCAATGCTAAAGGTCACTATGAAGGAACTGGAAAAGAAATTTGGGATCAAACTGAAGGTAAAATTGATGGATTTGCTTGTTCATCAGGAACTGGTGGCACTATTTCAGGAGTTAGTAATGCTCTTAAAGAAAAAAATAAAGATATAAAAATTTATTTATCGGATCCAAAAGGGTCTGCACTTTATAATTATATAAAGAATGGTGAATTAAAAGGTGAAGGCAACTCAATCACAGAAGGAATAGGTTCAAGTAGAATAACTAAAAATTTTGAAAATGCTAAAATTGATGGTGCTTATTCAATTGATGATCATGAGGCTTTAACAATTCTTTACGATTTAATCCAAAACGAAGGGTTAAGTCTTGGAACAAGTTGTGGAATTAATATTGCAGGAGCAATAAGACTTGGAAAAGAATTGGGCCCAGGTAAAACAATAGTAACAATTCTTTGTGATAAGTCAGAAAAATACAACTCAAAGATGTTTAACAAATCATTCTTAAAAGAAAAAAATTTACCTATCCCTAGCTGGTTATAATATCGCATACCAGCCATGTAACAAATCAGATACATTTTTATAATAATATTAAATAATGTAGAAAGAAATATGAAAAAAATTATCTTTATCTTGCCTTTTTTTATTTTAACAAGTGTTAATGCTGAAATGAGTAAAAGTGATAGATCTAAAGCTTTGGATTGTGTGGGAATTTATATGGCTAATTACTTTCTTCCATCAGGTGAAAAATTTGAATATGGTATGAAAGAAAAATCTATTTCAACAGTAAAGGTTTTAAAAACATATGCACTGGAAATAGGTATACCTGAAAAAGAGTGGGATGAAGAAGTTAATAAGGCAGTAGATAAACATTACGGTTCAAAATATGACCAAGTTAAAACCGATAAATGTCACACATTTGTTGAGTCGTTAGTTCCTAATGGAGCTGAAAGGGTTAAAAAAGTTGTTCAAACTTTATATTAAATTAAGGAGAAAAAATGAAAAACTATATGGTAACTCATACTTTTAAATCAAAAGAAATGAAAAATAAATTTAGTGAAACAGTAGCTTCGATGAAAATGGAAGATATTATAAAATCAATGACAGGTGAAACAGCAGCATGTCAAATGACTTGGAATACGCCAGGAGATACAATGCAAATGTTTTGTTGGTGGAAAGCGAATAACGAAGCTGATATTAATAATCAATTAGGTCAAATGAATGATTTTTTTGAACCTCATAAATTTACTGAGTGTACTGATCAAATTATGGACTATAACGCGTAATAAAATGATAGAAAAATTTAATAATATATTTTACTTAATAATTTATTTAGTTCACTTCATAGGTGTTGGTGTTTATGCATTCCAAACTATTTTTAGTACTAAAAGTTTCATGGAAAGATTTGGAATAGATCCAAGTGGAGCAATAATGATTAGAATGGCTGGCGCATTTATGCTTGCCGTTTTTTTAATGTCTATATATGTCGGCTTTACGAGACCTGATGGTCTTGAAAATACTTGGGGCTTTCTAAATTTGGTTTTTATAAATAATTTATGTATATTTTTATGTAATTTTTATTCTATTAAAATCGATAAAACAGGTGTGAACGAAAAAACATCTAATGAAGGAATTATTGCACCGCTGATTTTTACGATCATGAGTGCCATTCTATGTTATGGCTTAGCTGACAAAATTTATACTTAATGTCAGGCTTTGCTATATTCAATATAGAAATAAAAAAAGTGTTTCCAAAAAAATATTCAAACTTTTTATTTATATTAGTTATGGGCTTTAGTATGAGTTTAATAATGACCCTTATCATTACTTATATAAACACTGGTATGGACAGTGGATATTTAAACAGGTTCTTAAAAGCATGGGTGGTTGGTCTTCCAATTGCAATAGCTGCAGCTTTTATAGTTGGTCCAGCAGCAAAAAAGTTTGTAGATAAAATTACCAAATAATTATAGCTTTACTAATGAGTCTCTTTTCAGGATATATTTTTTTATTTATAGGAATTGTAGCAGGCGTGAGTGCTAACAGTTTTGCGAAAATATCTGAAGGTTTCAGTATACTTTATCCTTCTCTTGCTTGTATTTTTTTTATGTTCATTTGTTTGTTTTCTCTCTCAAAAGCAATGACTGTAATTCCAGTCGGCTTTACTTATGCTACTTACGGAGGTTTAACAATTACTGCTATAGCGATATTTGGCGTTATCAAATACAACCAAATGCCAAATCTTTATGGAATAATTGGTATATTGCTAATTATAATTGGTGTTATTCTTTTAAATACTCTAGGAAAAACTACTTAGTCACAGGCTTTAATAATTTAAGCAACCTTTTGTGAATAGTCTTGTTTGTAGTTACTAAAATATCTCCAGCTTTAATTGCATTTTCATTTTTCCAAGTAGAAACTATTCCGCCAGCAGCATCAATAATTGGAATTAAAGGATGAATATCCCAAATTTTATTTCCACATTGAATTACTACATCAACCTTACCTTCAGCGAGGTGGGCATAACTAAGAGCATCAACACAAGGAAATTGCATCAATTTTAAAATCTTTGGAATTTTTTTTTGCTGATTTAAAGAAATACCACCATGAAATGCAGCAGCGACTTTAATATTTGAAAATGGAACTTTTTTATTAACTTTAATTTTTTTTCTTTTTTTTCCTTCAACAATAAAAGCTAATTTATTTGAGGTATTTAAGTAATATTTTTTTAATACAGGAAAATTAGCAAGACCTAAGACTGGATTATCTTTGTAATTTAGAGAAATCAAATTACTCCAAGTAGGATTGCCTATTACAAAAGATCTAGTTCCATCAATTGGGTCAATTATCCAGGTGAAATCGCTTTTAGTTTTTTTTTGACCGAATTCTTCTCCACTTACCTGATGATTTGGAAATTTTTTTAATATCTCCTTTCTAATAAATTTTTCAAAAGCCTTGTCAGCACTTGTGACTGGATCATAACCTCTTCCTCTTTTCTTATTTGAAACCTGAAAGGGTTTATTTAATTTTGAATAATAAAATCTCGTAAGTTTTCTTGCTAAATTATTTAAAAATTTAGAGTAAATTTTATATTCTGTGGATTTTAATATAGGCACAAAAGACTAATACTATTTTATTACTATTGATTAAAGCTTAATTTTAAATAATCATCTTATAACTGAATGAAAATTGAATTAAATAATAACAAGGTCTACTTAGACAATCATGGTGTGAAAAAAGAGATTCACCCTTTTTGGCTTAGAGAAAGAGTTAATGGAGATAAATTTGTTGATATCAAAACCAAACAAAGACTGTTTGATCCAACTCAAATTCGAGAAAATATAAAGATTAATGATATAAATTTATCTAACAATTTTCTTGAAGTGACCTTTAACGACGGAGCATCCACTAAGCTATCTATACAAGAGCTCATTGAAGAATTTTCTAATAACAATTTTATAAAGTTAATTAAAAAAATTGAATGGGACTCTACTTTAGATGATTTAAATATTTTCGAGTTTAAAGAAAATTTGTTTGAAAAAGAGGAAATGTACAATGCTTTAGTAAATTTTTACAAATATGGTTTTGTAATTTTTAAGAATGTACCTACTAAAGATAATTTTTTAATAAACTTTGCTAATTCAATTGGAAGTGTAAGAAGAACAAACTTTGGAGAATTTTTTAACGTAAAATCAAAACCAAACCCAAATGATTTAGCCTATACTTCCCTCCCTCTAGCCCCACATACTGATAATCCATATCGTAATCCTGTACCATGCATACAAATGTTGCATTGCATTGAAAATAAAGTGAAAGGAGGTTTATCAACTTTAGTTGATGGTTTTACTGTTACTGAAAAACTTAAAAAAGATTTTCCAAATTATTATAAAATTTTATGCGAAATTAAAGTTAGATTTCAATTCATTGATCAAAGCGTTGTTTTAGAAGACTGGGCTGAAATGATTAAACTAGATGAAAATGGAAATTTTAAACAAGTAAGGTTTAGTCCACGATTAGATTTTGTTCCACTCATGGACTCAGATAAATTAGACTTGTACTATTCTGCAAGGAAAAAAATATCTGAACTTTATAATTCAGATAAGTACAAGGTACAATTTAGACTTTCCGAGGGGGATCTACTAATGATGGATAACTATAGATTACTTCATGGCAGAACTACTTATAATGCTAATGAAGGTAATCGATTTTTACAAGGATGTTATATTGATTATGATAGTACTGAAGGAAAGTTAAAACATTTAAAAAGAAAATTTAATCTTTAAGAAATATTTTTAATTTGTTCCTCTGCATCTTTGATTGATTTTTCATAATCTAGTGCCATTTGATCAGCACATATAGTGTCAATTTTTTCAATTCCAAAAAAATTTAAAATAAATTTTAACCAGGGGGTTAAAAAATCCTCTTTACTATTTAATTTTGTACCACCTGAAGTGATTACCAAATAAGCTCTCTTGTTTTTTAATAGCCCCTCTCGTCTTCCGTCAGCTTTAAATTTAAAAGTTTCACCTACTCTTGCAGCAAGATCCGACCATGCCTTAAGAGTAGCAGGTGGACCATAATTATAAATTGGTGCAGATATGATTATAATGTCACTTTCTTTAAGTTCGTTTACAAGTTTGTCAGAAAGCTCAAACATTTTTTTATGATGTTCAGTTTGGTCTTTTACGTCAATCTTCATGCCAGACTCCGTAAGTCCAGACACAAAAACCATCTCGTCATCTAAATCTCTGTAAATAATTTCATCACTTGGTTTTTTTATTTTATCCAATAATTTTTTTGCTAAAGCTCTAGATGTTGATCCATCTTTTCTGGCACTAGAGTCTATTTGATATATCTTCATAATATGTTACCCAAAGTTTTGTAAGAAAGGGAGAATATTTAATAAATAATATCCCAAAGCTTGTAATTGATTAGTTAATATTAAAATTCCAGTAATTAATAGTATAATTCCACCAATTTTTGATACTAAACCAATATTTTTTTTAAAATTTTTAGAAAATAT
>JACWEI010000023.1 GCA_014653625.1 Pelagibacterales bacterium SAG-MED39
AGAGAAATGAATTATAAAAGTTTTAATTTTTCCAATTATCTCAAAAAAGATTTTTCTCAGAATTTAGTAGTAAGACAAAAAGAAGTGGACAATGTTTTAAATGAACTTTATCAAAAAAAGTTAATAGAAAGATTAGAACGAGTGTCTAAAAAACATAAAAAAAAAATTAAAAACAATAAAATGATAGATGAAATTCATAATTTTGATTTTAAAAAAATGTTAAAACTTTATAATATCAGAACGTTACTAGGTATAATAAATATGGATCATCCACCATACTTATATAAAAAATTCAAAAAAATAGTAAAAGAAGCAAAAGACTTTTCAGAGACCAATAACTCAGAACTTGTTTTTGTATATTTGCCAAGATATTATAAGACAATGGCTCATGTTAACATTTACAATAAAGAAAAAATAATTAACTTAGTGGAGGATTTGAATATTCGAGTAATTGATATAGATAAATTAGTTTTTAAAAAACACAGTGATCCTTTAAGCCTTTTTCCCTTCAGAAGAAAAAATCATTATAGTAGTGAAGGATATGCACTTGTTGCTAAAGAAATATCTAAATTTTTTTTAGAACAATAATTTAATTTTTTCAATATTCTAAATTTTTAAAGCAAAATTAAAGCTGGAAAAAGCTTTTTAGATATATAATACTCAATAATATCATGGTCAAAAAATATAAAAAAAAGAGAAAAGTCATTAAAACAAAAAAATATTCAAAAAAAAGAAAAATCATTAAGACAAAAAAATATTCAAAAAAAAGAAAGGTTATTAAAAGAAAAGTTCTGTTGGGTTTAACTCTTACTGCATCAGGAGTTTGATAAGAAAATCTTAACATTAATCTATCCTCTTTAGAGCAGTGGCCGCCTCTATGGTATGAGGTAAAACTATCTATAAATAAAGCTGTACCTTTCTTCCCTTTAAGGCTTATTATTTTATAGTCTTTATTGTTTTTTAAATTCTCAAAGTAATCATTTGAAATCTTACCTCTTTCTCCCATAGTATTTTTTTTTTTATTTTCTTGATCACTTTTAAAAAAAACACCATATTTGTTTAATTTCTCTAATACTTTTAAAGGGCCATTATTTTCATTAATATCACTTATAGCTATGAACAAATCCAAACTTTTATAACCAAAATCATCTTTATGCCAAAGCTGAGCGCCACGCACATCTTCGAAGTCTCTAGGTATGTTATGGTAGAGATCTAACTTATCTAAAATAGGAAAGACGTTAAGATATTTGGCAGCTGTTGAAATTAACAGTTCAGACTCTGCTAAATCATAAACTTCTTTTTGTAAATTTAGATCTAATTTTTGAAAAATAGAATTATTATATTTTTTAGTTCCACTGTTGGTTGGGTTAGTAATCTCACTATCTGTTAAAATTTCTCTTTGAGACTCCTCTAAAACATTTGGATAGCAAAAGTCATAAATCTTTTGAGATATTTTAATAAAGTCTTCATTGTTGTAAATTATTTTTTTGTCATTTTTTTCTAAATCAATAAATTTTCTTTTTTTAAAAAACCACAAAAAATATAATATTTTTCCATGAAAATTTATTATGTACTCCCATATAATATTATAAAATGGCTTAATTATATAAAGCAAAAAAAATTTATAAATTTGAGTGTTTTTGAATTTTTTTATAACCATATTGTTAATGTTTTAACGTTGTATTTTTACCAATTATATTTATTATTTTCCAGCTTTTGTTATCTATCGGCATTACAGATAATCTACTTTGTTTGATAAGTGGCAGACTCATTAATTCTTTTTTTTTCTTTATTTCAAAGAGTGTAACGGGTCTATTTAATTTTTTTAAAAACCTTACCTTTACTGCTACAAATCTACCAGTAGGGTCCGTCTTATCTAAATAATATTCTTTTAGCACCTCAACAATACCCACAATCTCTTTTCCGATATTTGAGTGGTAAAAAAAACACTGATCACCTTTTTTCATATTTTTTAAATTTTTTGCTGCTTGATAATTTCTAACCCCATCCCAAGTTGCACCCTTGTTTCCAACTTTCTTTTGTTGATCTATTGACCAAACGTTAGGCTCAGACTTAATTAACCAATACCTCATTATAATTTTATTCCTGCACCTTTGAGAAAAGCAGCTTTTTCATCTAATGGCCATCTTGGTTTTGCTGGATAATCCAAATTATTAAATTGTTTTAATTTAAATTTTTCTAATCCTACCATTGCTATCATGGCTGCGTTATCACCACATAATTCGACAGGAGGAAATATACTTTGATAATTTTTTTTTTTGCAGAGGTTAGTTAACATAGACCTAATTTTTTTATTTGCTGCCACTCCTCCAGCTACTACAAATATTTTTTCTTTAAAGTTATCTTGTTTTTCAAATTCATTAAAAGCAATTTTTGTTTTTTTATATAATATTTCCTCAATTGTTCTTTGAAAAGATGCAGCTAAATCAAATTTTTCTTTTTCAGTCTTAATATTTTTACTTATTTTTAAAACAGCAGTTTTAAGTCCTGCAAATGACAAGTTGCACCCGCCCTTATTAAAAATAGGTTTTGGTAGGTCATATTTTTTAGGGTTACCTTTTTTAGCCAAAACTTCAATTTGTGGACCACCTGGAAATTCAATTCCCAAAAGTTTTGCAGTTTTATCAAATGCTTCTCCTAAAGCATCGTCAATTGTTGTTCCTAATCTTTTGTATTCTCCGAGTCCCTTAACTTTTAAAAATTGAGAATGGCCCCCAGAAATTAATAAAAGAAGATATGGGTAATTTAAATTAGAACTTAATTTTGGACTTAATGCATGTCCTTCTAAATGATTAACTGCTATGAAAGGTTTATTTATTGAAGCTGCAAATGCTTTACCAAAACTTAAACCAACTGACAAACACACGATCAAACCTGGTCCTGCAGTTGATGCTATAGCATCAATTTCACTAATTTTTTTTCCACTTTCATTAATAGCTTTTTGAACGATCCATTCTATTTTTTCAATATGAGAACGAGCCGCTAATTCAGGCACCACTCCTCCAAATTCTTTATGAACATCAACTTGACTTGAAACAATACTGGATAAAATTTTAGGATTTCCTTGCTTATTTTCGGTTATTATTGATGCGGCTGTTTCATCACAACTAGTCTCTATTCCTAGAATTAAGGGTTTTTTACTCATTCAAATTGTTTTTATTAATTGTACAATCCCAATACAAGTAAGAAATAATTTTATTTATGAATAAAAAAATAATAATTGGATCAAGAAATAGCAAGTTGGCGTTAATTTATGCTCAAACAGCTAAAGATAAAATTGTTCAAAATACCAATTTAAAGCCTGAAGACATTTTTATTAAAGAAATCAATACGAAAGGAGATCAGATCCAAGATGTTAGGTTATCTGAAGTAGGGGGTAAGGGTTTATTTTCTACAAGCATAGAAAAGGAACTTAAAGATAAGAAAATTGATATAGCAGTACATGCTCTCAAAGATATGCCGGCAATAGAAACTCAAGGTCTCAAAACAAATACATTTTTAGAAAGAAACGATCCAAGGGAAATTTTAATAACAAATAACAAAAAAAAATTGACAGAATTAAAAACTAATGCAGTAATTGGTACCTC
>JACWEI010000024.1 GCA_014653625.1 Pelagibacterales bacterium SAG-MED39
TGCCTTAGCATGCTCATATTCTTCTAGTACTAAAACACCACCACCACCAGCAATTACAAATCCATCTCTAGTTTTATCGTAAGCTCTAGACGCAGTTTCGGGGGCATCATTATATTTTGATGACAAAGCTGTCATTGCATCAAACATAGCGGTCATTGCCCAATGTATTTCTTCACTTCCTCCTGCAAAAACAATATCTTGTTTGCCCATTTGAATTAACTCCATAGAATTACCAATACAGTGCCCACTTGTTGCACATGCAGAACTCATTGTATAGTTGGTTCCTTTAATCTTAAAAGGAACAGCAAGAGTTGCTGAGGCAGTACTTCCCATGGTTCTTGGAACAATAAAAGGCCCCATTAATTTTGGGGTTTTAGCTCTAGTTTTGTCTGCTGCTACAATTACATTTTCTATAGAGGGTCCACCTGAACCCATAACAATACCTGTTTTAAAATTGCTTACTTCTTTTTCTTCTAGACCGGAGTCTTTTATTGCTTCTTTCATAGCTACATAGTTGTAAGCTGAACCAGATCCCATAAATCTTATCGTTTTTCTATCAACATAGTCATCAAGTTTTATTTTAGGCTTCCCATGAACATGACTTTTAAGATTATGTTCTTTGTACTCCTCGGAGAAAGAAATTCCTGATTTGGAGTTAAGTAAAGATTGATGAACTTCTTCTTGGTTATTGCCCAAACAAGAAACAATACCTAAACCTGTGACAACTACTCTTCTCATTATTTAAACAATCCTACTTTTAAGCTATCAGCTGAATAAATTTTTTTATTGTCTGCCAAAACAACCCCATTAGCTAGACCAACAGTTGTTCCACCTGGTGACATAATTTTTTTCATATCTATTACATATGTTACTAACTTTACGTTTTGCAAAACCTCTCCAGTAAATTTAACGGTTCCCACTCCTAGTGCTCTTCCTTTTCCAGGGTTTCCAATCCATCCTAAATAGAAACCAACTAATTGCCACATAGCATCAAGTCCAAGACAACCTGGCATTACTGGGTCCTCTCTGAAATGACAATCAAAAAACCAAAGGTCTTCTTTTATGTCCAACTCAGCTATTAATGAGCCTTTATTAAAAGCTCCATTATTATCATTAATTTCTGTAATTCTATCAAACATAAGCATTGGTGGAAGGGGTAATTTTGCATTACCTGGGCCAAAAAGACCTCCATTTCCACATTTTATTAATTCATCGTAGGAATAGGAGTTTTTTTTCATAAAATTGAACACCCTTAATACTTGATTTTATCAAATTATAATATACATATAGTTTAGAATTATTATAAGTAAGAATGCTAAAAAACATTGAATTTATTGATAAATTAAGGTCATCGGGACTGAGACCAACAAAGCAAAGACTTAAAATTTGTGAAGTTCTATTTAATAAAGAAAAAACTTTTCACTTTACAATTAATGATCTTGCGAAAATTATTTCAGAGCAACTTAATGAGAAAATTTCTTTAGCAACAGTATATAATACTGTTCATGCTTTTAAGGATAAAGGGTATTTAAAAGAAATTTCAATCAATAGTGACAAAAGTTATTTTGATACAAATATAACTAATCACCACCATTTTTTTGATGAAGATACAAACCAATTAATTGATTGCAATAATGAGGATATTGAAGAAATTAGAATTAAAAAAAATATCACTGAAAAAAAAATTAAATCAGTTGAAGTTTTGATTAAAGTTGCGAGTGATAATCAAAATCAAAATTAATACAGTAATTTCAATAACTTATAACCTTAATTATAACTATTCTAAACTGTTGACAAGCAATTTAGAATGATTATATATTTGTTTCATTAATTAAGGAGATTAAAATGTCATTAAAAGGAACTAAAACAAAAGAAAATCTAGAAGCAGCATTTGCTGGTGAAAGCCAAGCTAACAGAAGATATCTTTACTTTGCTCAAAAAGCGGACATTGAAGGATATAATGATGTTGCATCAGTATTTAGATCAACTGCCGAAGGTGAAACAGGTCATGCTCATGGACATCTCGAGTATTTAGAAGAAGTGGGAGATCCTGCTACAGGTTTACCAATTGGTGAAACTAAAGCTAATTTAGCTTCAGCTGTACAAGGTGAAACACATGAATACACAGACATGTATCCTGGTATGGCAAAAACAGCAAGAGAAGAGGGCTTTGAAGAAATTGCTGATTGGTTTGAAACTTTAGCAAAAGCTGAAAAATCACATGCTGGTAAATTCCAAAAAACTTTAGAATCTATTAGCTAATCTTTGATTATTTAGTGGGTGATAATCACCCACTAAAATCTAAAATTTATAAAATTAAATATGAGTAAAGAAGGTAGTACAGAAGCACCTATTCGTCATCCAATTGATTTTGAACATCCTGATTTTTTAAATCCTGAAAAATTAGATTCAGAGATGAGAAGAGTTTTTGATATTTGTCATGGTTGTAGAAGATGTTTTAATCTTTGTGATTCATTTCCTAAACTTTTTGACATGATAGATGAGTCAAAAAATGAGGATGTAGAAAGTTTATCAAGCAAACAATTTGCACCTGTAGTTGATGCATGCACACTTTGTGATATGTGTTTTATGACGAAATGCCCATACGTACCGCCACATGATTTTAATTTAGATTTTCCTCATTTAATGTTGAGATATAGAACAGCACAAAAAAAATTGGGGCAATTGCCAGCTGTACCAAGACAATTGGCAGAAATTGATAGAAATTCAAAAATTGGTGTAATGTTTTCAAAATTTATTAACTGGGCCTCAAATATAAAGAATAAATTTTTAAGAAAGATTTTAGAAATGATTGCTGGCATAGACA
>JACWEI010000025.1 GCA_014653625.1 Pelagibacterales bacterium SAG-MED39
TTGCCTAATAGTGATGAAGTAAAAAAATTATCATCAAATGTAATGGATATTGACGAATATATAGTCGATATATCTAAAAACGAGGGATTAGCCGAAGGTCTTCGAGAAATTGACGGTGGTGTAACAGTTCATCATGCATGTCATGCGAGAGCTCAAAATATGGGTGTTAAAGCAAGGGATATGTTAAACTTGATACCTAATGCTAAAATTGATGTTGTAGAAAGATGTGCAGGTCACGGAGGGACCTTTGGTGTAATGAAGGATACACACGATTTAGCAAAAAAAGTTGGAAGACCTGCTGCAAGACAGATTAAAACTAAAAATAATAAATATATGGCATCTGACTGTCCGTTGGCAGGCAAGCATTTAAAACAATTGGAGGCTGACACAAATATCTCTAATGATGAGGCAGTACACCCCATCGAACTTATAGCAAAAAGTTATAGATTATGATTATGCCAAGAGAAAAAAGAGAAATCCAAAAAAGTGATATCATGCCTTTGGACACCTATACAAAACAAAGAAAAATATTAAGAAAAAAAATTGTTGAATTTAAAAAAGACAGAAGAATTTCAGTAGGGCCGTATGCAACATTTTATTTTGAAAGTTATGAAACAATGTTAGCGCAAGTTCAAGAAATGCTTTACATAGAAAAAGGTGGAGATGATCAATTAAATGATGAACTTACAGCATATAATCCTCTAATACCAAATGGTAAAGAATTAATAGCTACTTTAATGTTTGAAATTGATAATCCTATATCTAGAGCTACTTTTTTAAGTAAAGTAGGAGGTATAGAGGAAAAAGTTTTTATGAAAATAAATGAAGACATAGTAGAAGCTGTACCAGAAAAGGACGTTGATAGAACATCAGCAGAAGGCAAAGCATCTTCAGTCCAATTCATTCATTTTAAATTAAATAATCAGCAAATTGAAAAATTTAAATCTGGAAAATCCAAGGTAGAGATTGGCATAAATCATGATGAATATTCACATTTAACAAAGATGAATGAATTAACTGTTAAATCTTTATCAGCTGATTTAATTAATTGATCCCCAAATATTATCAGTTTTAATCCACCCTTTGAATTTATCTGTTTTAATTTTACACCATTTTTTTTCACATTTTTGTAAAACCAATACTCTTCCTTTTCTAATATTTGCAAGTGGTCTAGAAAAAATTGATGGATATTTGAATAAAATTTTATCATTAAGTGAAATGATAGAATTTGTTGGTTTTAACTGTGACCAGTGAATCCAACCACTATTATTTTTAATATCTATAATTCTTCTCCAGTTTTCTTTTTTGTCTATTTGTTTAATTGGCAAATTAACTTTCTTATAGATAAATTTAATCGGAGAGTCAAAGCTTGGACCATATCTAACATTGACCTTATTTTTTTTAAGAGAAAGAAAGACATCTTCTGCACTAGAAACTGAAAAAAAAAATAAAGAGAAGATAATTATTAGATTTTTTTTAAAATTTATTAGTTTAAACATTTTTTAATTTTTTAAATTTAACTTTTCTAAAATTTAAATTTAATAAATCTAAAATTAAAATATTACCATTTAAATTTTTACCAATATTTAAAATTTTTTTTAAAATTTCATTAGCCTGGATAGTACCAATAATACCAGCTACTGTTCCTAAAACTCCCTCATGTTCGCAATCCAATATATCATCTGAGACTCCTTTTTCTTGAAAAAAACTTCTTATGCAAGGTGTTTTTTTATTTTTAAAATCGAAGGTAAAAATATGTCCATCAAATTTACTTATAGCTCCTGTCACTAAAAATTTTTTTGATATTTTACAAAAATCATTTATTAAAAATTTAGTCTTAAAATTATCAGAACCGTCTACAATATAATCATATTTCTTTATTATTTTTTTATAGTTATTTTTATTAATTTTGATTTTGTAACAATTAACCTTTATTTTAGGGTTTATTTTTTTTAATTTTTCTTTTGCAATCATTACTTTAGATTTTTTTAAATCTTTAGTGCAGTAAAGACTTTGACGATGTATATTTGATAACTCAACATTATCATAATCTACGATTCCTAGAAAACCAATACCAGCCCTTGTTAAAAACTCTGCAACAGGGCACCCTAAGCCTCCCATACCAATAATTAATACTTTAGATCTAATTATTTTTTTTTGACCTAAGGGACCAATATTTTTTAAAATAATTTGTCTTGAAAATCTTTCGATCTGATTTTTATCTAGCTCAGAATTCATTTGCCCGTAGACCCAAATCCACCCTCTCCTCTTACTGTTTCAGGCAAATCATTTGTTTCTTCTAACTCTATTTTAATCACTGGCGTCAATATCATTTGTGCAATACGATCACCATTATTTACACTAAAATCTTTATCTCCATGATTATAAATAATAACCTTAATTTCACCCCTATAATCACTGTCTATAGTGCCTGGTGTATTTAAAACAGTAATATTATTTTTTGCAGCTAGCCCCGACCTTGGTCTTATTTGAATTTCATAATCTTTAGAGAAAGCGAGAGAAAACCCGGTAGGAATTATAGTAGATGATTTTGATTTTATATTTATTGGTTTATTTAAAAAAGCCATAATATCCATTCCAGAAGCACCATCAGTTTTGTATTTAGGTAATTTTACGGCAGGATCTAATTTTCTTATCAGTACTTTAGCCATTAATTAATTTGAGTGACAATTCTATCTACTATTTCTTCTGATATTTCTGACTTTTTTTTCAACAGAATTTTTTCTTTTTTATTTTTAGCATCTTTATAGTGAATTGT
>JACWEI010000026.1 GCA_014653625.1 Pelagibacterales bacterium SAG-MED39
CAACAACTATATGGGGAACATCATCATCATGGACTTTAACTGCATTGCCCTTATTTGTGTGGATGGGTGAAATTCTTTTTAGAACTAAGCTCTCAGAAAATTTATTTAAAGGCCTTTCTCCTTGGATGCAAAAGCTTCCAGGAGGTTTAATTCATGTAAATATTGTTGGATGTGCTTTATTTGCTGCAATATCAGGATCATCAGCAGCAACTGTAGCTACAGTTGGAAAAATGTCTATACCTGAATTAAGAAAAAGAAATTACCCAGAAAAAATTTTATTAGGTAGCCTAGCTGGCTCAGGTACCTTAGGATTACTAATACCTCCATCAATTATTTTAATAATCTATGGTGTAGCTGTTCAAGAGTCTATTGCAAAATTATTTATAGCAGGAATTATTCCAGGGATAATGATTGCGCTTATATTTATGTCATATGTTATTATTTGGTCATTGATTAACAAGAAAGAAATGCCAAAAATTATTGAAGAATATTCTTTTTTAGAAAAAATAAAGAGATCAAGACAACTTTTACCAGTAATACTACTTATTTCTGCAGTTATAGGGTCTATATATACCGGTATAGCAACCGCAACTGAAGCGGCTTCATTAGGTGTTGTGGGCGCTTTAATTCTATCTTACTTCCAAAAAAGTTTAACTTTAGAAACATTTAGATCATCTTTATTAGGTGCAACTATAACATCATGCATGATTGCATTTATTTTAGCTGGTTCTACTTTTTTATCTTTAGCAATGGGTTTTACAGGATTACCAAGAAATTTAGCAATATGGATACAGGGCATGGAGCTCTCTCCTTATGTTTTAATTTTGGTTTTGATGATTTTTTATATTATTTTAGGAATGTTTCTTGATGGCATATCTGCCGTTGTACTAACAATGGCAATAATCGAGCCAATGATAAGACAAGCTGGTTTTGATATGATTTGGTTTGGTATTTTTTTAGTTATTGTCGTTGAAATGGCACAAATTACTCCTCCTGTTGGATTTAATTTATTTGTACTTCAAGGAATGGCAAATAAAGATATGGGCTATATTGCTAAAAGTGCTTTTCCATTATTTTTATTAATGGTTTTAGCAGTAATACTTGTAGTTATATTTCCTGAAATTGCTTTGTGGATGCCAGAACAAATGGTAAAAAATTTAAGCTAATATTTAGAGGGTTCCCCAGCAATTACAGCTTTTAATTGTTCATACTCTTCACAATTACAACTTCTTAAAACTTCTAATCTTTCAATAGCAAGATTATGTCTTTTTGTTGCTACATATAATTCACCAAGATATTCATTAATACCTTTGTGATTTGGATCAATGTCTAAACCCTGAAGATAATATTTTTCTCCATTTTCGAAATCACCAAGTTTTCGAGTTGTAAAACCCAAATAATTTAAGGTATCTGCATCGTTAGGTGTTTTATCGTTTGACTCTATCAATAGCTTCTGTGCTTTTGCATATTCTTTAATTGCTTTTTCTACTTTTCCTTTTTTCTCATTTTTTTTTGCTACCTTTATAAGAGTTACAGCTTTTTCATAATTTGATTTAGTTTTCGCACTATCTTCATCACTACTAGAACCTGCTGAAAATACATTTCCAGTAATTAAAAGGAACATAGAGAAAGTTAAAATTACTTTTTTCATATTAAATAAATTTTTTCATTTTGTTTAAAGTTTTAAGTTCTAAGCCATTTTCAATTAAATTTTTTTTTATTGATTTAGCTGTGGCTAATGAACTTAGATTATCACCATGTATACACACAGAGTCAATTTCACAAGGTATTTGCTTCCCGCTGTGACAATTAAGTGACTGAGTTTGAACCATTTTTAACACATGTTTTTTTGCTTGTTCAGGGTCTGTAATTAATGCATGAGATTTTTTTCTTGATACAAGATTGCCATCATCCTCATAATTTCTGTCCGCAAATATTTCACACGCAAATTTCATATCAAATTTATTTGCTGCCTTTTGCATTTTTGACCCTGTAGGCACTAGATATATTATGTCTTTATTAATATCCTTAATAGTTTTGGCTAATATTGTGGCTAACTCAATATCCTCACAAGCCATATTATTTAATGCTCCATGAGGTTTTACATGTGACACTATCTCACCGTAAGTTAAAGCTATTTTCTGAAGAATTTCGTACTGATCAATTATTAATTTTCTAATTTCATTTTCAGAAAGATTCATTCTTTCTCTACCAAAATTTTCTGGGTCTTTAAAAGAGGGATGTGCACCAATGCTTACTCCATTAATTTTTGAAATTTTTACTACTTGATTCATAGTTTCTTCATCCCCAGCATGGTAACCACAAGCTACATTGGCTGAATTAACGATTTCTAATAAATCTGGATCATATTTATTTGA
>JACWEI010000027.1 GCA_014653625.1 Pelagibacterales bacterium SAG-MED39
CATTTAATTAACCTTTGATACCTAGGTGTGTGTACTTAACATTTAAATAGTCTTTTATTGCCATGGAGCCACCTTCCCTACCATATCCGCTTTGTTTGATTCCTCCAAATGGAGCCTCTGCAATTGCAACAAAACCAGTATTTACTGCTACTGATCCTGTCTCAAGTTGCTCTGAAGCTAAATGAGCAGTTTCCATAGAGTTTGTACAAACGTAACTACACAATCCAAGTTCATGATTATTTGCTCGTTCTATTACTTCATCAAAAGATTTAAAAGAAAGCATTGGAACTAATGGTCCGAAAGGTTCTTCTTTCATAATAGTAAAATTATCTTTTACATCATCAAATACAGTTGGTTCAAAGAAAAAACCCTTGTTAAAACCTGCTGGTCTCTTTCCGCCTAATAAAACTTTTGCTCCCTCTTTTTTTGTTTTTTCTACGAGAGTCTCAACTTCGCTTAATCTTTTTTGAGTTGTAAGGGGACCTAATTGTATATTTGGATCCATACCATTACCAATTTTCAATTTTTTAGTTTTCTTTACAAATAAATTTACGAACTCATCCTTTTTTTTTTCATGAATATAAAATCTATTAGGAGATATACATACTTGACCATTATTTCTAAATTTTGCAGTAATTGCCATATCTGCAGCTTTTTTAACATCTGCATCATCAAAAACAATAAAGGGTGAGTGACCACTTAACTCCATTGTTACTCTTTGAACTTTATCAGCTGCTTGTTTTAAAATTAATTTTCCTACTCTTGAAGATCCTGTTATTGAAATCTTTTTTACAATATCAGATGCAATTAATTGTTGGGCAATACTAGGGGGGTCCCCTGATAAGAGATTTACTACTCCAGGAGGAATCAAACAAAGCGGATATGGTAGGGAAGGTGGCTCCATGGCAATAAAAGACTATTTAAATGTTAAGTACACACACCTAGGTATCAAAGGTTAATTAAATGAAATTATTAAGAGTTGGTGATGTTGGTAAAGAAATACCAGCTGTTCTTGATGGTGAAAATATAATTAGAAGTTTATCAAAACATATTAAAGATTTTAATCCCGAAAATCTGAATTTTGAAACTTTAGATAAAATTAAAAAAACAGACTTGAAATCTCT
This sequence comes from Pelagibacterales bacterium SAG-MED39, assembly GCA_014653625.1. Lineage (GTDB taxonomy): Bacteria > Pseudomonadota > Alphaproteobacteria > Pelagibacterales > Pelagibacteraceae > Pelagibacter. Next base: position 1,125 of record JACWEI010000027.1, read on the forward strand.
TCCAATAATAAAAAGTAAAAGTCGAATAGGGTCTTGTATAACAAAACCTACAAACTTTTTTGCTATCGGTTTAAACTATAAAGCTCATGCAGACGAAACGAATTCAGACGCACCAAAAGAACCAATAGTTTTCAATAAATCACCAAATTGTATAGTAGGGCCATATGATAATGTAATTATACCAAAATCTTCTAAAGCCTTAGATCACGAAGTAGAGATAGCAGTTGTAATAGGGGGTAAAGTTCAAAATGTGGAAGAAGAAGAGGCTCAAAAATTTATTTTAGGCTACTGTATTTGTAATGACATTAGTGAAAGAGAGTGGCAAAAAAATAGAGGCGGTCAATGGGTAAAGGGAAAATCTGGTGATACTTTTGGACCTTTAGGACCATATTTGGTTACAAAAGACGAAATAAAAGATTTGTACAATTTAAATCTATCTTTAGATCTTAATGGAAAAAGAAGGCAAACAGGAAATACAAGTCTAATGATATTTAATTTTGATTTTTTAATTTCACATATCAGTCAATTTTTGACATTAATGCCTGGGGATATAATCACAACGGGCACGCCAGCTGGAGTAGGTATGGGAATGAACCCACCCGATTATCTAAAAGATGGAGATCAAATGATTTTAAAAGTGGAAGATTTAGGTGAACAAAAATTGAATGTTATAAAAGAAAAATAATGATTGAATTATTTATAGCTTTAGGAGCTGGGTTAATTAGTTTTTTATCTCCATGCGTCTTACCTTTAATACCAGGATATATTTCTTACATTTCAGGTAATTCAATGAATGATTTATTAGAAAAAAAAAGCGTAAATTTAATTCCAATATTTTTATTCACAATTGGATTCTCAATAGTATTTATAATTTTTGGAGCAGCCTCAACTTTTTTAGGTCAAGTATTACTTCAAAATTCATATGAGCTTAGAATTGCAGCTGGATTTGTAATTATTATTCTTTCTCTTCATATTATTGGAATATTAAATTTAAAATTTTTAAACTATGAAAAGAGGATCCAAACTAACACAAATACAAATTTTTATAGTCCTATATTGATAGGAATGGCCTTTGCATTTGGATGGACCCCTTGTATAG
>JACWEI010000028.1 GCA_014653625.1 Pelagibacterales bacterium SAG-MED39
TATAAATAAAATTTATAATAGTAAATTCTTTTTTGATTTTAATAATCTGAAAAATTCTCTTTTATCTAGAAATGAAATTTTTAATATTCCTTTTAAAATTTTAATTGAAAACGATAAATTTAATAAAGAAGTATTTTTTAAATTTAGTTCAAAAAAATTAAGATTAGATATAGAAAATATTACTTCTTATAATGAAAAAATGGTGAAAGAAGGTTCTTTAGAAATTTATTTATTAAATGATAGTTCATCATTTAATTACGAAATAAGAAAAAATTCATTAGATTTTAAATCTGACAATAAAAAAAATGACTATTATGGTAAATTAGATTTTAAACCATTTTATTTTTATGCAAATTTTAATAATGAAGGTCTGAGTACAAAAAAACTATTTGATAGTGACTCAATATTATATGACATAATTAGTTCCGAGATACTTAACAACTTAAACCTCAATATAAATATTGATTTTAATATCAAAGACATTGTTAATGTTAATGAGTTAAATAATTTACTTTTGAAAATTGGAATTGAAAATGGTGAAATTAATTTAGATGACTCAACAATATTATGGAAAGACGATTTGATGATTACTTTAAAAAAAGCAATATTGAACATGGATAAAGAAAAAATCAATCTTATTGGCAAAGTCTTAATTGATGTTAATGATAATGAACATTTTTATAAATCATTTCAAGTAAAAAAAAGTTTAAGAAAAGCGTTAAAAGAAATTCAATTCGACTTTATCTTCGATTTTAATCTTAAAGAAATTAGTTTTGATAATGTAGAAATTGATGGTAAAAATTTTGCTGAAGTAGATGAGTTTATCAATAATTTCAATTTAAGAACTAATAGAAAATTTAATAAAATAAAATTTAAAAATTTTGTAAATAATTTTTTTAATATTTACGCAGGATAAATCATTCTTTTAGGAACAATAATCTCATTATATTTTTTTTCACTAATCAAACCTGACTTTAAAGCCTCAGTTTTTAAAGTCGTTTTATTTTTCAAAGCAGTTTTTGCAATTTTAGCTGCATTGTCATAACCAATGAATGGCGCAAGCGCTGTGACTAACATTAATGAGTTATCTAGATACTCTTTAATTTTTTTCTTGTCAGCTTTTAACCCTTTAATACAATATAAAGAGAAATTTTTTATACTATCTGCTAACAAATCAATTGATTGTAAAATGTTATGTGCAATTAGTGGTTTGAAAACATTAAGTTCAAAGTGTCCATGAGATCCAGCCATAGTGATTCCATTATGATTTCCTATTACTTTTACACAAACCATTGTAACCGCTTCAGACTGTGTTGGATTTATTTTTCCAGGCATAATCGATGAACCGGGCTCGTTTGCTGGTAAAATTAGTTCACCATATCCTGCTCTTGGACCTGAACCTAAAAATCTTATATCATTTGCAATTTTCATCAAACAAACTGCTGTAGTATTAAGAGTTCCTGAAAAATTTACAATTTCATCATGTGCAGCTAAGGCTGCAAATTTATTTTTAGTTGGTTTAAAAGGTAATTTTGTAATTTTTTTAATCTCTTGAATAATTTTTTTGTCAAATCCTTTTTTACTATTAATTCCTGTACCCACTGCTGTCCCACCTTGAGCTAAAAAATAAATTTCATTTAAAGCGTTTTTAATTCTAAAAATACAGTCTTGAAGTTGAGACTGGTAACCGGAAAATTCTTGTCCTAGGGATAATGGAGTTGCATCTTGTAGGTGTGTTCTACCAACTTTTATAATACTTTTAAATTTGGAAACTTTTTTCTTTAACTCTTTATTCATTAAATTTAGTGACGGTAATAGTTTACTTTCAACCTCTAAAGCTATTGCTATGTGCATTGCAGTTGGAAACACATCGTTTGTTGACTGAGATTTGTTTACATGATCATTAGGATGTACTGGTTTTTTTGTACCCTTTTTTCCCCCAAGTATTTCTATAGCTCTGTTTGCTATAACTTCATTTACATTCATATTTGTCTGTGTGCCCGAGCCAGTTTGCCAAACTTTTAAAGGAAAATGTTCGTTTAATTTACCTGATATGATTTCGT